>CBFIBF010000016.1:16833-20068 GCA_965660795.1 Gammaproteobacteria bacterium
CAATTGCAGCAAGATTGTCTCCAACTAAAGCACACTTCTCAGAACTTTTACCATCAACAACCATTATGCATCCTGTGCCATCCTCCTGGAGTAATTTCTTAACATACGAGTTATCTTCTACAGCTTCGACAGTTCTTATTCTTCCGTGACAATGTGTATTAGCACCATAGGATTTGAAAATTGGTTGCGCGATTGCAAGTTTATGATCATCACATAAATCTGCAGTATTAAAATTATTCATCTTTAATTATAAACTTTATTTTTTTTAATATTATCAGAGCAGGTATTGCTATTAAAGAACAAAAAATGAAGTAAAGGTCCCAGTTCAGCATTTCAACAAGATAACCAGATGTTCCTGATAAAAATGTTCTTGGTAAGGACATTAGCGCAGTCATCAAAGCAAACTGAGTTGCAGTGAATTCTTTTGACGTCATGTGAGCAATAAATGCTAGGTAGGCTGTATATCCCATACCTGCAGCTAAATTTTCAAGGGATATGACAAGAATTAACATTAGTATATTATCACCTGCATAATATAAAACTGAGAATCCTAATGTAGCTATAAGTTGAAATACTCCAAAATATATAAGCGACCTATAAAGCCCTATTTTCAATGATAATATTCCGCCAAGAAACGCTCCTATTAAAGTTGCTCCCAATCCAAAAAATTTAACAACTGTTCCTATTTCAGTTTTTGTGAAGCCAATATCTAGGTAGAAATTTGTACTAAGAGAATGCGCCATTGTGTCACCTACTTTGTATAAAAGTATGAACAATAAAATAAAATAGGGAGTTAATATTTTCAGCTCACTTGATCTTGATGTAAATCGTGTAAAAAATTCCTTGAATGGTTCGATGATTGATTCGCCAAGAGTGTAGGGTTTCATATCAACCTCAGGTTCATCAGATAGTAGGGTTGTTACTACACCTAATATCATTATTGAGGCCATTATTGAATAGACAAATGAGTAAGAAAAAATATCTGCAAGTATTAATCCACCTGCTCCGGCCGCAAGAGCGCCGAACCTATAACCTAAAACATATGCGGAAGCCCCAATGGTCTGTTCATTTTCTCTTAAACTTTCTCTCCTATATGCATCAATGACGATATCTTGTGAGGCAGAAAAAAAGGTAACTGCCAAAGATAACAAAGCAACATTATATAAATTAATAGAGGGCTGTGATTGACCCAAGAGAAAGATTGATGAGATAAGGAAAATCTGAGAGAGTAATAACCAGCCTCTTCTTCTTCCAAGGGCTGAGATAACATATCTATCGAACAATGGCGCCCAGAGAAACTTTAGAGAATACGGCAACCCGATTAACGCAAATAAACCAATTGTTGATTTTGAGATATTCTCATCAGTTAACCAGGCTTGAAGAAGTGTTATTGTTAGCAACAACGGAAGCCCAGAGACAAAGCCCATTATCAAGGAGATAATAATTCTTCTTTCTAAATAAGGTTCAATACTTTGTTTAAGAAAATTAATCATTATAAGAAATTATTAAAGGAGCATGGTCAGAAAACTTTTTATCTTTATAAACAGACACGCTTTTTACTTTGTCTCTTAAGTCTGCAGTAACCATTTGATAATCTATCCTCCAACCAACATTATTTGCATATGCATTTCCTCTATTAGACCACCAAGTATAAACATCGGTCTTTTTGCATTTCTCTCTAAATGCATCACACAAACCGATCTTGCTTATTAATTTTGTCATCCATTCTCTTTCTTCAGGTAAAAAACCTGAGTTTTTTTGATTTGAACGCCAGTTCTTAATATCTTCTTTAGTATGAGCAATATTATAATCACCACAAATAATTAGCGCTTTTCTTTTTTTCATTTCTTTTCTTATATATTTTTCAAAATAATCCATAAATTCATATTTTAATTTTTGTCTCAATTCACCGGATGATCCCGAGGGGAAGTATATAGAAATAACTTTATAATGTTCAAATTCTAATGATATGAACCTGCCTTCTTTTTCAAAAATTGATTTAGAGAAACATGTTTCAGTTTTAAGTGGTTTATGTTTAGTATATATGGCAACACCACTGTATCCTTTTTTTTCTGCGACATTCATAAACCTTTCGTAACCAGGTATTTCAAAATCACTGCTATTAATTTGATCTTCTAGAGCTCTAGTTTCTTGCATACATATAAAGTCAGCTTTAGAATTTCTTAGCCATTTAAAAATCCCCTTTTTTTGACTTGACCTAATACCACAGACATTAATAGTTATAACTTTCATCTTAACTTTTATGATATGGTATCATTATTCAAAGGATACCCTCTATGTTTAATAACAAACAAGATTTTATAGAATTCATTTTAAGTGAAAAAATTTTAAAATTTGGTAATTTTACACTAAAATCTGGAAGACAAAGCCCATACTATTTCAACACTGGGTTATGTCATAATGGAGAACTTATTACAAAACTATCTAGCTATTATGCTAGTTATATTACACAAAAGGCTCTTGAATTTGATTTTATTTTTGGTCCAGCCTACAAGGGAATTACGTTGTGTTCATCTATATCACAAAGTCTATTTGTGAACCACCAGCTTAACAAACCTTATGCTTTTAATAGAAAAGAAATAAAAGATCATGGCGACATGGGTCAATTTGTCGGCTGTGATATATCAGGTTCAGCATTAATCGTTGATGATGTTGTATCATCTGGATCATCCATAATTGAGTCAATTGACTTGATTAATGAAAAGAAATCAAAATGTCATGATGTTCTTGTTGCTTTTGATAGAATGGAGATTGGAACATCTAAGATGGCATCATTGGAACTGCATTCGGAATATAATACAGTCGTTCATAGTATTATTAATTTAGATGACATAGCCGACGTTGTTAAATCTAAATCAGAATACAAGTCTTTCATAAATGCTATGAATGATTATATGTCTACATACCGATCAGTCTAAAACAGCAGCTTATATGCAACTATCAGTGTGACAATCTGGTAGGCAATCTTAATAAATATATTTGATCTACTAATTGCTATCATAGCTCCTACGTAACCTCCAGCTAGTGAACCAATCAATAAAACAGGAAGGATTGTTATGCTTATAGTTGATATTAAATAAAGTACAATAGCACCAATGAGATTATAAAAAAGTCCCACGACAAGTAATGTGTACCCAATTGCTTCTTTAAATGAGAATCCATATATTTTAGTTAACATTAAAGTATACAAAAGCCCTGTGCCAGCAGAGAGGGA
>CBFIBF010000017.1:0-1866 GCA_965660795.1 Gammaproteobacteria bacterium
GATAAGCGGAGGCATGTATGTATGAGATTTCTTTAAGTTTTAGTGCTGATTCAAGCGCTATAGGATAAGTTGCACCTTTACCAAGGAAAAGTGTATGGTCTTTGTTTTTAAATTTAGATGCTATCTTTTTAATTTCAGGTTCCATCAAAAAGATTTTGATGATAATTTTATCTATTTTTTTAATCTCACCAATCATCTTTTTTTCATTAACTTTATATTTTCTTGAAACAATCATAGTCAGTAGAAGTAGGGCAAAAAGTTGTGAGGTGAAAGCTTTAGTTGATGCAACACTTATTTCTGGACCTGCATTCATAAGAAAATTTAAATTAGAAAGTCTTGTTAGCGTACTCTCTGCTACATTACATATTGCCAAAGTATCAGTATAGTTTAGCTTTAATGCCTTTTTTAATGACGAGATAGTATCTGATGTCTCACCTGACTGAGAAATAGCTACAAATAATGTATTTGGTAAAACATTTATTTTTTTATATTTGTATTCACTTGCAACTTCTGCAGTGCAGGTAATCGTTGTATGTTGTTCAATCCAATCTTTAGCAACAAGTGATGCATGGTAACTTGTTCCGCAGGCAACAAAATGAATATGCTCTATAGTCTCTAGAACTTTATCAGTACCATGGCCAAATATGTTCGGTAAAATTTTTTCTTTCCCAATATATCGATTAGTCATGTCTTTAATTATGGATTGCTGTTCATGAATTTCTTTATGCATGTAGTGTTTGTGACCAGATAAAGAAGATTGAGACTTTGATAAGTTAGAAATTTTAGTTGTTTTATTTAATATTCTTTTACTTTTGTTAAAAATGGCTACTTTGTTTGATGAAATCTTTGCAAATTCATTATCATCAAGCGTTATGTATTTATTCGTATCAGAAATAATAGGGGCCAAATCAGATGCGATATAGTTTTGATTTACACCTTTACCGATAATTAGTGGGCTACCTTTACAAGCAGCATATATAGTATTCTGATTATCAGAACAAATTATTCCAATCGCATAACTTCCTTCTAGAGAGCTTGCTGTCTGTATGATGGCTGAATCCATATTTTTACATTTTTTAAAATTCCAATTTATTAGATGAGATATTACTTCTGAGTCAGTATCACTCGAAAAGGCATATCTCTTTTTTTTGAGAAAGTTTTTAAGTTCAAGATAATTTTCTATAATGCCATTGTGCACTAAGCAAATGTTATCTGATCTGTGTGGATGAGTATTTTTTAAAATTGGTTGTCCGTGTGTTGCCCAACGCGTGTGTGCAATACCTGTTGTAATTCCAGAAAGCTTATTAAGCTTAGTTTTAAGGTTTTTGATTGGACCAATAGCTTTAATGGTAGATATTTTTGAATTTAGGCTAAGACCAGAAATTCCAGATGAATCGTATCCTCTATACTCAAGTTTCACCAGACCTTGGTAAAGTTGATTGCCAATATTACGTTTAGATGCAATGCCAAATATTCCACACATTACTTTTTAACTTTTTTAGTTGTTTTGTTTTTCCAGTTTCTTATAGTCATCTGTTTGCTTCGTGCAATTGTTAGATGACCAGAACCTGATGTATCTTTGGTTATGGTTGAACCAGCAGCTATAAAAGATCCTTGCCCTATAATCACTGGAGCTACAAGCATTGAGCCGGATCCTATAAATGAATTGTCTTTTACTATAGTTTTATGCTTGTTAACGCCATCGTAATTACAAGTTATCGCGCCTGCCCCTATATTAACGTTTTTACCAATTGTTGCATCACCCACATAACTTAGATGGTTAATTTTAGTACTCTCTTTTATAAGAGAATTTTTTATTTCAACAAAGTTCCCTATATTGCAGTCTGATTTAATTATTGTGCCAGG
>CBFIBF010000017.1:1991-4333 GCA_965660795.1 Gammaproteobacteria bacterium
TAGTTGAGTTTTCACCTATTGATACGCTATCTTCAAAGACGCAGTTAATATCAATTTCAACATTGCCACTAACACGAAGCTGTCCCCTAATGTCAGTCTTTGATGGATCTCTGATAAGAGTCCCGCTTTCAAGAAGCTCCTCGGCTTTATCGCGTAAATACTGTCTCTCCAGATTTACTAAATCAACCTTTGAATTAACGCCTTTTACTTCAAACTCGCTATTAAATTTAAAAGTAGAAACTTTTTTGTCATTAGCAGTAAGTATTTTTATGATATCAGTTAAATAATATTCTTTTTTTTGATTATTATTTTTAATCTGACTAATGTAATTTCTTAGAATTTTTTCATGTATGGCGATGATGCCAGTATTCACCTCACGAATTAATCGCTGGTCAGGAGTAGCTTCTTTATCTTCTACAATGCAGTCAAACTTATTATTTATTCTTACAATTCTTCCATACCCTTTTGGTGATTCTAGCTCAATAGTTCCAACAACTGCATCCGCAGTCTTAAGTTTAGCAATAAGTTTTTTTATAGATGCGCTGGTAATAAATGGGACATCACCACATAAAATCAATATCTTAGAACTAAATGTATGTTTCTTTTTTAGCGCGGATTTAACAGCGCCTGCAGTGCCGTCTAAAACAGACTGATATGCATAATCTACTCTTTCATCATCAAGTAATTTTTTTAATTCTGGCGACTTATTATTAATAACGCACAAGTTGCTTTTAGCTTTTGCGGCTTTAAGCGATGAGATGATGTGACTGATTACTGGTTTACCAGCTATGTTAAAAAGCAACTTTGATTTATTGGCTTTCATCCTGGTGCTTTTCCCAGCTCCCAGAATAATAGATGTAAACATTAACTACCCCTTTATTTTTTTGTATTACTTCTCAGTTTCTTAATTAGGCGTAATTGTGCAGCAGCTTGCATGAGTTCTGTTTTAGCTTTAGAAGTATCAATATCATTGTCACTATTTTTCATTGCCTCTTTAGCTTGACGTTCAGCTTCAAGAGCTCTTTCTTCATCTAAGTCATCTTCTCTTAATGCTGTATCTGACAAAATATAGTTACCTCATTAGGTTGTACTTCCAATATACCACCACTTACATAAAAGGTCTTCATCTCGTCTTTACTAATTTGAGCACGAACATCACCAGGCTTGAGCCTGGTAATCAAAGGCGTATGTTTTGGTGACACGCCTACTTCTCCCATTTCTGCAGGCGCATATACCATCTCGACTTCCTCAGAAAACAGCTCTTCTTCAGCGCTTACAATCTCTAATTTAATTTTTGATGACATTATTTAATTTCTTCTGCTCGTTTTTCTGCCTCAGAAATTTCACCTATCATGTAAAATGCTTGCTCAGGCAAATGATCATAGTCACCATTTACAATTGCCTGGAAACCTTTGATAGTATCTTTAAGTGACACATACTTACCAGGTGTGCCAGTAAATGTTTCAGCAACATAAAATGGTTGTGATAAATATCTTTGAATCTTACGCGCTCTATTCACAGCAAGCTTATCTTCTTCTGATAGTTCATCCATCCCCAAAATCGCAATAATATCTTTTAGCTCCTTGTACTTTTGCAGAACACCCTGAACGGCTCTTGTTGTATCATAGTGTTCTTGTCCTATTACTAAAGGATCTAGTTGTCTACTAGTAGAGTCTAGTGGATCAACCGCTGGATAAATTCCAAGCTCTGCAATATTTCTAGATAATACGACTGTTGCATCTAGATGTGCAAATGTAGTTGCAGGGCTAGGATCTGTTAAATCATCAGCAGGTACATAAACCGCCTGTATGGATGTAATTGATCCGGTTTTCGTAGATGTTATTCGCTCTTGAAGTACGCCCATTTCTTCGGCCAATGTTGGCTGATATCCAACAGCAGATGGCATACGGCCTAACAAAGCAGATACTTCCGTTCCTGCTAGAGTGTAACGGTAAATATTATCTACAAATAATAAAGTGTCGCTTCCCTCGTCTCTAAAATGTTCAGCCATTGTTAATCCAGTTAGAGCGACTCTAAGTCTGTTTCCTGGAGGTTCATTCATTTGTCCATAGACTAAAGCAACCTTATCTATTACTTGTGCATCTGTCATTTCATGAAAGAAGTCATTTCCTTCACGTGTTCTTTCACCAACACCAGCAAATACAGAGAATCCACTATGTTCTGCAGCGATGTTTCTGATTAACTCCATGAGAATAACTGTTTTACCAACACCAGCGCCACCAAAAAGGCCTACTTTAGAACCCTTAGCGAAAGGACAAATCAGATCCACAACTTTGATACCAGTCTCTAGGATCTCAACTTCTGATGCTTGTTCTGAAAAT
>CBFIBF010000017.1:4388-5408 GCA_965660795.1 Gammaproteobacteria bacterium
TATCTACAGGTTCACCAAGAACGTTCATTATGCGTCCAAGCGTTTTCTCACCTACCGGTACATTTATAGGTGCGCCTGTATTATTTACAGACAAGCCTCTTTTAAGACCATCCGTTGACCCCATGGCTATAGTCCTTACAATTCCATCACCAATTTGTTGTTGCACCTCAAGAGTTAAATTACTCTCATCAACTTTAAGGGCATCAAAAATTTTTGGCATTGAAGATCTAGGAAACTGAACGTCAATAACAGCTCCAATAATTTCTACAACTTTACCTGCTTCCATTTTTTTCTCCTATCTTTTTTATAGCGCTGCTGCTCCAGAGATAATCTCTGATATTTCTTGTGTAATTGCTGCTTGTCTATTTTTGTTATAAATTAATTGTAATTCTGCTATTAAATCTGTTGCGTTATCAGAAGCTGCCTTCATTGCAACCATTCTTGACGCTTGCTCGCATGCTAGATTTTCAACAAGCCCTCTGTAGACCAAAGACTCTATATATCTGGTGAAAAGCGACTCTAGTACAGTTTCAGCGTCAGGCTCATAGAGATAGTCCCAATAATAATCATAATCTTCATTTTTTACTTCAGTATTAATTGGAAGAATTTTTTGGACTGTAGGCTCTTGGCTAACAGTATTAATAAACTTATTGTATACAAGATGAACTTCATCAATATCGTTGTTTATAAAACTATCGATGGTGCTTTTAATCAAACCAAGTACTTGTTCAACTGTTGGTTTATCGCCAAGTTGTGAAGTTTGTGCAATCACATCTCCTCCCGTTCTTTGAAAAAAAGATGAGGCTTTACTTCCAACTAGGGCAAAAGCTGGATTAATATTTGATGCTTTGTCATGTTCAATATTTTCTAAGGCCATTTTAAATAAGTTATTGTTAAGGCCGCCGCACAGACCTCTGTCTGATGAAATAATTATATAACCTTTTTTCTTAACTTCTCTCTTGACGAAAAACTCTGATGTATATTCAGGATGAGCATGCGCAAGATGAGTGATAACATTTA
>CBFIBF010000017.1:5418-6822 GCA_965660795.1 Gammaproteobacteria bacterium
TTTCTTAACTTCTCTCTTGACGAAAAACTCTGATGTATATTCAGGATGAGCATGCGCAAGATGAGTGATAACATTTAGAATCTTATCCGCATATGGTCTTGCTTTGGTCATTTGGTCTTGAGCTTTTTTCATTTTACTTGCAGCAACCATCTCCATAGCTTTTGTAATCTTTTGTGTATTCTGAATACTAGCTATTTGTGTTCTTATTTCTTGGCTGCCAGACATTCTTAGTAAACCCCTTTATCTCTAAAGTCGTCCAGCAACGATTTCATCTTCGCGGCAATATCATCGTTAAAGTCACAATTAGTGTTAATCTCATTTACCAGTTCTGAATACTTTTCATTAGCAAACTCATGCAGTGATTTTTCAAAAGATATGATCTTATCTATATCGACATCATCTAAATATCCTTCATTTGCAGCAAACAGCGATAAAGCCATACCAGCGACAGTAAGCGGAGAGTATTGTGATTGTTTCATAAGTTCAGTTACACGTTTACCTCTTTCCAACTGTTTTCTTGTTGCTTCATCTAAGTCTGAGGCAAACTGAGAAAAGGCTGCTAATTCACGGTATTGAGCTAATGCAAGCCTCACACCTCCGCCAAGCTTTTTAATAATTTTAGTTTGAGCAGCACCACCAACACGTGATACTGATAAACCAGCATTTATTGCAGGGCGTATACCTGCGTTGAATAAATCAGTTTCTAAAAATATTTGTCCATCTGTAATTGATATAACGTTGGTCGGAACAAACGCTGATACATCTCCAGCCTGTGTTTCAATTATTGGTAGCGCTGTTAATGAACCTGTTTTACCTTTAACCTTTCCTTCCGTTATGTCAGAGACAGCATCTTCATTGATTCTTGCTGATCTCTCAAGAAGTCTTGAGTGTAAATAAAATACATCACCAGGGTATGCTTCACGACCTGGTGGTCTTTTGAGCAACAACGAAACTTGTCGGTATGCCCATGCCTGTTTAGTCAAGTCATCATATACAATTAATGCATCTTCGCCAGAATCTCTGAAAAACTCTCCCATTGCACAGCCAGAGTATGGTGCGATATATTGCATAGCAGCAGAATCAGATGCTGAAGCTGCAACGATTATGGTATGTTTTAAAGCATCGTGCTCTTCTAGCTTTCTAACCACAGCAGCTATCGATGAAGCTTTTTGCCCAATAGCAACATATATACATTTAACGCCAGTATCTTTCTGATTAATAATTGCGTCAATCGCAACAGCAGTTTTACCAGTTTGTCTATCGCCAATAATAAGTTCACGTTGGCCACGTCCAATAGGGACCATGGAATCGATAGATTTTAAACCTGTTTGAACAGGCTGATCTACTGATTTTCTCTCAATCACACCTGGAGCAATTTTTTCAATGGGTGATTTATTCTTAGCA
>CBFIBF010000017.1:6921-19716 GCA_965660795.1 Gammaproteobacteria bacterium
TCAATATCGCCTGCATTATCAATTGGCTCGCCGAGCGAGTTAACCACTCTGCCTAATAATTCATTACCAACAGGAACCTCCAAAATGTTACCTGTACATTTTACAGTATCTCCCTCTGAAATAGATTTATAGTCACCAAGAATTACTGCGCCAACAGAATCACGCTCAAGGTTTAATGCTAAGCCATAAATATTGTTAGGAAATTCAAGCATTTCACCCTGAAGTGCATCCGTTATTCCATAAATCCTGGCAATACCGTCTGTTAGTGAAACGACGGTTCCTTCATTATGAGATTGGGTTTTAATGTCAAGATTCTTTATCTTGTCTTTTATGATGTCGCTTATTTCTGTTGAATTAATAGTCATTGGCTTTACCTATTGTTTGTGATTTGTTCTTTCATTAAATTTAATTTGTTTCTAATGCTATAGTCTGTAACTTCATTGTTAACAGATATCTTAATACCTGCCAGGAGGTCTTGATTAATTATTTCTTTAATCTGTACTTTTTGTTCATGTTGCTTCATGAGAGTGTTTGATAAATTCTCTTTTTGTGATTCTGTCAGCACAAAGGCAGTTTCAACTTCAGCTATAGTGATTTCCTGATCACTCAGGAGCATATCATTAAACAACCTGTATACTTCATCTAAAAAATATACTTTTTTATTGCTTATCATGATACTGAGGAAGTTTGAAAATGAAGCGTCATCTTTCTCTAAAAAACTATTCAGGAACGAAAGCGATTTATTATCATCAACTACAGGACTTGCAATGATAGCTTTAACTTCGGCATCTTTAATCACTTCTGAGAGTATCATTAGATTATCAGCCCAAAGCGAAGTAGCATTAGACTCGACCGCTATCTTATAAGCAGCCTCAGCGTATGGTCTTGAATATGTAACAATGTCTGTCACTTATTAATAACCTCATCAATAATTTGATCATGTGTATCTTTGTTAACCTCTTTCTTTATTACTTTCTCTGCACACAAAAGAGATAGTTCTACTATGTCATCTTTAAGTTTTTCTCTTGCAGCATTGGTTTCTTGCTCAAGCTGCTGCGCTGTAGTTTTAGCAATTTTTTGTGCCTCTTCACGAGCAGTGACTCTTGCTTCCTCTACAATATTTTTGGATTTTGATTCAGCATCAGTAATAATGCCAGACGCTTTTGATTTAGCTTCATCAATACGTGTTGAAAACTCGATAGTTGCTTGTTCAATTTTCTTCTGGCCCTGTTCTGCTGCTGCAAGACCATCTGCAATTTTTTTAGTTCTATTTTCCATGGCTTGCGTAAGTGGTTCCCATAAATATGCTTTTATAAACCAAACAAAAACTATAAAAGTAATCATTTGACCAAAAAGGGTTGCTGTAACATTCATGAAATATTTACTCCTTATCCGCCTATAGCCGCAGTTGCTGCACCAACAAATGGATTAGCAAATACAAAGAACATGGCAAAAGCTAAAACAATAAATGGAAATGACTCCATCAAACCTGCTGTTATGAACATTTGTGTTCTGAGCGCAGGAAGCATTTCAGGCTGTCTCGCTATGCCTTCAATATATTTCATACAAATTAAACCCCAGCCTAAAGCAGAACCAAGTCCAGCTGCAGCCAGCATTATTGATACACCCAAACTAGTTGATGAGTAAATTTGGGTAATCATGTCTGGTGATAGTGTTTCCATTATTATTCCTCTTATTTATTGTTAATGTGATTCCTCAGATGCCATGCTTATATACATTATGGTGAGCACCATAAAAATGAATGCCTGCAGCGTTATTACCAAGATATGGAATATCGCCCACAAGCTTCCAGGTATTGGGATAATGTACCATGGCAACAAGGCGATTAGTAAGAATACTAACTCACCTGTGAACATATTCCCAAAAAGTCTTAGTGCTAAGCTTAATGGCTTAGCTAATTCTTCTACTAGTGTAAGTACAAAATTTACGGGTGCTAAATATATACCAAAAGGATGTACCATAAATGATTTCATGTAACCACCAAAGCCTTTTATCTTCACGTTGTAATAAATGCAAAGTAAGAAAATCGATATAGACATAGCAAATGTTGTGTGGGGGTCTGTTGTCGGTACGACCTTCAGATAATGGATGCCCATCATATGAGCAAGCTTAGGTAGTAGATCTACTGGTATTAGATCCATAGCATTCATCAATAGGACCCAGATAAAAATTGTAAGACCAATAGGGCCAACAATTTTATTTGGTTTTGGAAAAGCCTCTTTAACAAGACTGTTAACAAAATCAATTAATGTCTCGAGTACATTTTGCATACCAGTTGGTGCACCAGATGAAACGCTTTTCCCAACTCGATATGCAATGATCATTACTATGCTTGCAAGTAATGCACTAAAAAACACCGTGTCAATGTTGATGCGCCAGAAGCCCTCTCCAGCAGCTAAAGGCTGCAGGTGGTGTTGTATATAATCAACCGGATTATCTGTAGCTGGTGCGTTTTTATCCATCTGTTACCTAATAAATAGTCTTATTCTTATTAAAGGCATACCCAATTTGTGCTAACGCAAATGCAACTAACATTTGCAAAGCATCGAGATTTAAAATAGCAATCCCGACATAGAAGGCGGCTAATACAAGAGCCATCCTTACAAGAAGGCTCTTAAATATTACAAGCGAACCTCCGCTAAGATTTTGCTCAAGAGCAGCTTCACCTGCTTGGTTAACACTTCTAGCAAGAAGCATGGTGTTCATTATCGCAGTCGCGCCTCCAAATAAAGATGATTCAAACTTTTGGAAGCCCAAAAACACAAATACGATTGCTGTAGTTATCGCTATAATGCTTTGAAAAGCAATTACCATTCTCACTTTCGATGTTCACCATGAGCATTTACGACCAATATTTTGATCAACGTTAGTATAGTTGAGTATGGCTATGGATTCAATTTATATGCCTAAAAAACTCAAAGGTCCTAAGCAATTTAGACAATTTTCCTTATTTTCTCGATAATGCCTTGAAGCTCATTCATTGTCCTATACTTAATAGTGATATTGCCGCCATTGTTAGTGTGTTTGATTGATGTTTTTGCAGCCAACAAATCAGTAAGCTGCCTCTCTAAAATGGCTGTGTCTGGGTCTTTATCTCTACTGACTGATGCTTGTTGATTTGACTTGCAAAGAGCCTCAACAGCTCTTACAGATAAATTACGTTTCACAGCTTCTTTAATTATTTTTATTTGCTCGCTTATACCAAGGCTTAGTACAGCGCGAGCGTGCCCCATTGATAAGGTGCCAATTCTAAGTTGGTCTTTCCCAAATGCACACAATTCATTAAGTCTTATTAAGTTCGACACGTGTGCTCTGGATTTAGATATGTACTTTGACACATCATCATGACTCATCTCAAACTCGTCAATCAGTCTTTTTAGAGACTCAGCTTCCTCCATGGGGTTTAAGTCTTCTCGTTGAACATTTTCTACTATAGACATTACGGCAGATGTTTTCTCATCAACATCAATAACGATTGCGCTTATTGTGTCTTTATTTAGTAGTTGTGTCGCTCTCCATCTTCTTTCTCCAACAATTAACTCATATTCGCTGCCGCTCTCTCTTACTACGACTGGTGCAATTTGCCCATTTTGAGCAATTGAATCCGCTAAATCTTTAATTTCTTGTTCTTTGAAAACTTTTCTTGGCTGATGCTTATTTTTAATAATTTTATGAACTGGTATGGAGAGTATTTTAGATTCATTGCTATTAACATCTAACTTTGTTGTGTTAGCAGCAGAGCTCAATAATGAATCTAGGCCAGACCCAAGTGCTTTTCGCTTACTCATGTAATTAATATAACCTTAGTAAACCTTGTTGTACACACAAGACTACTCATCTTTAATAATTTCTCCTGCAAGTGATAGATAAGATAATGAGCCTTTAGACAATCCATCATATTCTAGTATTGATTGACCAAAGCTTGGAGCTTCAGCTACACGAATATTTCTTGGAATTTTAGTTTTATAGAGTTCGTTTGGAAAATATTGCTTAAGTTGATCGCTAACATCACTTGACAAGTTATTTCTTGAATCAAACATTGTTCTGAGTATTCCCTCAATTTTTAAATTATTATTCGATTTTGATTGTATTTGATTAATCGTATTTACTAATTCACTTAAGCCCTGAAGTGCATAGAACTCACATTGGACCGGAATTAACACGCCCGTAGCAGAAACAAGTGAATTAACAGTAAGTATGTTAAGCGATGGAGGACAATCCATTAGAATGTAATCATATGAATTTTTGATAGATGTAAGTTTATTGCGAAGATGGAATTCTCTATCATCATTTTTTAGCAAAGACACTTCACTCTCTGTTAGAGATGGAGTCGACGGAAGAATATCATAGCCATCTGATTGTGAGTTAATAATCGTAGAGGCGATATCAGCTCGGTCTAGTAAAACATCATTTACAGACACATCTATTGAAGCTGGGTTAATGCCGGAGCCTCTTGTGGCATTCGACTGAGGGTCTAGGTCTATCAACAAAACGCGCCTCTTCATTTTATTTAGGCATGCAGATAAGTTAATGCTTGTAGTAGTCTTGCCAACACCCCCTTTTTGATTAACTATTGATAAAATTTTCAAAGTTTAATCTCGGCTATATATCTATGAGTATCAAAATATGGCGATATTATTTTTTTTATATTTATATTATACATGTTCAAGGAAGTCTTTGATAAGTTTAAAACTGGAGTCCCCGTAAGCATGTATACCTTGGAAACTTGGCTGCTATTTTTACATGTATTTAAGAGATAAATGAATTTTTCTTCAAAGTTCATTTTTGATATTTTTTTGTTACTAAAATTCTTAAATATAATAACGTCGGTACATGCATTAAAGTCTTTATCAAAAAAATCATTCTCGCTTATTTCAGTATTTTGCAGCTTTAAGTGTTTTTTTGCTAACTCAAGAAAGTTTATAAATGCTTTTTTTCTATCGAGCAGTATAACTTTTTTTTCAGGATTGAGTAATGATAAGATTACTCCGGGTAAGCCCCCGCCTGAGCCTATATCAGTGTAACTATTTCCTTTTAGAAGTTTTATAAGCTGATAAGAATCATAGATTTCCCGTTTAAGAATATACTCTTTGTCTGATGAAGGAATGAGATTTTTTATTTGATGATATTTTAATAGCAGGTCTAGGTATTCTTGAATACCAGAAATCTTCTCATGATTAACGTCAGAGAAAATTTCTTTTATCACGCCAAGAGTTTTGTTTGGCATTTTAAATGAATTGATTTTTCTTGAGGTGGATTTTAATTAGTGCAAGACTTGATGAGTTTACACCAGGCACTTTTGAAGCCTGACCAATGCTATCAGGTTTTGCCCTATTTAGTCTCTCAATTGCTTCATTAGATAAACCTTGAACATTTGCATAATCAAGACTTTCTGGAATGATTATTTTATAACTTGATTTTAGATTTTGTATATCCTTTTCCTGTTTAGCAGCATAACCCTCATATTTGATATCAGTTGCAACAAGGTGTCCGACAGAGGCGTTTGCTGTTAAACCAAAAGCTGATAGATTCATGATATCAGAATATTGAATTTTAGGTGTTTTCAAAAGAGATGCTAACGATCTTGTCTCTTTCATTTCTAAATCATAGTTGTCTTTTAAATACACATTGTCACTAGAGTTTATATTTATTTTAATGCTCTCTAATCTTTCTTTTTCTGTTTTTATCTTTTTAACTTTCTCTTTGAACAAAGTGTATCTTTCTAATCCCACAACGCCGAGTTTAAAACCATATTTTGTTAAGCGCATGTCTGCATTATCATCTCTAAGCCTTAACCTGTACTCTGCTCTACTCGTAAACATTCTGTATGGTTCTGTGACGCCTTGCGCCACTAAGTCATCTATCAGTACGCCAATATATGATTCGTGTCTTCCTGGAGTCCAAGGTGTTTTGCCTTGTGTCAATCGCGAAGCATTTATACCTGCTATAATGCCCTGTGCGGCTGCTTCCTCATAACCTGTAGTTCCATTAATTTGGCCAGCGAAAAATAAGCCTTTAATATTCTTAGTCTCTAAACTAGCTTTTAAGCCTCTAGGATCAAAATAGCTATATTCTATTGCATAGCCAGGCTGTGTAATTTCACAATCCTCAAGCCCTTTAATAGTTCTTAATAAAGCCTTTTGAATTTCAAGAGGTAAACTAGTTGATAATCCATTAGGATAAATCTCTAAATTATCAGAGGATTCAGGTTCTAAAAATATTTGATGGCTGTTTTTATCGGAAAATCTATATACTTTATCTTCAATTGATGGGCAGTATCTCGGGCCAACAGAATTTATTT
The DNA here is from genome assembly GCA_965660795.1 of Gammaproteobacteria bacterium. Taxonomy (GTDB): domain Bacteria; phylum Pseudomonadota; class Gammaproteobacteria; genus CACLCV01. The sequence goes on from CBFIBF010000017.1 coordinate 13,244, forward strand.
GCCCGTTAAATAAAGGTGATTTATTTTTATTTTCATGAATTATTTTATGTGTATCAGAATTTGTATGTGTAATATAGCATGGTATTTTTTTAATCCCTTTGGGGGCTTGTTCATAGTGATCGTTTAAGTATGAGAGCATAGGAAGAGGTGAATCGCTATCTTGTCTTAATAAATTGTCAAAATTTATTGACTGGGCTTTAATTCTCGGTGGCGTTCCTGTTTTAAGTCTTTTTGTAGCAAAGCCATTATCAGAAAAAAATCTCTCGAGCTCTATGGATGCCTTATCTCCTGACCGCCCAGAAGAAAATTTTTTTTCTCCCAAATGTATAACGCCATCTAAGAAGGTGCCGACTGTAAGAATGACAGAATGTGAAAATATTTTTTCACCTGTATCTATAACTACACCGTTAACTTCATTTGATGCAAAGATAAAAGATTGCACCGTTGATTGAAGAATGGTGAGTGATTCATGATTTAAGATTTCTCTTTGAATTGCTTTTTTATATGCATCCCTACAGGTCTGTATTCTTGTTGCTCTGACTGCAGCGCCCTTACTAGCATTGAGCACTCTAGATTGGAGAGATGCTTCATCTGCCGCTTTGCACATGAGCCCATCGAGTGCATCTACCTCTCTAGCTAGGTGAGATTTGCCTATTCCTCCTATAGCAGGATTGCAGCTCATTTGGCCAATGCCATCCAGTTTCATTGTGATGAGAAGCGTTTTAGATCCCAGTCGAGCGCTAGCATGTGCAGCCTCACAGCCCGCATGCCCGCCACCAACAACTATAACATCGTATTGCTTATTCATTTACCTATACAAAACTTTGAGAATATTTCATTTAACAATTCTTCTGTTGGATTTTGCCCTAAAATACTCGATAAAGCTAGGTGGCCCTCTGCTAGCTCTTGAGCGATGATATCGAAAGATTCGTCTTCCAATAACTGTAAGCAGCTGTCTACCCTATCGTGTGCATCTTCTAGGAATTTGACCTGTCTAGATCGTGCTAGGTAGAGACTCTCTGATGAATCTACTTTAATAAAATCTTTATCTATGTGACTCTTAATTAGTTCTAACCCGATGTTGTTGATGGCAGATATATATATCTCAGTAGGCTTGATATTTACAACTTTTGGCTTAAGTCCTTTGATGTCAATTTTATTGTAAATGATTGAGTAATTTTCAATTTCAAAAGTGTTAATAAATTTTTTATCTTCATCATCAAGCCCCTTGTTGTGGTCAACAACATAGAAGACCTTATCTGCTTTGTTTATAGATTTTAAAGACCTCGAGATGCCTTCTTTTTCAATTTCATCTTCTGTTAATCTAAGGCCTGCAGTATCTGTGATTTTAACAATTTTATTATTTATCTGTAGCTCATATTCAATAGAATCTCTGGTGGTGCCTGCGGAATTTGAGACTATAGATGCATCCTCTCTTAATAAACAATTTATAATAGATGACTTGCCTGAATTAGGTTTACCAACGAACACATAACTGTATGTATGATTAAGTTTTTTTCCTTCGTAAGAATTCCTTAGCAATGCCTTAAGTGACGAGCAGCACGAGTTTAGTTTTTTTTTAATACTAGAGACACTCAGCTCTGGAACATCATCGTCTTCTGGAAAATTTATAACTGACTCTACCTCAGCTCTTGTTAAAGTAACTTCAGCAATTATGCTATTTATTTCGTCAGAAAATTTACCGCTTAAAGAATTTTGAGCAGCCTTTAGTGCTTGAATATTGGAAGCTGATATTAAGTCTGATACAGCTTCTGCCTCTGCAAGAGAAAGTTTATTGTTCATATAGGCCCTTTGCGTAAATTCTCCGGGTTCTGCAAGCGTTGCTCCAGCATCACATAAAATATTCACAATAGAATTTAATATTAAATTATTGCCGTGAGATATGATCTCGACAACATCTTCTCCCGTGTACGACCTAGGCCCCTTATAAAAAATAATGATGCAGCCATCAATTATTCTATTTCCTGATTTAAAGGAGGTTAGTACCGCTGTTCTGTCTTGTAATTCTTTATCTATGTATGGAGAAATAATCTCTTGTACATTTGTTCCGCTTAAACGCACTATTCCAAGAGCAGATGTCCCATAAGGTGTTGCAATAGCACATATTGCATGGTTGCTCATCTCTAGCCAACTATTCTTTTATTAATGACATATTGTTGTGCTATAGATAAGATATTGTTGGTCAACCAATATAAAACCAGGCCTGCTGGGAAGGTTGCAAAAAGCGCTGTAAATATAAATGGTAAGAACAGAAATATTTTTTGTTGTGTAGCATCGGTTGGCGCAGGATTAAGCTTTTGTTGTATGAACATTGATATGCCCATAGCTATAGGTAGAATAAAATAAGGGTCTGCTGATGCTAGGTCATTAATCCAAGCAACAAAAGGCGCATGTCTCATTTCAACGCTCTCCACCAGCACCCAATACAGAGCAATAAAGACGGGTATTTGAATTAGAATAGGCAAGCAGCCACCAAGTGGATTTACTTTTTCTTCTTTATACATTCTCATTAGAGCTTCACTAAATTTTTTCTTATCTTCAGAATATCTTTCTTTAAGTGCCTGCATCCTTGGGTTAAGTTTTTTCATTTGCGCCATTGAACGATAGCTTGTTTCAGAGAGTTTAAAAAATAGCGCTTTTATGAGTATTGTCAGAACAATTATAGAAAAACCCCAGTTGCCAAGAAGATTGTAAATAACATCAAGAATCCAAAAAAGAGGTGCAGACAAAAATGTTAGCATGCCGTAATCAACGGTCAAGTCTAGTCCAGGCGCAAGTTCAGATATTTCAGATTGTAGTTTTGGGCCTACAAACATGAGAGATTTATATGAATATTTTTCACCTGGATTCAAAAGCACATAATCTGTTGTGCTTCCAATGGTATAAATGCTTTGGTCAACACTTGTATAAATTGTTTTTTTATTATCATCTGTTGGCAACCATGCAGAGAAAAAATAATGCTGAATCATGCTTATCCAGCCATCATTAGTTTTGAAGGTGAAATCATCATCTGTCATTTCATCAAAAGAGATTTTTGTGAATTTTTCCTCACTATCATAAAAAGCGCTTCCGGTATAAGTAGGCAACATCAAGCTTGCGGAGCTGTTCCCATCTCGAGAAATCACCTCGTAGTTCCTGAGGTATATTGCTTCACTGGATGTGTTGGTTACCGTATTTACAACGCTTATTTGGTGTGCTCCGTCAATGAGCTTTATCTCTTTTGATAAACTCACCCCGTCTAACATAGATACGAGTGTAGCTGTGTTTGAGGTTTTAGAGTTTAAACTATAGCTGTTTAAATTTGGTTTACTTTTGATTTGAATGTTTGATCCTGCGGTGTACTTACTCTTTAAATAATTAAGAATTGTTACCCTCTCATCTGATTCTAGTGCTAAAGGATATTCTTTTAATTGCGCAAATAATAAGTCGCCAGTGAGCGTGTCAAACTCTATTAAAAGTTTTTTATTTTCAAGTGTGTCAATAATCGGAGAACTGTTGCTTGTTTTAGATGATGAACTATTTTCAATACTCTCAGTTGGAGGTTGTTTAGATGATATATCTGCCTGTTCAACTTGTTTAGAAACTGCCGGCATAGCAGGCTTATTGTAATCTCTATCGTATGCATCAAAAATTAAGATTAGAATAAAAAGGAAACCGCTATATAAAAACAATCTATTCATTTTTTGGTCTCTTCTGGTACTGGGTCAAACCCTGATGTCCCGCCTGGCCTGCATCTAATTAGTCTATTTATGCCAAGCACTAAACCCTTTAATACTCCATGTTTTTCAATAGCATCTACACAATAGTCTGAACATGTTGGGGTATGCCTGCATGATTGAGGTAAAATCGGTGATATAAAAATTCTATACAATTTTATCAGCCCTAATACTATTTTTTTAATTGATCTAGCAATGATTTCCATTCAGGGATTAGAATAGCATTTATAGTTTTTTTTTCAGCTTCAATTTTTCTCATTAGTCTAACTAATAATAAGTGGTTGGTGCCCTGACCCCTAAATACTGCTCTTATATTTCTTCTTAACGAGTTTCTAGAAACAGCTAAAGGGAGATGTTTTTTTGGTATAAGTATACCTAGTCGCTTTATATTTGATTCAAGAAAGTGCAGTGAGAAATGTTTTGTTGTTAAATAAGGGCTATTACTAAAGTAATCTAGTGTGGAGCTGCTGATTGTTATTATATCTTTTTTAAAGGTGTACAAACTATGGACAAAGCACAGCTCTTCCTTTTGCTCTTCTTGCAGAGAGGACGGCTCTTCCTGCTGCGGTCTTCATGCGTGCTCGAAAACCGTGTGTTCTTTTACGTTTTAAATTACTTGGTTGAAATGTTCTTTTCATTGGTGTGTATACTGATTTGAATAATGGATTATGTCAATATATTAATTCATTTTTTTTTATGTGATATTAACCTTCCGACCATGACAAACGAAAATAAAATTTGGAATAAATGCTTAGAAAAACTATCGGAGTCTCTCACAGACAAAGACATGCGACTATGGATTAAGCCGCTTGTTGTGAAAGAGGGAAACAGAGAAATAAATTTATATGCGCCTAATAAGTTTATGAAGGAAGAGATTGAGAATCAGTTTATGTCTAAAATCTCTGAAGTTATGGGTGTTTTAAGCAAGGGGTATTCTATAACTCTTGGTATTTCAACCAGTCAAGTAAATAATAAAGCTGAGAGAACAATACCACCTGGATTTAAAACTAACCTTAACAAAGACATGACATTTGATACATTTGTTGAGGGTAAGTCTAATCAGTTAGCTAAAGCAGCATGTTTATCTGTAATCAACGAACCAGGCTCATTCAACCCCCTATACATTTACGGTGGGGTCGGATTAGGTAAGACACATCTACTACACTCGATTGGAAACCAATTGAGCAGTGAAAATAAAAAGGTTGTGTATCTACATTCTGAAAAATTTGTGCAAAACATGGTTACAGCTCTGAGAAATAATCAAATAGAAGAGTTTAAAGTGTTTTATAGAAACCTCGATGTTTTATTACTTGATGACATACAATTCTTTGCTGGGAAAGAAAGATCGCAAGAGGAGTTCTTTCATACATTCAATGCATTGTTTGAATATAAAAAACAAGTTGTTTTAACCTGTGATAAGTATCCAAAAGAAATAGATGGCCTTGAAGACAGAATAAAATCAAGGTTGGTTTGGGGTATGAATGTATCTATTGATCCACCTGATTTAGAGACCAGAGTAGCAATACTTCAGGCTAAAGCAGAGGCACTAGGCTTGGCAATCGAATCAAATGTAGCGTTTTTTTTAGCCAGAAACATAAATTCAAATGTAAGAGAACTAGAAGGAAACTTAAGAAGAGTAATAGCTACTGCCAGGTTTAAAAAGTGTAATATAACTCTAGACTTTGCAAAAGAAACGCTAGCTGACTTGGTATCGTTAAACCAGAGGTTAATAACAATAGAACAGATACAAAAAATAACAGCAGGTTATTATAAAATTAGAGTAAGTGATATTTTATCAGCAAAAAGAGATAAAAAGACGACGCTACCAAGACATGTTGCTATGGCCATATGTAAAGAACTAACAAATAACAGCTTGCCATCTATCGGCGATGCGTTTGGAGGTAGAGATCACACAACTGTATTACATGCGAACAGAAAACTGAACAAACTTAGAAAAGAAGATAGTCAAATAGAGCAGGACTATAACAATATAATACACATTTTAAATAATGGGTAAAAACTGTGGATAATAATTAAACTAGAATTTTTCCACAAGCTATTAACATTAAAAGAAACTTAAAAACACAGTCCTCTAACACACAAAGTTAAGTGGTGTTGTGATAAAGAAGTGAATTAAAAAGTATAAAAATAACATATAATATATATATGAAATTGATATTTAATACTGAACAACTTCTAAACAAATTAAAAAATCTAACACCAACAGCTGAGGCAAAACAAACGCTGATAATTTTGGGTAACGTAGCATTTAAAGTAATAGGTAATGTTGCAAATGTTACAACTACAGATCTCGAGATAGAAGTCTCAACTAAAATTGAATGTAATTCTGACAGTGATACGAGTTTTACCATCCCGGCTAAGAAGCTCCAGGAAATAGTTTCAGCATTATCTAATCATAACCAAATTGAGTTTCATATTAAAAACAACATGGTAGATATTATTGCGGGTAAGAGTAAGATATCTTTACCATCGCTTTCTATTGAAGATTTTCCACTTAATGAGACAAATGGTGAGGCTTTCCATAAATTGGAATGTGAAAGCTTATTAAATTTAATAGAAAAGACATCATTTGCGATGGCATATCAAGATGCAAGACATTTTTTGAATGGTATGCACCTGTGTAATGAGAATAATAAAATAGTGTCTGTTTGTACAGACGGCCACAGGCTAGCCAAATACACCTCAAACATATCCATAGAAAACGATCTCTCTTTG
>CBFIBF010000018.1:0-19517 GCA_965660795.1 Gammaproteobacteria bacterium
TTGGCATTACCTGAAAAAATCATTGTGGATTTTATATCAACCATGTTTCACCTGAAAATCTGGGGTGGAAGGATTCGAACCTCCGAATGACGGGATCAAAACCCGCTGCCTTACCGCTTGGCTACACCCCAAATTATTAAGAAAAAATATCATATGAATCAAGACTACTCACCATTTTTGATTTGTATCTTTTTCCAATTTCCTTATCAGCTTCTCTAGCACTTTCGTAACTATCAAATTCAATGTATAGCGTGCTTCCCGTACCGGACATTCTAACCTTACCAAAGGAGGAAAGCCAATATTTTGTCTCCAATAGTTGAGGGTATTTGCTCATTACCAATGACTCAAAACAGTTTGTAGTCGAGCTAATTAATTTCAAATCATCAATGGGTCGTGAATAGTATGTTGAATCAAGGCAATTAAAGATATCGCTAGTCGAAATAGAAATATCAGATAAAATCAAAACAAAGAATTTTCTTGGCAAAGATACCTTTTTTAGCTTCTCCCCCCTCCCTGAAACTATCATGGAGTTATTATAAATGAAAAATGGCACATCTGAACCTAGTTCTTCTGCGTATGATATAAGTTTGTTTTGAGGAATGTTCAGATTAAATATTCTATCCATTGCTAACAAAGTACACGCAGCATTAGAACTTCCTCCTCCAAGTCCCGCTCCAATAGGTATATTTTTATGAAGGGTAATTTCTAGTCCATGCTGAAAACTGAAATCTTCGAGTAACAAATTATAAGCTTTCGTGATGAGATTATTACTTAATTTAAGATTATTAGAATTAGTTTTTAATTCTATCACTACTTCATCTTTTAATTTAAAAGTGAGCTGATCACTTAAATCTATCGGTTGAAATATACTTTGAATGTTATGAAATCCATCTTTACGTTTATCTAATACATGTAAACAAAGGTTTAGTTTTGCATATGAATTACAACTGAGCTGATTCATTATTTGTGTGATTCAAAAGATTTAACAAATTCTCATTATTTGGATTATCTTTGATAGATTGTTGTAAGATTTTTTGAGCCTCATCAGCATAACCATTTTTTAATAAAATCTTATAGTAGTGACTGACAATCTCTGGGTCTTGATCTTTGCTGTATGCAAGCTTTGAGTAGTTATAAGCTTCTTCATATGAACCTTTGAGATAAAGAACCCACGCGAGACTATCTAATATAGCTGCATTACCTGGATCAACTTCTATTGCTCTTCGGATAAGTCTTTCAGCATAATCTAACTTTTTCTTGTGAAGAGAAAGGCTGTAACCATAGGCATTCAATGCTACAGAATTATATGGATTAGCATCAATCATCATTTCAAAATCTTTCATCATATTCTCAATATCGCCGTTCTTTTCATATGCAAGTGCACGCGTGTAAAGAGCACGTTCATTTCTTGGAAATAATTTGATAATTTCATTGCTTAAATCAATAACTTTATTTATGTCATATGGTTCTTGATAGATAGATAACTTTAGAGATAGTAAATTTAAAAGATCATTTTTTGTTTTTATTTTCACTTCCTCCTCAAGATAAGATACTGCTTGTGATGTACCGTATTGTCGAGAAAGTGCTCTAGCTACATTCAATAGTTTAGTATTTATAAATGTTCCTTGTTGAATTTTTTCATAATGACGAAGTGCTTCTTGATAACGTCCATTATTAAAGTCAATTTGACCCAGGAAAAAGTTAATATTGTCTGGAGCATATGATTTTGATAATAAAATGTTGAAATATTTCTCAGCAAAATCAAAATTATTTTTATCAAAACACAACAATGCTAGTCTGAACATAAAGTCACTGTCTTCGGGATCAATATTAACTAATTTTCTCACAAGCTCATCAATCATTTCTACGTCTTTCTTTTGCAAATATAATCCTAACAAGTCATATAAAGCCTCCCTGTCTGTAATGGTTGATGTGGCAATATAATTTTCGAGAACATTTATTGCTTCCTCAGTTCTATTAAGCTTGGCCAATGAATTTGAATACTTTCTTGAAATAATTCTATTATTTTCATACCTAGTCTCATTTAAGTATGGGATTACAATATTATCTAAATCATTTTTTTGAAGAATATCAACGTAATGAAATAGTAACTCATCGCTATCATAATGTTTTATGTTCATCTCAAAGAATTCAATGATGTTACTAACAATAATATTTCTAGATAATATATCCTCTATATTAATATATGATTTATTATTGTTTTCTTTGTAGGCATTAAATAAAAATTCAAAATGATAGGTTGCCTGATCATAACTTGACGTTTCTATATTATTAGAAAATGCAATCTTGTGTGCAGATACATTTAAGGGGTCAACTTGAAGCCATCTTGAAGTGATTTTATTTACGTAATCAAATTTTCTCATGTCACGAGCTTTGTTAACCATGCGTAAGAAAACACTTTCTTCGTTGAAATATTTTATGTTTGAAGTAAAAGTCTCTAAAGCATCATCATGCTTATTCTTATGAAGTGATAATTCAAGAACTAATTTATTGTATATAGAATTGTATTTGAAATTTGAATCTACATCAGAATATGGCGCTTTCCTCATATTTTTTGAAGATTCAGGCGAATTTTGACTGCTACAAGACACTAGAAATATCAATAAGATAACTGCCATTAATTTTATATTTGTTGCCATAGATGTATAATAGCACATGCTAATTTCTAATTAGGTAAACATAAATGACCATATCAGTATTAGGGCTTAATCATAAATCAGCTAGTATCGAAGTTAGAGAGAAATTCTCTTTCACTGGAGACACTATCTCCCTATTGCTCCGACGCATAAAAAAAAATGAGCAAATATCGGAGGTTATTGTTGTGTCTACCTGTAACAGAACAGAAATTTATGTTGAAAGTCAGTCTGGCATCGTTGATATAAAAAACTGGCTTCTCAGTGAAAAAGAATATAAGTCGTTTTCAAAATATTTATATTCATATGAGGAAGAAGATGCCATAAAACATTTATTTAGAGTTGTTGCGGGCTTAGATTCAATGGTTATAGGTGAAAACGAAGTGCTTGGCCAGGTAAAAAGTGCTTACAAAATTGCGTTAGAGAATAAAACAGTGGACAGTAAACTAAAAAGACTTTTTGAATACTCTTTCTCTGTTGCAAAAAATGTAAGAACTAACACAGACATTGGCGGTAATGCTATTTCATTCATGTACACATCAATACTGCTTATAAAGAAAATATTTTCAGCAGTTGATGAAAAAAAATGTTTGTTAATAGGTGCAGGAGAAATGACACAGCTAGCATTAAAATATCTAAAATCAAATAATGTTCATGAAATAACTATTTGTAATAGAAAAGAAGAAAAAGGAAAAAGGTTGGCAGTTGATAATAATTGTAGATATTCTAATCTAAACAACTTGTCAAACATCATTCATGATTTCGACATCATCATTACATCTACATCCAGCTCACTTCCATTAATTGGTAAAGGTAATATAGAAAATGCATTAGAAAAAAGAAACAATAGCTCAATGGTGATTATAGATTTAGGCGTGCCTAGAGATGTAGAATCACAAATTAAAAGCCTTAATAATGTCTATCTATATACTATTGATGATTTAGGAGAGATTATAGAAAAGAATTATAAAATTAGAGAGAAATCTATTAAAGAAGCTGAAGAAATCATCAAATTTAAAATTGTTGAGTATAAAAATTGGTTGGCAGAAAATAGTAGTGCTGAGATAATTAAAAATTATAGAGATTATGTAGATGATATTACCAATGGAATAGTTATAAAAGCTAAACGAATGATAAAAAATTCTGAAGATGTAAACGTTGTTATTGATTATGTATCAGAATCGCTTAAGAATAAGCTTGCTCATGAGACAACATTAAAACTAAAAGAACTATATCCTCACCTTGACGAAGATAAAATAAATAAACTCAATAACCTCTTCAAGGAAAACTAATGACCCCTGATTTACGATCAAAGCTTGAGAAAAATCTCTCAAGTTACAAAAGTATAACGCAAAAATTAAGCACACCTGAAATATACTCAGATCAAACAAAAATGAAGTCTCTAAATCAAGAGCTTTCGAAGTTAGAACAAAGTGTAAAACTTTTTCAAAAATTTCTTTATATCGAAAAATCAATATCTGAAACACAAGAGCTTTTAAATGATGATGATAAAGAAATGATAGCTATTGCAAGAGATGAACTAGATGGATATGAGAAGGAGCTTAAACAAGTTGAATTAAAGATTATTGAAGCAACAATTGAGAAAGATCCTAATGACTCAAGAGATATCTATATGGAAATTAGAGCAGGAACTGGTGGTGAAGAGGCTGCTATATTTGCTGGCGATCTTTTTAAGATGTACGCTAAGTTCGCAGAAAAAAATAAATGGAGTGTAGAGATTATAAACAGCAACGTAAGTGATCATGGAGGATTCAAAGAAATAATTTATAAAGTAATGGGCAATAATGTATATAGTTTTCTTAAGTTTGAATCAGGAACACATCGAGTCCAAAGAGTTCCGGATACAGAAACACAGGGCAGAGTCCACACATCAGCATCCACTGTAGCTGTTCTTCCTATAGTTGATCAAGTTGATGATATAGAGATTAATCCTGCAGATTTAAGAATAGACACATATCGCGCATCTGGGGCTGGAGGACAGCATGTTAATAAAACAGATTCGGCTGTTAGAATTACACACCTTCCAACAGGGATAGTATCTGAGTGTCAAGATGATCGATCTCAACATAAAAACAAAGCTAAAGCGCTAGAGTATTTGCACTCTAGATTGTTGTCAGCCGAACAAGAAAAACAAAAAAAAGATACTGATGAAAGCAGGAAAAAACAAATTGGCTCAGGAGATAGATCAGAAAGAATAAGAACTTACAATTTTCCCCAAGGGAGAGTGACGGACCATAGAATTAACCTTACGTTATACAAACTTGATCAGCTTATAGAAGGGAATATTGAACCATTAATAGATTCATTAGTTGAAGAATCTAGGAAATGATGAAAACTTTCGATGCATTTAAAGATGCAATTAAGTTCCTCGAACAAACTACTTCCCAAACTTACCTGCAATGTAAAATTGAAGCTGAAGAAATTTTCAGTTATGTAATGGATTACGAAAAGGCAAAACTATATTCAGACTATACCCCCGAGATTACAGAACGATTAAGAGCTCAAATCAAAGATATTTTAAAAAAAAGGAAAGATGGTGTTCCTCTATCATACATATTGAAGAAACATAAATTTTATAAACATGAATTTTATGTTGATGAGAATGTATTAATTCCAAGATCTGAAACAGAGAGCATTATAGAACATTTACTTCACCAAGGTGATGAAATATATAAAAAGAGAGGTAGATGTGTTTTTTTAGATGCAGGTTGTGGCTCGGGCTGTGTGGGTATAACAGTTGCTAATGAAAGACCAGAATGGAAAATTATTCTCAGCGATTTCTACAAAACTGCTATTAATGTAGCGAGAAAGAATTTGGCGTTATGTAATTTTAATAACATCGAATTAATATGTGGTGATTGGCTAAAACCGTTTGGGAGTCATACATTAGATTTTGTTTTTAGCAATCCTCCATACATTGCTATTAATGATAATCGTGTCGAAGGTGGTGTTTCTGATAATGAGCCGCATACTGCCCTTTATTCGGGGAAAGATGGACTAGATGCTATAAGAAATATAGTAGAATCATCTCCTGCAGCTCTTAGTAAAGGTGGGGCATTAATTTTAGAATTCGGTATCGATCAATCTAAAGCGATTATTTCTCTATTAGAGTTAAATGATTTTACAGACATATCTATCCACATGGACTATAATATGATTCCAAGATTTGCTTCATCACATAAAGAAAATGGATAATGATACGATAAAAAAATTAACTCATCTGTCGAAACTTACCATTCCGGATGATGATATTGAAGAGCTCAAAACAAACTTAAAAAATATATTAAACTTGATTAGCGACATAGATGCTGCACCGACTGAAGATATGACGCCAATGGCGCATCCACTAGACTTTAGTCAACCGCTCAGAGATGACAAATCAGATGATGCAATCAACAGAACCGAAAATCAAAATGACTCTTCTAAAGTAAAAGACGGCTATTACATTGTTCCAAAAATTATAGATTAATATGAAACTAAATTCCGTAAATGAAATTTTAACTGCAGTTAGAGATAAGAAAGTAAGTGCTACTGAAATTACAAATCATTACTTCAGTCTAATCAAGAAAAATAATGATGAATTTAACTGTTTCATAACATTAACAGAAGAAATCGCTTTAGCAAAAGCTAAATTGATTGATGATGAAATATCTAATAATAAGTTTAGACCTTTATCGGGTTTACCAATTGCTCAAAAAGATATCTTTTGTACTAAAGGAGTTAAGACAACCTGTGGCTCAAAAATGCTTGATAATTTCATCAGCCCTTATGATGCAACTGTAATTAAAAAACTTAATGATGCAGGAACTATTATGCTGGGAAAAACTAATATGGATGAATTTGCAATGGGCTCGTCCAATGAGACAAGTTTTTATGGCCCGGTGAGAAATCCATGGAATATAGATTATGTACCTGGAGGTTCTTCTGGTGGTTCAGCATCAGTTGTTGCAGCTAGAATGGCTCCATGCTCAACCGGAACTGATACAGGTGGATCTATTCGACAACCCGCTTCTCTTTGTGGAATATGTGGTCTTAAACCAACATATGGAAGGGTGTCAAGATTCGGAATGATTGCATTTGCCTCAAGTTTAGATCAAGCAGGGTTATTTACTACAGATGCTCTAGATGCAGCGACTTTACTTAAAGAGATTTCAGGGCATGACAAAAAGGACTCAACGAGTTCTGATGTTGAGGTGCCAGATTACAAAACGTACTGTGAAGAGAATGGAAAAAGAGATTACATAATTGGCATTCCAGAAGAATTTATAAAAGACCTGAATGATGATGTTAAAGAATCATTTTATGATTCGATTAAAATTTTTGAAAAAATCGGATGCAAAATTAAAACGATTAACCTTAAATATACAGGCCTAGGCGTGTCAGCTTATCAAGTTGTTGCTCCCGCTGAATGTTCATCAAATTTGTCTAGATTTGATGGAGTGAGATATGGGCACAGATCCAACAAATCAACAAATCTTGAAGATCTATATAGAAACTCTAGATCTGAAGGTTTTGGTAAAGAGGTAAAAAGAAGAATATTAGTCGGGACATATGCTCTTTCAGCTGGTTATTATGATGCATACTATCTTAAAGCTCAGAAGGTAAGAAATCTTATTGCTCGAGATTTTAGTGATGCATATAAAGAAGTAGATTTAATACTGGGGCCAACAACGCCAGATATTGCATTTAAGATTGGTGAGAAAATGAATGACCCAATTGCAATGTACTTGTCAGATGTATACACGGTTAGTACAAATCTTGCTGGCCTACCAGCAATCTCTATTCCAATGGGCTTTAAAGAAAATATGCCCCTTGGTCTTCAAATTATTGGCAAACATTTTGATGAAGAGAACATCCTAAGAATTTCTCACCTTTACCAAAAGGAAACAGATTGGCATTTAATGGAACCGGGCAAATAGTTATGTGGGAAACTGTAATAGGGCTAGAGATTCATGTTCAGTTGAAAACGGAGAGTAAATTATTTTCATCTGCACCCTCAGCTTTTGGATCAGAGCAAAATAGTCAAGCATCCATCATTGATTTAGCTATGCCAGGCGTCCTTCCAGTCCTAAATGAGAGTGCTGTTGATATGGCAATAAAATTTGGATTATCTGTAGATGCGCAAATTTCAAGTAAATCTGTGTTTGCAAGAAAGAATTATTTCTATCCAGATTTACCAAAAGGTTATCAAATTTCTCAGTATGAACTGCCTATAGTTTTTGATGGCAAATTAGAGATTATTGTTAATGGAGAAAATAAAATCATTGGTATAACGCGTGCTCATCTAGAGGAGGATGCGGGTAAGTCAATACATGATTTATATGATAATGAGAGTGCAATTGATTTAAATCGAGCTGGTACACCACTTATAGAAATTGTTTCAGAGCCAGATATGAGATCTGCAGATGAGGCAGTAACTTATTTAAAAAAAATACATTCAATAGTAAAAACCCTTGGTATAAGTGATGGAAACATGGAGGAAGGTTCGTTTAGATGTGATGCAAACGTATCAATTAGAAAACCTGGTGACGACTTTGGAACAAGAGCTGAAATAAAGAATATTAATTCTTTTAAATTTGTAGAAAGCGCTATTAATTATGAAGTATCTAGACAAGCTGAAATTCTTGAGTCAGGTGGTACAGTAGACCAAGAAACAAGGTTATATGATCCAAAAAAAAATGAAACGAGACCCATGAGATCCAAAGAGGAAGCTAATGATTATAGGTATTTTCCTGATCCAGATTTGTTACCAGTAGAGATATCGTCAAAAAGAATAAATCAAATTAAATCATCGCTTCCCGAATTACCTGATGCAAAAAAAAATCGCTACATGTCAGAATATAACTTGAAAAATGATGATGCTGAAATACTCTCTTTAAACGCTCCATTGTCAAATTACTTTGAAAATTCAATAAAAGGATTAGAAAAAGGATTTCAGGTAGTAGCTAATTTTATTCTCACTGAAGTGACTGGTTTGTGTAACAAACATAATATTAATCTAATAGACTGTCCTATAAAGCCTGAGCAAATATCAAAACTAATGCAATATATTGATGACGGTAAGATTTCGAGTAAGCAGGCAAAAGATATTTTAAATGAGCTCTGGACTGGTGAATATGAAATTGATGAAATTATTAAAAATAAGAACATAGAACAAATTTCTGATGAAGCTGAACTTAGAGATATTTCTATAAAAATACTGGATAATTTCCCAAAAGAAGTCCAAGATTACAACAATGGAAAAGATAAGCTAATGGGATTTTTTGTTGGTCAAATCATGAAAGAAACGAAAGGTAAAGCTAATCCAAAAATTTTGAATAAAATTGTTGTTAACTTGCTTAAGGAAAAAAAATGATTAATTTTATAAAACAAATTGCTGGTATGTTTTCAACAGATATATCAATTGACTTGGGCACGGCAAATACTCTTATATATATGAAAGGTAAAGGTATTGTTTTAGATGAACCATCAGTTGTGGTGATAAGAGATAATGGTGGTCCTAATAAGAGGGTTGAAGCAGTTGGAATAGAAGCAAAAAATATGCTTGGTAGGACGCCTACTGGACTCAAAGCCATAAGGCCACTTAAGGACGGAGTTATATCTGATTTCACAATTTGTGAGAAAATGCTTCAACATTTTATTAAAAAAGTTCATAAAAGTGCATGGTTCCGACCAAGTCCTAGAGTGCTTATTTGTGTACCATGTGGTGCTACACAAGTAGAAAGAAGAGCAATCAGAGAATCTGCATCTGGGGCAGGTGCCAGAGTAGTGCATCTAATAGATGAACCAATGGCAGCAGCAGTTGGTGCAGGGATGCCTTTAGATGAAGCTCGTGGCTATATGGTTTGTGATATTGGCGGTGGTACATCGGAAGTTGCAACTATTTCTTTGAACGGAATAGTGTATGCATCATCAACTAGAATTGGTGGTGATACATTTTCAGATGCCCTAATCGGTTATGTTAGAAGAAATTATGGGTGTGTAATAGGTGAACCAACAGCAGAAAAAATAAAACATGAAATTGGTTCCGCTTACCCTAGCAGTGATCTACTTGAAATAGAAGTTAAAGGTACGAATTTAGCTGCAGGGGTTCCTCAGTCATTTACAATCAACAGTAATGAAACACTTGAAGCGCTTCAAGAATCCCTTCAAGGCATAGTCTCAGCAGTTAAAACTGCACTTGAAAACACTCCTCCAGAATTGGGAGCTGATATTCATGAAAGAGGTATGGTATTAACAGGAGGTGGCGCGCTATTAAAAGATCTTGATCTTCTTATAAAAGAAGAAACTGGTATGAATGTAGTTGTAGCTGAGGATCCTTTAAGTTGTGTTGCAAGAGGTGGCGGTAAAGTATTGGAGATTATTGATGAGAAAGGAGTCGAGTTTATCTCAATGGATTAATCGTGTCTTCTCTAACTTTTAAGAAAAGTGTTACTAACTTTTACCTACTAATTTTCTTAATCACCTTATCCATATCTAGTATCGTTCTAGATATTAAATACTCAAATTCAAACTATATAAGAATTTATATAAATGATTTTATAATCAACCCTATACAATATCTTGCTAGAACACCATCAATGTTCTTCTCTTCATTTATGGTTGAGAAGGAGACTATAGCAGAATTAAAAGAAGAAATAGAAAGGCTGGAGAAAGAGAATATGTCGATGAAAATTAATCTTCAAAGGTTAGATGTTTTGGAGAGTCAAGTTTCACGACTAAGAGGAATAAGACAAAACCTTGACAATGAAATAAAAAATATAAAAATTGCTGAGATTACCGAGACTAACGTAATACCAAATAAGAAATCAATTCAAATTAACGTTGGATCAAATTATGACTTGATAGTGGGACAAACTATTATGGGAGTAAATGGTCTGCTTGGACAAATTGTAGAAGTTAATATGTATACCAGCAAGGTTTTACTTATAACAGATAGTGATAGCAATGTACCTGCAAAGATTAGTAGAACAGGCCAACAAATCATTGTAAAAGGTGGAGCAGAGGATAATCTATTAGAAGTTCCATTTCTACCTAATGATTCCGATATAAAAATTGGCGACTTAATCATTACGTCTGGTCAAGCAAATAGGTTCATCCCATCTTTAAAAATAGGAAGAGTCAAAGATGTAATTAAAAACGATGGTGAACGCTTCATTCAAGCAATCATTGATCCTATAGAGAGGGTGGAAAAGATTTCAGAAGCAATTATACCAAGTAAAATCAAATGATATTAATACTACTAACAATACTTTTAAGCCTGTTTGTATCACTTATAACATTACCCCTAGGCTATTACTCACCAGAATGGATTCTCTTAGTATTAATTTACTGGGCAATCGCTATTCCCTCGATTAACAAAATATTTCTTGCCTTCTTATTAGGATTTCTAACTGATATTGTTCTTGGTCAAGTTTTAGGTATATCGTCCCTTTTTTATGTTATTTTAATTTATATAGTACTTCGTTTATATAACTCTCTTAGGTATATGACTATAGCTCAACAATCTTTTGTCATATTTTTCCTCATTATTGTCAAACAACACCTTCTCATCTGGGCATACATTATCATTGGCAAGACTATTGAATATCAAGCTATATTAATTGGTTCGTTTATGAACGCATTACTCTGGCCGCTCATATTTTTTGCTCTTAGATATGTCAGGAGAAAATTTAATATTGATTAATCGGGTTTCAGTATGACTAATATAATTAGTGATAGTTATTTAACAAATCTTCATAATCTAACTCTCAACAAGACAAAAAAAGGATTGCAACTGAAGGACAATAAGTCTAATGTAAAATTCATTCTTTCTTTTGATGAATATTCAGAAATATTGAAAAATAGTAGAAACCACCCTCTGAATAAAATATTAAAAAAAGATAATTTAAAAATTCTCGATTGTACGGGAGGGTTTTGTAAAGACTCTGCAATTATGTCCTCGCTCGGAAATAATGTAACTATGATTGAAAAAAATCCTCTAATAATGAGGCTGCTCAAAGATGCAAAAGCAAGAATTGTTGATAAAAATGTCAAATCAATTTTCAATGATATCAGTATGCGGCTTGGAGACTGTTTAAGTTTTATTAGAGATACAGCTTTTCGATTTGATTATCTTTATTTTGATTTTATGTTTAATGTTAACAAAAGTGCATTACCCTCAAAAAAAGAACAGTTTCTAAGAAAGATAGCTGAAAATAGCAGGCAGCAAAATCAAGATATTATTAACGAGACTATTAAAAGAGTTAATAGTAAGATTATTGTAAAAGAGTATATAAATTCAAATGATTATAAGAGTTTTGATATTATTAATACGTACAAATCAAAAACAGTTAAATTTCATTTAATTGATGGGAAAAAATGAATATTAATGAATATTTGAAAAAGAAATCATCTGTGAAATTATTCACATCCATGGACCACAAAAGCATTAAGAATTTCTGTGATATAAGTTCATTTAAAGTTATGGAATCGTTGGAGAATATCATAAAAAATCCTCTATCAGATGATGAATTACTTTTATTAATAACAGATTCAAAAGGCCTGTCTAATCAAACGATTTTGAAATATAACTACGGCGCAAGTGATGTTATGCTCTTATTGATTAATGATGCAGCTTTTGGTGACAATCAAACAGCAACTGAGAGCACATTATTTTCATATGGATATAAGTACTATGGACCTTCAGATGATAATTTATTTCAAGTTTTCATTTATGAAATATCATCATACAAGGATAATCCTGATTGGTTAAATAACAAAAATTGGGCAAATCCAGAATTATGGGAGAAATAAACTGTGAAAGAAAAAATTTCTAGCTTAATTGGACAGAACTTAGAATATGACAGTTTGAATGTCGATGGATCTGATTCTAAATACACTGTAAATATAATCAGTGAAGCATTTAATGGAAAATCTACTATAGACAGACATAAAATGATTTATGCTATTGTTGATAAATATATTAAAACTGGTGAAATTCATGCTTTAACAATCAAAGCATCAACCTTAGGTGAATCAAAAAAATAAAATCTGGAAATCAAAAAAAATAATCCATGTAGATATGGATAGTTTTTTTGCTTCACTTGAAATCAAAGACAAGCCTCATTTAATAAATAAACCTGTAGCGGTTGGAGGCAAAGCTTCACAGCGAGGTGTTTTAACTACTTGTAATTATGTAGCAAGAAAATATGGCATTCACTCAGCTATGTCAACAAGAAAGGCTTTAGAATTATGTAATAGCCTAATCATACTTCCTGTTGATATTGATAAATATAGAAAAGTTTCAAAAGATATTTTCAAAATCTTTAAATGCTACTCAAAAAAAATTGAACCAGTTTCAATTGATGAAGCATACTTGGATGTAACAACTTCAAATTACTGCAGAGGTAATCCAGAGGAAATGGCCAAGGAAATACGTCAATGTATTTATCAAGATTTTGGTATAACTGCATCAGCCGGCATATCTTCAAATAAACTAATAGCAAAAATATGCTCTAATTGGAAAAAACCTAATGGTCAATTCACGGTTGATGATAGTGAAATTGAAACATTCATAAGAAATGTAAATTTAAAAGCAATACCAGGTATTGGGAAAGTAAATTTCAAGAAGTGCAAAAGTTTAAAAATGGAAGTCTGCAAAGATATGTATAGATTGTCTAGGGATGAACTTATTAATATTTTTGGGTCATATGGCAAAACATTATTTGATCTTATTAGAGGAATAGATAATAGAGAGATAGAAACAAATAAAATAAGAAAAAGTATTAGTGTTGAGGACACTTTTATTGATGATCTAATTGATATAAATTCATGCCAAAATCATATCAAAATTCTTTATAAAAAATTAATTGATAGATGCAAAGCAAGTAGTATTCAATCAAGAGATGTTAGAGAAATATTCATTAAAATTAAATTTAATAATTTTGAGACTATAACTAGACAAAAAAAATGTTCAAAGATTGATGTAAATCAATTCTATGATTTATTTAAAAAAAACATAATTGAGATAGAAAAGCCAATCAGATTGCTCGGGACAGGTTTTAATCTAAAAATTCAGAATGATTCTCCTCAATACGATATATTTCAATAGATAATCATGCTTTTATCTTATAAACTTATAGAAAAAATACTTAAGGGGTTCAACAATGAAATTTGAGACTATAGCAATCCATGGTGGATATACGCCGGAGCCAACTACAAAATCTGTAGCGGTACCTATTTATCAGACAACATCATACTCTTTTGATGATACTCAGCATGGTGCGGATTTGTTTGATCTCAAAGTTGCAGGAAATATATATACCAGAATAATGAACCCTACTTCTGATGTATTAGAAAAGAGAGTTGCAGCTATGGAAGGCGGGATAGGAGCGCTCGCACTGGCTTCTGGATCAGCTGCTACAACATATGCCATCATGACTATCTGTGAAGCTGGCGACAATATTATTAGTACCAGCACCTTATACGGAGGGACCTACACTCTTTTTGCACATCAACTACCAAGATTTGGTGTAGATGTTAAATTTGGGGATTACAACGATATTCCAAGTCTTGAGAAATTAATAGACAAAAAAACAAAGGCAATATTTTGTGAATCAATTGGGAACCCAGCTGCTAATGTTGTCGATATTCCTGAGATCGCACGTGTTGCACATAAACATAACATTCCGCTTATAGTAGATAA
This sequence comes from Gammaproteobacteria bacterium, assembly GCA_965660795.1. Taxonomy (GTDB): domain Bacteria; phylum Pseudomonadota; class Gammaproteobacteria; genus CACLCV01. The sequence continues at coordinate 14,362 of CBFIBF010000018.1, forward strand.
TACCGTTCCATCACCATATTTGTTCAGACCTATTGAGCATGGTGCAGACATAGTTGTACACTCATTGACAAAATACATGGGTGGACATGGTACAACCATAGGGGGAATAATAGTCGACTCTGGAAAATTTCCTTGGGCAAAACATAAAAACAAATTCAAAAGACTAAATACGCCCGACATGTCTTATCATGGCGTAGTATTTACAGAAGCTATGGGTGATGCGGCATTTATTGGTGCAGCTCGAGTTGTACCGCTTAGAAATATGGGTGCAGCAATATCACCATTTAATAGTTTTATGATTCTCCAAGGTATTGAATCACTGCCAGTGAGAATGGATAGACACTGTGAGAATGCTACTAAAGTCTCAAAATTTTTAGAGAATCATAAATGTGTAACTTGGGTAAATTATCCTGGACTTGAATCACACAATGAATATGAACTCACGAAAAAATTAATGAATGGCAAAGCATCAAGTGTTCTTAGTTTTGGTATTAAGGGCGGTATGAAAAAAGGAGGTTTGTTTATTGATAACCTTAAACTTATTACTAGACTAGTTAATATTGGTGATGCGAAATCACTTGCTTGCCATCCTGCAAGTACAACACATAGACAGTTATCTAAAGATGAGCTTAAAGCCGCAGGTGTTCCTGAAGATCTCGTTAGACTATCAATTGGATTAGAAAATATTGATGATATATTAGATGACCTTGACCAAGCACTTATGGCCTCACAAAAATAATTATTTTTTAATGTAAATATTATTCCCAGAATCAGCAAATTGTTTTGACTTTTCTCGCATACCCTTATCAATTGCAATCTTGATATCTTTTATTTTATGCTTAGATGCATACTCTCTTATATCTTGAGTAATCTTCATCGAGCAAAAATTTGGGCCACACATTGAGCAAAAATGTGCAGATTTAGCACTCTCTTGTGGAAGTGTTTCGTCATGAAATTCTCTAGATTTATAGGGGTCTAATGAAAGGTTAAATTGATCCGTCCATCTAAACTCAAACCGAGCTTTAGAGAGCTCATTATCACGCTCCACAGCAAAACTATGTCCCTTAGATATATCCGAGGCATGTGCAGCAATTTTATATGCAACTAAACCATCTTTAACATCATCTTTATTAGGAAGCCCGAGATGCTCTTTTGGGGTAACATAGCATAATAATGAAGTCCCAAATGATCCTATATTAGCTGCGCCAATTGCTGAAGTAATATGATCATAACCAGGTGCAATATCTGTGACAAGCGGCCCTAGAGTATAAAATGGCGCTTCGCTGCAATAATCTTCTTCTAAAATTACATTTTCTTTTATTTTATTAATTGGCACATGGCCTGGTCCTTCGATCATGACTTGGACGCCTTTGGCTCTTGATCTCGTAGTGAGCTCACCTAAAGTTTTTAGCTCTAAAAATTGAGCTTCATCATTAGCATCTGAAATACAACCAGGACGCAATCCATCACCAAGTGAGAATGAGACATCATATTTCTTCATAATATCGCATAAGTCATCAAAGTTTTCATACAAGAAGTTTTCTTTATGATGCGCTAAGCACCATTTAGCAATAATTGAACCGCCTCTTGAGACAATGCCCGTTAGTCTTTTAGTAGTTGTAGGTATATAACATAATCTTAAACCAGCGTGAATAGTAAAGTAATCTACGCCTTGTTCTGCTTGAGAAATAATTACATCTCTAAAAATCTCATAATTAAGCTCCTCAGCTTTTCCGTTAACTTTCTCCAATGCTTCATATATTGGAACAGTGCCAATGGGTACGGGTGAATTTCTAATGATTGCCTCGCGTGTTTCAAAAATATTTTTACCTGTTGAGAGATCCATTACAGTGTCGGCTCCCCATCTTACAGCCCAAAGTAATTTATCTAATTCCTCTTCTATGTTTGATCTAACAGGTGAATTACCAATATTCGCGTTTACTTTAGTGAGAAAGCTCTTGCCAATTATCATGGGTTCAAGTTCTGGGTGTTTAATATTCGATGGTATGATTGCCCTTCCTGACTCAATTTCTTTTCTTACAAACTCCGGCGTAATTTCAGTATCACTTTTTGAATTGAAAGCATTTTCTCTATGAGCAACAAATTCCATCTCTTTAGTAATGATTCCATTTTTTGCATAAGAGAGTTGAGTAACGCTCTCATCAAATCTAGTATCTTTATTGTATTCTTTTTCTCTTGCATCAATCCATTTATTACGATTTTTGGGTAACCCCATCTCTAAATTAATTACATATCCAGGCTCTGTGTAAGGTCCAGTAGTATCATATACATGGAACAATTTTTCAGCGCCTTCAGTGTCAGAAATACCTATAGCTCTGTAGGGTATTTTAAGATCACCCCTATTTTTATAACTTTTTGACGACTTAGGAAAATTCTCTCTATACTTTTCTAAATTTATCTGATGATTTTTCATAAGTTTTTCCTGCTAATAGAATAATATTAACACAAACAGCGCAACAATGATGTTAGCGGATGTAATTATGCTCGAATAAACAAGAAATAGTTACACAGAAACATAAAATATAGTAACATCACAAAACTAAAGGTAGGTAGTTAAATAATGCAAGAAAAAACACCTGTAGAAATAAAAAGAATGATGGATTCAAACCCAGTTATTAAGCTAATAGATGTTCGTGAGCAATGGGAATTTGACAAATGTCACATTGAAAACAGTACACATATACCCATGGGTAAAATTCCAGATTCAATCGACCTGTTTAGTGATAGTAATGAATATGTTATTGTCTGTCACCATGGAATTAGAAGCAGAACTGTTGCTATTTTTCTTGAGCAAAATGGTGTAAAAAATTTGTATAATCTAACTGGCGGGATTGCAAAATGGTCTGATGATGTTGATCCCGAAATGGAAAAGTATTGATGAAAAAAATTTTTTTATTGCTAGCTATATTCGTAATTGATGTTCATGCAACTGATCTCATTGATTTATACGATCGTGCAAGACAACATAATATTAATTTATTAAATAATACAATTGATCTAAATATAGCTAATGAGTCGTTAAAACAAACAAGATCGTCAGTATATCCAGAAATTGACTTTAGAGCACAAGCTAGTGAAACGACAATTGAAAGATATGAATCCTCTGGTTCTTTTGATCCAGCAGATTATGATAGAGATACGTATAATCTCACTATCAAACAACCTCTGATCCATCTTTATGTTTTTGATGAAATAAAAAAGGCAAAAAATTCTATTAAACAAAGTGAAATAAGCAAAGATAATGCAAGTTCTATATTAATTTTGGAATCAGTAAGAAATTATTTTAATCTTATCAAATACAAAAATTTAGTAGAGCTAAACCAAGCTAAGAGAGATCTCAATAAATCAAAATACACTGCATCAGAGAAGTTATTCCGAAATGGAAGTATTACAATAGAAGATTTTCAAAAAATTAGAAATAATTTTGATATATCACAGAATGATGTGTCTTTAAGTGAAAATAGTCTTACTGAAATAAAAAATGAAGTTTTTATTTTTTCAGGTAAAGAATTAAATGATATTAATGATATAAAGCTTACTAAAATTAATCACCAAGAATATGTTTTAGACCAACTCATAAGCAAAGCATATTCTAGAAACTTCATGGTTAACATGTCTAGGGAAAATATTAATATCAACAGGAATGAAATTGCATCCCAAAAATCTCGTCACTATCCAACAATTGATTTAGTAGCTGAATATGACTATTTAGATCTTACGCAAGGTGGTTCTCAGTTCGGTGCTACTACTAGAGAGGATTCTACATTATCAATAGTTTTAAATTTTCCTATCTTTAAAGGCGGTTATCAATCATCCAAAATAAAAGAAGCGAGGATGAATTATGAGAAAGCTCGTCTGGATCATAAGAATTCAAAGAGAACAGTTCGAAAAGACATAATTGATAATTTTAATAGATATAACATAAGCAAAAAACAATATCATACTGCGCTTCAGATATTAAAAACTAGTCTTAAAAAATATGAAAACGCACAACTTGGCTTCGATAAAGGAATATACTCAGATACTCAAGTCCTTGAAACTAAGACGAAGTATCTCGAATCATTATCAGATGCTAAGAATATTATGATGGATTATGTTTATAGCGAGATGACTATAAAATACCTTCTGAATGAGTTAGATATGTCTTCACTAAGGAAAGTGAATACTTATCTTGTTTGGTAATGTTTAGATATAATCTATTTTTATATTTGATATCACCATTCCTACTTATCAAATTGTTTCTTTATTCATTAAAAAGTTCTGTCAAATTAAAATATTTTTCTCATAAAATACTTGGTACAAGGCTGTCCAAAAAATATTCAATTTGGATACATGCTGCTTCAATAGGAGAAATGAAGATAGCTGTTAAAGTAGCACAGCGCCTAATTGCAAAGAGTAATAAAAGCATCATAATTACATCAAATACTCCATCATCTAAATATATTTTTGATGAATCTAAACTTAGTCATGTTGATCATTGTTATCTTCCTTTTGATTTTTATTTTGCTACAAAGAGATTTATTAGTTCTTTATCAGCAAATTTACTCATCATTGTAGAGACAGAAATTTGGCCAAATCTTTATAACCTTTGTAAAAAAAATAAGACAAACATAATCACAATAAATGCAAGATTTAATCCGCCAACTGGATTATTGGGCTTAGTGTCTAAAGGTGTTTATAAAGATACTCTCAATAAGGTAGAGCATGTTTACTGCAAATCAGATAATGATATGAAGTCATTTTTGAAATATATCGATGAATCAAAGATAAGCGCGGTAGGTAATATTAAGCACTCTCTTGTAAGTGATGATAACGTTTCCCAAAGATTGATTGATAAGAAATATGTTCTTTTAGCATCTTCACATCATAGAGAGGAAATTATAATAATTAAGGAATGGTTGAAACTAAAATCTAATAAATATCTTTTAGTTATTGCACCTAGGCATCCTGATAGGCTCGGTGATATATTATCCGATATTCCATTATCTGGAATAAACATAGCAATAAGAAGCAAGAATGAAAAGGTTAGAAATTCCACACAAATATATATAGCTGATACATTAGGTGAAATGGATAACTTAATTAAATACTCTGAATTTACTATTTTTGGAGGGTCATTTGTTGACGTAGGTGGT
>CBFIBF010000019.1:0-8262 GCA_965660795.1 Gammaproteobacteria bacterium
AAATTTAATCAAAGACTATGCATGTAGTACCAATGGCTGAGTGCTCTCGGACGGGGGTTCGATTCCCCCCGCCTCCATCAGATTAACTAAGTCAATGAGATAAAAAAATTAAGTAGTACAATCCAAATCAAAATGCCAAAATAACTTGAAACAAAAAATGAAATTAGAAAAACTATATAACCTAAACCCTCAGAATTATATTTTTGATCATAATTATGTTCTGTGAATTCACCTGTCGGGTTACCTCTGGCTTTAAGATAGAACGTTTTACCAATAAACATTGAGCCAATAAGTATTGAGATTATTCCTATCCAAGTTATTACAGACAAAATGATAGTCATTTATTTAGTAATTCATCGATATTAGCAATGCCATGAAAAAAATCCACACTTGATTCCAACAATGAAATACACTAATACAAATATAAATACAATTGTATTCATTATTTTATAGTAATTATCCAAAGTAGTTAGTTATTCAAGGTAAGAACTTGAGACAATGATTCTTTTGCATCTCCAAATAACATACGTGTATTATCTTTAAAGAATAATGGGTTCTCCACACCAGCATATCCTGTCGACATGCCTCTTTTCATTACAACTGTATATTTGCCTCTCCAACATTCAATCACAGGCATTCCAGCAATAGGGCTATTAGGATCTTCTAATGCAGATGGATTTACAATATCATTCGCACCTATAACAATAGATAGATCAATATTATCAAAATCATCATTTACCTCTTCCATCTCAAATACAATATCGTATGGTATTTGTGCTTCAGCAAGCAAAACATTCATATGCCCAGGCATTCTTCCTGCAACAGGATGTATTACAAATATAACTTCTATATTCTTTGTTTTGAGTATATTTATAATTTCATTTACAACAAATTGTGCTTGAGCGACAGCCATTCCATATCCAGGGATAATTGCTATTTTTTTAGATGTTGTAATCATATTTTTAAATTCATCAATATCAATAGCTTGAACCTCACCCTGCTCTGCATCAGAAGGGGCTGTTGAAGTAGACTCAGTTCCAAAACCACCTGCTATGACAGATATAAAGCTTCTGTTCATAGCTCTACACATTATGTAACTCAAAATTGCTCCACTGCTTCCAACTAATGCGCCAACAATAATTAATAAATCATTGCTTAACATAAAACCTGTTGCAGATGCTGCCCAACCAGAATAAGAATTTAACATTGAAACTACTACAGGCATATCTGCTCCACCTATAGATGCAACTAAGTGTATACCAAAGAAAAAAGATATAGCCAACATAATTGCCAATGGAAGCATCGCTTCATTCATGTTGTTTGATGATATGAAGTCGTTACCAAAATAAACGATAGCCAATATCATGAATAGATTGAGATAATGCTTAGCAGGAAGCGTTAATGGATTTCCTGATAACTTACCGCTAAGTTTACCAAAGGCAATTATAGAGCCAGAAAATGTAACCATACCAATAAAAATACCAATGTAAATCTCTATTGAATGTATGGTTTTCTCAACACCTATGTATTCTTGAGTTGGATTTATAAAATTTACAAGACCAACCAATACTGCAGCCATACCGACAAGACTGTGTAATATTGCAACAAGTTCTGGCATTTCAGTCATTTGAACCTTTTTAGAGAGGATTAATCCTATCGAGCCACCTAATAAAATTAAGATAATTAAAAGCCCATAGTTACTGGATACTTGTGGTCCAAGAAAAGTAGCAATAATGGCAATGAACATTGCGCTTATACCATACATATTACCTTTGCGAGATGTCTCTTGGTTGCTTAAACCGCCAAGTGTCATTATAAATAAAACAGCTGAAACAATATATAATGCCCTTACGACTTCTATGCTCAGTATTTCAAGATTCATTTTCTAAACATTCCAAGCATTCTTTTAGTTACAGCAAAACCACCAAATATATTTATACTTGCAATAAATACTGCAACTCCAGAAAGTATTAAAGATAAAGTATCAGTTGTTGATATTTGAGTAATTGCTCCAATTATAATGATACTACTGACCGCATTAGTCACAGACATTAAGGGTGTATGCAGTGAAGCTGTCACATTCCATATCACCATATATCCAACAAAACACGAGAGCACAAAAACTGTAAAATGATTCATAAATGATGCAGGTGCAAAAGCGCCAACAACAAATAAAGATGATAACGCAATTAATGCAGGTAACACTGTCGTTTTCTTTTTTACTGGTTCTGCAGCAGGTTCAATTTTTTTCTCCTCTTTTTTTGTTGAAACAGACACTTCAATTTTGGGAGGAGGATATGTTATTGAACCTTTATTAACAATTGTCATGCCTCTAATAACATTATCGTCCATATTGATATTTATATTTCCATCCTTGTTTGGAGTGAGCTCATCAAGTATATGATATAAGTTATTTGAATATAGCTCGCTAGATTGCGATGGAAGACGAGAAGGAAGGTCTGTAAATCCAATAATGTTTACCCCATTATGATTTACAATTTTATCTTTTTCGCAAAGTTCACAATTACCTCCTTGTTGAGAAGCTAGATCAACTATTACAGAACCAGGTTTCATGACTTCTACCATTTCTTTAGTTATCAATTTTGGGGCTTCTTTTCCGGGAATAAGAGCAGTTGTAATAATTACATCTACTTCTGCAGCTTGTTCTTTAAACAGTGCCATCTCTGCAGCAATAAACTCATCGCTCATAACTTTCGCATAACCATCCGAACTTGAACCATTCTCATCCAGATTAACGGTAAGAAACTCCGCACCTAAACTTTCAACCTGCTCTTTAACTTCAGGTCGAGTATCAAATGCTCTGACGATAGCACCTAAGCTTGTTGCTGTTCCAATCGCAGATAAACCGGCAACCCCTGCTCCAATAATAAGTATTTTTGCAGGATTAATTTTACCAGCAGCAGTAATTTGACCTCCAAAAAATCTTCCGAAACAATGTGCTGCCTCAATAACAGCTCTTGATCCGGCAACATTTGCCATTGATGACAATGCATCCATTTTCTGAGCTCTTGAGATACGAGGAACGGAATCCATGGAGAGGACATTGATTTCATCTTTTTTGCAAAGCTCTAAGGAAGTCTGATTTACTGCTGGACTAAAAAAAGATATTAATGTTTGTTTAGATGAAAGTTTTTGAATTTCATCTTCCGTTGGTTTATTTATCTTTAAAAGAATATCGCAACTATAGATATTATCAATTGAAGTTAAATCAGCGCCAGCTTCCTTGTACTGAGAATCTTTGAAGTTTGATAATAAACCAGCCTCTTGCTCAATGTATACATCATAACCAAGTTTTTTTATCTTCGAGATGGATGAAGGCGTTATAGCGACTCTTTTCTCGTTTGGTTTATTTTCTTTTAATACACCTATTTTCATAATGTTTTATTATGTGTTTTATTTTCTATTTTTAGTCGTTTTCAGTTTAATCTGATAATTTCAAAATATAACTATATCAGTTCTTTCGCATCCAATCTTCAAGAATTTTATGAGGGTTTTGTTTGAAAGTATTCGTGTTATCTATCTTATCAGTATTTTTAGCAGTCAATTCTATAACGTATCCATTGGGGTCTCTAAAATATATTGAAGAAATAAACCCATGATCAGATATCCCTCTAGTTTCAATATTATTTTTCTTTCCCTTCTCAAACATCTCCGTCAAGACACTTGCAGTTACCTCAAGCGCAATATGTAAATCAAAATCATGTTGATTAATAAAATTAAATGGTTGATTTGGAGCTTCAAAAAAAGCTAAATGAGAATCATCATCCATCCTATAGAATGTGTGAAGGACAGAGGTTTTTCTTCCTGTTTTAGTCTCATTTATCTCAAAGGCATGAACAAGAGGCAGTCCTAAAAAATCTTCATAAAATTTTCTTGTTTCTTCTGAATTTTCACATCTATAAGCTGCGTGATGCAATTTTTTTATCATTATGAATATTCTACCACGGGAGAAAATACAGTGTTAAATGTTTAATTATTAAGTATATCTACTTGTCTAGGTTTAAGTTATCATAAACTCATGAAACATCTAGACATAGGCAGCGGGTTGCTTCCAAAAAACCCATATAATGCTGATGAAGTCTATGGAATAGATATTCAAGATAATAAGAACAATGACACTAATTATCGTCAAGTTAATTTATTTACTAATAAAATTCCATTTGATGATAATTTTTTTGATAGCGTATCAGCTTATGATTTTTTAGAGCACATTCCTCGTGTTCGAATAAAAGATAATGGAGATACTAACTTTCCATTCATTGATTTAATGAATGAAGTTTATAGGGTACTCAAGTCAAATGGTAAATTTTACGCAGTCACTCCCTTTTACCCGAAACCTGAGGCATTTCAAGACCCGACACATGTAAATATAATAACAAAAAAAACACATGAATATTTTTGTGGAAGTGATTGCTATGGAAAGTACTATGGATTCAAGGGTAACTTTAAAAAAATTAAAGTTAATTCAATAAGTGTTAAATTAGCTAAAAAAGGTACTAATGCTTCCGTTTTTGAAAAGTTATATGATTACAAAAGAAAACTTTTTGGAAAACATACCCATCTTTTATGGGAATTACAAAAAAATTAATTTTTTTTAAAAAAATCTATCAAGACAGCAATGATAATAAAAGAATAAAATCTTACTTTTTTGATAAAGCTTTTCCTCGATTCAATTTCTAGTAGATTAAACTTTTCAATACCACACTCGGTTTTTATATATTGTCTAATTTTCATAATTACCAAAAATCATATCTTTTAATTTAATAAATCTATCCAAATCACGGTTATGGTTAGTTATATATTCAATATGCTCATTATAATTTCTATTTTCATCTAATTTGATACCCCACAAGCCCTCTACTTGATTTGGTAATGATGAAAAACGGACATCATAAACAATATTTCTATTATTTTTATCTAAACCTAAATAATTATTAGAGAACCATCTAAATCGTTCCAAGTCTTTACCTTGTTGTGATTCTAAATCAAGCCATTTAAAATCATTTTCAAGATTTAGTTTTTTTATTGTCTCACCTGGTATTATTTTAGTATCTATTCCAAGTCTGACTGCATTAATATGGTATTCATCTTTGGTGGTATGAATAACTTTCCAGACAATTATATTTCCAAAACTTGGTTTTGCTACAACATTTTCTATATTCTTGTAATGCATATCTGCGTATTCATCCATTATTGTCTCAGCACGCTGCTTCTGATGAAATGCTGTAAACTGATATAAAGATATCCAGAACAATGCAGTAAATGTGAATAATTTTTTCTTAGTAAGAAGAGCAATGAAAACGAACATTGCTACTGGTATCGAAAATAATGGATCAATGACAGAAATGGTGTTCCATGCAACTCTTTCATTAGACAAGGGCCAATACAGTTGTGTCCCATATGAAGTAAACGCATCGATAATGCCATGAGTTGCGTATCCTATAAAAGAATAAAAATATGTATATCTAAAACTCAAATTATAATATTTAGCAAATAAATAATAAAAAACAAACGCACAAATTAAACTTCCGAATGGAATAAAAAATAAAGAATGGGTAAAGTGACGATGAAATTCTAGGAATAGTAAAGGGTCTTTATCGGAAGTAATAAAGATATCTATATCAGGTGCAATACCTGCAAGTAAACCAATAGCACTTGCTATCAAGAAATGCTTTTTTTGTGATATTGACTGTGAAGCTGTAACACCGACAATACCTTGTGTAAACGGATCCATGTTTATTAATATAATATTTACCATTAGTAGACATGATATAATTAGGATATGCAAGTAAGTATTATTACGATTAACTATAATTCCTCGTCATTTACTCTCAAGCTAGTCAACAGTATTTTGGAAAATGTAAGTAAACTACATGATTACGAAATTATAATAACTGACAACTCGTCAGATAGTACTGACTATGAAAATTTAGTAAATGAATTACCTAGTAGTGAAAAAATTAAATTATACAGAAATAGGGTCAATAATGGTTTCTCTGGTGGAAATATGGATGGCTATGAAAAATCAAATGGAAAATATTTATTGTTTATTAACAATGATTGTCAATGTAAAAATGATGTTATTAAGCCTATGATTGAATTTATTGAAAATAATATCAATGTAGGTTTGCTAACGGGTAAAGTACGGGGAATCGATGGAAGATATACTGGAACTCATAAACTATTTCCATCATTATCAAAAAATTTATTTGGAACAAGATTTGCTCGACTACTCTTGAAAGATAAATTTATATCGCCAAAAAAAACAATTACAAAACCCACAAAGGTACAAGTAGTTACTGGTGCTTTTATGTTTTTCAGTAGAGAGGTTTTCGAAAATATTGATGGATTTGATAGAAGATTCTTCCTTGATTGTGAAGAGGAGGATATTTCTAAAAGAGTATGGGATATAGGAAAAGAAGTTTATATGTTACCTGAGCCTGAAATTATCCATGAGCATGGAGGTAGCAAAAAAGATAATAAAAATGATTTAAGAAATGAGTATTATATATCATATAAAAAACTACTATTTAAACATTACAGTAAACCATATGCTATTCTGATGCTTTTATTGACTTATTTGAAATTATTGAAACTTTCTATTACAGGTAAAACAAACCTTTCATTATTAAAAATAGCATTAATGGGTTTTTCTGAGCAATATAGCTTAAGGTACAAGCAAAAAGAAAAAGACTAAGTGCGTTTATATGCTTTATAATATGATTTTTCGTCAGCCCTAGCTCGGATAAGATTAATAAGTTTTTTTGATTTTTTTTGATTTTCTCGCAAAGCAAATAATGCACGACTATTAGATAGGTGATTTTTTTTAGGCTTTGATAAGTAATAAACTGCAATGCTTTTTCTAAGCTTATTTTTTGGAACCTTTACTATTGTAGACAAGCCGTGCCAAGAGTTTTGTGATGTATCAAATATTACTGCCCTATTAAACTTAGGGTAGATTTCTTTGATTAAATCCTTTGGCAGACAATTTGTTTTATCATGACTCCAAAACCCTAAATGACCTCCATATTTTTCTTTATAAGACTCTTCAAGATAGATGATCAAATTTAACCGTCTTTGATATTTCATCTTGGGATGAATAGTGTAATCAAGATGAGGGTTTAGATTGCCGTTATTAGCATGAACATGCCATCCGCCGCCATGTAAACCAGGGTCAGAGAATAATTTATTTTTGGTATTTTTACTTAATAAATCTAGGAATGAGTTAGAGTTCAAAAATGTAAATACCTGGTATGTTAAATCATCGAAGTAATTCCAATTATTACATGTTTTCTTGTCTTCGATCTGATTCTTGTACTCATGCCAAAGTTCACTAGAATATTTAGGAAACTTGTTACATAAAGCTTTAGCTACATTAGTTCTAAAAAAATTATCGATGACACAATGATTAAAAGGTTTTTGCTTAAAGTTAGTTAGCGCATCTGTAATTCTTTTTTCATTAATAATAATCATTGTAAACTAAAATATAATATGAAAGTTACTGCAAGGGGTATTACTAGCATAAAAACAATTATTGCAGATATCCATGTCATTGGTTTATCTCTTTCTATGAATCCTAAAAAAGCTTTTCGTTTTTTATTCATTTAAAGACATGTTATTTAGTTTCGATGATATTATTGCTCGGCAAAGTCTTTAAGCATTTTTCTTACTTCAATAGCATGCATCTCTTCTGCCTTGATCATACCTCTGGCATATTCTTCGATGTATATACTTTCGTCTTTGACAATGTCTAAGAGCAACTTGTATAAATCAACAGCAATTTTTTCATGTTCCGAGCTTTCATTGAGGAGATCAATAGTAGAATGTTTATTCGATTCCTCAATAATTTGAATATTGAGTGATGGATGACCTCCAAGTCCAGTTACAATCTCGCCAGCTTCTTGAGCATGAAGCAAGGATTCGCTGGCCTGATCTTTAAAAAACTGAGCTAAACTTATTCTGTCTCTACCTGTAATCATAAGAGCATAATGCGTATATCTCACAACACCTGATAACTCATACTCCATTATTTTATTAAGTATTTCTATGACTTCTGTTGTTTTGTTTTCATCCATAATAATTACTCCTGTTATATAATTTTATCACAATAACGTAAGCACAGTAAAAAGTGTGTTATGAGTTAAATAGATATGTAATCAATATTTTTTAATTTTTTTTTAATTTTCACTGAATTTACAACATATGCTTTTCTAGCTTCTAACCATATTGGAATATCTTTAG
>CBFIBF010000019.1:8362-10814 GCA_965660795.1 Gammaproteobacteria bacterium
AAATCAATTACTGCTTTATTAAATGGAATATCAGTAATTGAAAATTGAGTGTTATCATAAAGAAATTTTTTTGCATATGTTTTTCCTTTGAAAATTAATACTAATAGAAGCTTCGGAAATAAGTAAAATTTTTTAAAAAAAAGAAATTTCAGACCAACAAAAATCATATCAGTTCTGATGAGAGTATTATCAAGATCTACAGCAAGTATAATGTTATTCCTGCTCATAAGAGTTTAATGGATCATCTTATTCCTTATCTTTCTTAAAGGCTTTATATTTACCATCAGATAGGTTTTGCAGAAAATCAATGGCCTCTTGTCCAGACAAATATTTTAATTCATCATAATCGCTTTCAGTATTAACGATTTGAATTTTAAATCCTTCGATTGTGTTTTTAATATAGTTTTGGTCGATTATTGAGAAAGATGATATATGTTTATCTAGCTCAGACTTTAAAATATATCCATCTTTCTTGCCATTTCTGATCAAATTTTTTATTTGATCAGATATGTTCATATGCCTTAACTTTATATGGCTTTGACTTGAGTAGCTCTAATTCCTTTTGGACCATCTTCTGTTTCAAATTCAACTTTATCATTTTCATTAATTGTTCCATCAATTAAATCTGATTGATGTACAAAAATATCTTTATCACCATCATCTGGTTTGATAAATCCATAAGCTTTAGTTGCGTCATACCACTTTACAGTTCCTGTTTTCATAATAGTCTCCTTAGTTATTTAATAATTAAGAAGGTCTAAAAATCAATGAATTTACGAACAGCAGCTTAATTACACTGATATTATATATATATGATGAGAAAAGGAAAGACTTAAAATATTATAGTTATTATTACTTTAATAATTGTGGCATTATATTTTTTAGTTTATCTATCGTCTTCTTATTAATTTTATTTTTTGGAGTAACTAACGATAAAAATGCATCTAAGTTATTTTCTATTTTAGTTTTTGAGTATTTAGATAAAAAATCAATGATTAATTTTTGTGCTTTTTTTGTGTTACTTTTTAGAGTTTCTATTACATTTAGAACTTCAACGTTTTCATAATTTGGGTGCCAACAATCATAATCAGTAATCATCCCTATAGAAGCGTATCTGATCGAAGCTTCTCTGCATAATTTTGCTTCAGGCATATTAGTCATACCAATAACATCGCATCCCCAATTTTTATACAGCTTTGATTCGGACAAGGTTGAAAATTGTGGTCCTTCAATGCATACATATGTAGCGCCAAAAGTATAATTTATTGAGAGTGAATCAAGGGACATTTTAGCGATTTGCATTAATGTGTCATCTGTTGGTTCAGCCATTGATACATGCACAACAATATCGTCTTGAAAAAATGTTGATTCTCTTTTTTTTGTAAGATCAATATACTGATCAATGATTACAAAGTTACCTGGAGTAAGTTCATTTCTTAATGATCCTACAGATGAGAGTGACAATATATCTGAAACTCCTAACTGTTTAAGAGCGTCTATATTAGCACGATAATTAATACAAGAAGGAGGCAGCTTGTGATTATTTCCGTGTCTGTGTAGAAAGAAAATTTTTAAATCATCAAATTTATATTCTAAAACAGAGCCAGACGGTTTACCCCAAGGAGTGTCAATCTTATGATTCTTAATAAAAACTAATTCATCAATTTTATCTACACCACTTCCCCCTATTACTCCTAATATTTGCGTCATAGTTGAGATTTAATATAATCTGGAAGATTATTTTCAGCTTTCCATCCAAGTGCTGTTATTTTTTCTGTTAAGACAGTCGAGTTCATCCTGTTAGCTATATTAGCTTCTATATATTCATAATCGTCTGAAATTAATTGAGCAATATTTTCTATAGAATACTTATCTGGATGCGCAATACCATATTCATCGCCATTACCTTTTTCGGCAATAAGCTGTAATGCATTTATAGTATCATTTATGTGTGTAAAATTACGAGTTTGTGTTCCAGGTTTGGTAATTTTGAGTTTGATTTTCATTTTTTTCAAATACAAAAATTTTGCAATCACTGTAGCAAACTCCCCCTCTTGGTTTTCTCTACCCCCATAAACATTATAAAAATAAGTAATCGCATATGATAAATTGTTCATTTCACAATAAAATTTAACTAATTCTGAGTTCTGCCACTTTGAAAATGCATAAGGGCTTAAGAATTTATTTTGACCATCATCTGCAAATTTTGTACTACTGCCAGCGTATATTAACTTAGCTTTAGATTGACTGGCAAACTTAAGTATATTGAGAATTGGTCTAGAATTATTTTCAAGAACATAGTCTATTTTATTCAAGGATTGTTCAACTCTTGAGTATTCTCCTAAATGAAATATCAAGTCATATTTGGGTTCAAGCGATAAGATATCTTTTGCATCCATATTAAGATATTGGACTCCATTAATATGATTGTCTTTTTTTCCTGAGATATAGC
>CBFIBF010000019.1:10913-18901 GCA_965660795.1 Gammaproteobacteria bacterium
TGTCTAACGAAGTGACGTCATGATTATTCGAATAAGTTTCACATAGATGTGAACCTATAAAGCCAGCTCCTCCAATAATTAAAATATTCATATGAATTCAATATTAAACATCTAATATTGTACAACATCCTCATCTATATCTCTCCATAAAAACCAAGTTGCAACAGTGCAGTATGGTTCCCATGATTTTTTATGAATGTAAATTTCTTTAATAAAATCTTTTTTATCAACTCTATAGTTTTTACAAAAACTATTAACTAATCCGACATCACCTAAAGGTAAAATATTTTTTCTATTTAAATGAAATATTAAAAACATTTCTGCTGACCACGGACCTATACCGTAAAGAGACGTTAAATTTTCAATAGCTTCGTAATCATTTAAATTACTAATTTTTTTGAAATAATTTGGATCCTTGTCAACTAATTCAGCAATACCTTTTATATATTTAATTTTTCTGAATGATAATCCGCATTTACGAAGTACATCAGCATCAACTGATAAGATTTTTTTTCTAGTGACTTTTCCTATAGCTGTTCTTATTTTAGCCTCTATCGAGTTAGCTGCTTCAATCGATATCTGCTGCCCTACAATAATTTTAAAAAATGTTACAAATGGATTATTTGTGCTTTTCAGCATCTCGCATGTTTTATGCTTAGTAATGAGTTTAGATAGTACTGAATCGTGCTTTCTCAGATGCTTTAATGCATTTGGCCAATAATTCAGATTTTTAGTCTTATCAATTTTCATAATAGGCATGAGCTTGGCCCACGCCTATTATAGATTTTATTTATTGGTTTTTGTATGTACTTATCCCAAAAGGAATATACAGTGGGCACCATCCAGTTGTACCTGTTAGTATTGGAATAATACCAATCAGAGACCACATGCCTAATCCTAGGCCAGGACCCATATAAAGTATAGCTATACCAGCTATAACTCTAAGCATTCTTTCCATACCACCAATGTTTGTGCACATTGTTTTTGGTGTAGTTGCCATGTTCATTCACTCCATAATATATTATATGTAGACATGTTATTAAATTTATAATCTACAAGCAATATTATTTTTTCTTACTTTTGTAATCTTCTATCGCAGCACTTATTGCATCTTCAGCCAATACAGAACAATGAATTTTGACCGGAGGGAGTGCAAGTTCCTCTGCAATATCTGTGTTTTTAATCATAGATGCCTCGGTCAATGTCTTGCCTTTTACCCACTCGGTTAAAAGTGAACTCGATGCAATAGCGGATCCGCAACCATAGGTTTTGAATTTAGCATCCTCTATGACCCCATCGTCGCTGACTTTAATTTGCAGCTTCATAACATCACCACAAGCAGGTGCACCAACCATGCCTGTACCAACTTGGTTATCGTCTTCGAAAGTTCCTACATTTCTAGGATTTTCATAATGATCTAATACTTTATCACTGTAAGCCATATATTCTCCTTAAAAACAGCAAGTTATGCCTGAGCTAGTTCTGCTGTTTATAATAATCGTTTAGTTCATCTAAATCAATCGCTTCGGTTTTTGGTTTAGCTTCATCAATCAAGCTCCCAAGCGTCACAGTATCTAGATAGCTTGTAAGCTTGTCACTGAATTTGCTCCAAACAGCGTCATCTGTTTTTTGATCTTCATCATTAACAGCGTTTTCTGGGTTGATAGCCCTTATTATGCTTGCAATAGTGATGTTGTCTGGGCTGTCTTTCAACGTATAGCCTCCACCAGGTCCTCTGATTCCACTCACTAAATTATGCTTTCTTAAAAGTGAAAAGAGTTGCTCTAAATATGAAAGAGAAATTCCCTGATATTTAGATATTTCTAGCAGAGTCTTAGGTGAGCTAGATTCATTTGTAGCAATGTTTACCAATGCCTTGATCGCATATCTTCCTTTTGCTGACAGTTTCATTTTACATCCTCCTAAAATGATAAGTAATACTTGACTATAATTGTAAGGTTTAAACAATATAATTCAAGTATAAAACTAGAATCGTTCTAAATGAATAACAATAAAAAAATTATACTATTCATATAAATTATTGATTTATATATGATTTTAACCAGTAAAAAAATCTGAGGTTAATTTTAAATTTATTCTTAAAGGTAGTTTCAAATTGTCTATTTTCACTCAAAGATTTTACTTCAAGTAGTTTAGCGTCTTTATACATATAAAAGATGGTATGCGGCTTTATTGAAAACATATTTATTGAATCTATCTGATTTTCAAATTCAAATTTGTGAAAAAGCTTAAATATACGGGTGTGTTTATCATGGTAAATATCATTAATAACCAATTTTCTTTGATCTAATATATAAATATTCTCTTGATTAGTCCTCGAAAACAAGCAATTAAAGTTATAAAAATTTGATTCATAGATTGACATTAAATGATTGAAGTTTATCAATCTAAAATTCTTAATCTTATTTTGTATATCATTGCGATCCATGTTGTTAGGTGTATATTTCTTGTTATAATACAACCCAATATATTATATATGTCAAAGAAAGAACAGATTGAAATGTCAGGGAAGGTTATTGAGACGTTGCCCAATACCATGTTTAGAGTTGAACTTGAGAATGGTCATGTAGTAATTGCACATATTTCTGGAAAAATACGGAAACATTATATCAGGATTTTGAGAGGCGACAGTGTGATGGTTGCATTAACGCCTTACGATCTCACGAAAGGCAGAATTATATTCAGAGATAAATAACTAGTTACATATTATTTATTACTGCATCTCCAAATCCACTAGTAGAAACAAGCGTTGCACCCGGAACTAACTTTGTAATTTCTTCTTTTACATCAATAGATGTGTTCTTATCTTTGTTTTTAACTCTTATCAAACGTTTCCCTGCTCTAGCACGGGCTAAATCATAGGTTAATTGCTTATTTCTGATTGCGCCTTTTACTCCTTTTAAAACAAAATCGGCAGCCTCTGTCCATCCTAGATACCTTAACATCATCTCACCGGACAGTATTATAGATCCGGGATTAACCCTATTTTTACCAGCAAATGGCTCAGCGGAGCCATGTGTAGCTTCAAAAACTGCGCATCCATAGCCTATATTTCCGCCTGGTGCCATCCCGATTCCTCCAACTTGTGCTGCTAGTGCATCAGATATGTAATCGCCATTCAAATTTAATGTTGCAATAACATCATGTTGCTCAGGGGCTAATATAATTTGCTGAAGGAAGTTATCTGCAATACAGTCTTTAATAATTAATTTAGTATTAAATTTATCATTTTCAATAAGATACGTACCATCTTCTAGTATTTTTCCACTATATTCTTGCAATACTACTTCATAAGCCCAATCTCTAAATGCGCCTTCAGTGTATTTCATAATGTTTCCTTTATGAACAATTGTGATACTCGATTTATTGAGTTCTAAAGAATAGTCAATTGCCATTCTAACCAGTCTTTTTGTGCCCTCTTCTGATACTGGTTTGATGCCTATTCCACAATTAGCTTCAAATCTGAAAGGTGATGTTCCTAATTCTTTATTAATAAAATCTATTATTTTTTTTGCGCCTTCTGAATTTGGCATCCACTCTATTCCTGAGTATAGATCTTCCGTGTTCTCTCTAAATACGACCATGTCAGTTAAACCTGACTCAGCCATCGGCGTACTTGTGCCTGGGAAATACTTAATAGGTCTGACACATGCAAATAAATCTAGAGCCTGACGAATAATCACATTGATAGATTTATGACCCGTTCCAACCGGTGTGGTTAAAGGGCCTTTAATAGAGATTCGGTACTCTTTCATGGCTGACAATGTTTCATCAGGTAATATTGAACCATATAAATCATTAGAATTAGAACCAGCAAATAATTCTAACCACTTGATTTCTCTCTTATTTTCATAAGCTCTATTTACAGCATAATCTAGAACTCTTTTCATCACAGGTGTTACATCAATACCTATGCCATCACCGATGATGTATGGAATTATTGGATTATCAGGCACGATGAGTTTTTCCCCATCGTGACTAATTCTGGCTCCATCAGCAGGAATATTTAATTTCAAGCGATAAGTCCTAAGCTATTTATCGAACTGTTCTTCTTCAGTACTGCCTGTTAATGCTGTAACTGATGATGAGCCGCCAGTAATTACTTGGGTTACCGAATCAAAGTATCCTGTACCAACCTCTCTTTGATGTTTAGTGGCGGTATATCCATCTTTCTCAGCAGCAAACTCTGCTTCTTGCAACTTAACATAAGCTGTCATCTGCTCTGCATTGTAGCCTTTTGATAACTCAAACATGCTGTAGTTTAATGCATGGAATCCTGCAAGAGTAATGAATTGAAACTTATAACCCATTGCCCCAAGCTCTTTTTGAAATTTAGCAATTTGTGCATCATCGAGATTCTTTTTCCAGTTAAAAGATGGAGAGCAGTTATAAGCAAGCAGTTGCTCTGGATGTTCTTTTTTGAGTGCCTCAGCAAATTTTTTAGCAAAATCTAAATCAGGCACTCCTGTTTCACACCACACTAAGTCTGCATAAGGGGCATAAGCTAAGCCCCTTGAGATTGCTTGATCAATTCCATTTTTAACCCTATAAAAGCCCTCTGAGGTTCTTTCTCCGGTAGTGAACTCTCTATCTCTTTCATCTACATCGCTAGTCAAGAGATTTGCGGCCTCCGCATCAGTTCTAGCTAAAAGTACCGTTGGCGTATTGTATATATCAGCCGCTAACCTTGCTGCTGCTAACTTTTGAACTGCCTCTTGTGTTGGCACAAGCACCTTGCCGCCCATGTGTCCACATTTTTTTGCAGAGGCTAGTTGATCTTCAAAATGCACTCCTGCAGCACCAGCTTCAATCATTGCTTTCATTAATTCATGAGCATTGAGAACACCGCCAAAGCCTGCTTCCGCGTCCGCAACTATTGGTAACATATAGTCTACGGGTTCATTTCCTTCTGCTATGTTTAATTGATCTGCTCTTCGTAATGAGTTATTAATACGTTTCACAACCGCTGGAACACTGTCTACGGGATACAATGATTGATCTGGATACATTTGCATACCTGTGTTTGCATCTCCAGCCACTTGCCATCCTGATAGGTAAACAGCTCTTAGACCAGCCTTTGCTTGTTGCATTGCTTGGTTTCCTGTAAGTGCACCAAGTGCATTGACAAAGTCGCTATTGTTTATCTCTTTCCAGAGCTTCTCAGCGCCCTGTTTGGCTAGACTATATTCAATTTCCACACTACCGCTTAATTTAGCGACTTCTTCAGCTGTGTAATCACGTTTTACGTTTTTCCATCTTGGGTTCGAGTCCCATTCTTTCTGTATATCTTTTGAAGATCTTACTTTACTCATTATTACCTCATGGTCTAAAAAATAATTGGCTAGATGATACTACTTGTGAGATTAATTGACAAATTAAATAGCCCAATTATCATCATGATTCAGAAAAAATATTTAATTATAGAAATGTGTTAGTTGAAATGACAAGTTTTAAAGGAAAAGTAGCGCTAGGTATGTCAGGAGGCATAGATTCATCCATATCGGCATATCTGTTGTCAGAGGCTGGTTACGAAGTTGAAGGTATTTTTATGAAAAACTGGGAAGAAGATGATGATGATGGTTGTACCTCAAAAAAAGATTATGAAGATGCGGTTATGATATGTAACAAGCTGGGTATAAAACTTAATTTAGTCAATTTCTCAGATAAATATTGGTCTGATGTTTTTGAAAAATTTCTAGATGAACTGAAAAAGGGTTTCACGCCAAATCCAGATATCTTTTGCAATAAAGAAATTAAGTTCAAGAGGTATTATGATTATGCGATGTCATTAGGTTTTGATTATATTGCTACAGGCCATTATGCGAAAAAATTAAATTTGTCTGAGTCACAGCTACATATTCCAAAAGATAGAATTAAGGATCAAACTTATTTTTTATATACTCTAAGTGAAAAGGTATTAAATAATACAATCTTCCCTTTAGAGGAAATGGAGAAAAGTGAGGTAAAAAAAATTGAAAAAAAACTTAATTTTGGTTTAGAAAGGAAGAAAGAGAGTATGGGAATATGTTTTATAGGTAATAAAAAATTTACATCTTTTATAGATAAATATATCAAACCAGAAGAAGGAAATATAGTTGACTATAAATCAAAAAAAATTATAGGAACTCATGAGGGACTAAATAAGTATACTATTGGCCAAAGAAAAGGAATTAGGATAGGTGGCATGAAAGATAAAGAAGAGCTTGCATGGTATGTCATTGATAAAAGTATAGATGACAATGTATTAATCGTTAGTCAAGACCAGACTCCCCTTCAGTATTCTGGAGAAATAGAATTAACTGATTTTAATTTAATTAACAAAGATTATAAAAAGAATAATATTAGGGCAAGATTTAGACATGGAGGGCAGCTCAGAGCGTGTGATTTCAAAATTATTAATCAAAAATATATAATTAGACTAAATGAAACTGAAAGAGCTATAGCTCCAGGTCAATCAGCTGTATTATATAACGACACACATTGTATCGGAGGCGGGGTAGTTACATCTAAATGTTTAAACAAGATCTAAAAAATGAAACTATTTCCCTTGGTGCAATATACCAAGCATGTAATGAAATTAAAAAAGTTGCCTGGCAAGGTGAAATCAATGCAAAATTGATTGAACCGCTTATATTCAGTGTATATCAAACGACAGTGGATAATATTGAAGATATTTATATTAACTTAAAAAGAATAAATACTGGATTGGACTACTTAAGAAAACAACTTGTTGGAGATGCGTTTTCCAAAGATGCTGAAGTAATAAGATATTTTGAGGCTATCAGTGTACTAGTTAAAAATTTATATAAAAATGAAAATACACTCTCTAAACTGAGATCTAGTTTGAATAATTTTAATGATACTGTTAATCAAGATAACCTCAATGATCATGCTTCTTATTTATCTGAACTATATTTAGAAACCATTAGTAAAATAGAGCCAAGAATTATTGTCAATGGAGATAATAAATATTTGAAAGAGTCACAAAACGCTGCAATGATCAGAGCATTACTACTATCGGCAATACGATCCTATATACTTTGGCAACAATCCGGGGGTTCTAAATTAAGATTATTTCTTTTTAGAAAGAAAATAGCACAATTAGCTGTTTCTATTTAATCAATTCGCTAATTTTTTCATTACATAATTTAATATTCCGTCACTCACAAAATATTCCCATTCTTTTGCTGTATCAATTCTCACTATAACTTCGAATATTTTATTAGAATCATTTTCTTGTACCTGAACAGTTTTTGAATCTTTGCTTATTGAATTTATCGTAAATGATGACTTCATGGATAAACCAAGTGAATCAAAACTATCGCCTTGCGCAAATTGCAAAGGCATGACACCCATGCCCACGAGATTAGATCTATGTATTCTCTCAAAGCTTTCAGCAATAACTGCTTTTACACCTAAAAGCTTTGTGCCTTTTGCAGCCCAGTCACGTGAAGAACCGCAGCCATAGTCTTTACCTGCAAATATAATTAAATTCGTGTTTGTTTTTTTATATTCCTCAGCGGCATCATAAATAGTCATCTCTATATCATCAGGTAAAAGTTTTGTAAAACCTCCTGTTTTTTCTGCGACTAATTTATTGGATAATCTTATATTTGCAAAGGTTCCTCTTTGCATAATTTTATAATTACCTCTTCTAGAACCATATGAATTAAAGTCTTTAACGTTTACGGCATTGTCAATGAGATGCTTACCTGCTGGAGTGCTGTCTTTAAATGAACCAGCTGGAGATATGTGATCAGTAGTGACACTATCCCCCAAAATAACAAGAGGATAAGCTGAATCTATTACCGGGAGAATATCCTGATTTTCTTTTTCTTTTCCAAAAAATGGTGATGGCTGAATATATGTTGATTTATCATCCCAATCAAAATAATCTGAATCAGATGTAGGAATAGACTTCCAGTTATTATCACCATCAAACAAACTTGCATAGGAATCATTAAACA
>CBFIBF010000020.1:0-10508 GCA_965660795.1 Gammaproteobacteria bacterium
ATTACAAACGCCGCATTTTTATAATTCATGTGCCCTGGCTTGTTTTTGACATTAAGTTTAATAGGGAGAACATTAATTACATTAGAACCACTGATTGTTTTTAAATCATTTTTTTTTAATTGATTTATATGAATCCTAGTTTTTAGTTTCTTTGCACTCTCTAATAATATTGTGGGATCAGTGATGATAATATGATTTCTATTAAGATGTGCATGCGCCATTTTTACACAGATATCAGGTCCGATAGCAGCAGGATCCCCAAGAGTGATAGCTATTTTCTTACTCATTGCATAACTTTTATGTAAGCTTGATCTCTTAGCTTAGATAGCCATTCTTTTTTAGCTACAAGAACTTTTCTATCTTTGAGGATAGAAATAACCTGATTTCGTTGAATATCAGAATACATGTTCTTTGTTCTTTTATCCTCTAGGTAGAGAATATGCCAACCATACTGTGTTTTAAAGGGTTCGCTAATTTCACCAATGGGAGTATTAATCATTACACGTCTAAAGTTATCTACAACCATCTCTTTTGTTATCCATCCAAGTGCCCCACCTTTTATGGCTGAGGCTTTATCAAGCGAGTATTTTTTTGCATAATCAGAGAAATCGTTACCATTAATAACTTCTTTTTTGATCTTATAAAATTTTTCTTTGACTTTATCTACACCTTCCATCGGATTAGTTTTCATTAATATATGACTTACTTTATATTCATTTTTGAACATGTTACTCTTGAGCACTTTTAACATAGTAAAGCCCTTACCAGTCTGAAAAGTTTTAGTAAAATTGTTTTCATCAAGCACTTGAAGATTATTTTGGTATATATCTGGTAACTTATTGATTTGGATATCATTCATAACTGATATCTCTATTTCATAATCAGGATATTTTGTATTATCTTTCTCATCACCTTCAAGACGAATACTATCAAATAATATTTTCGCCTGACTTAAATTCAATTTTTTGGATTTGTCCTTTATTACATACTCTTGTAAATTTATGTTTGTTGATAATTCTGGTAGTTTATTATTTTGAATAAAGCTATTGATTTCCTCCTCTGATACATAGGCCCTGTTAGTGAATTGCGTTCTAAGTAACTCTTGCCTTTTAATATTTTTTCTTAAAATTTCCAAATAATTTATATAACTAAGTCCACCATTTTCTATTTTCTCTTTGAGCTGAAGGACTGTTAAACCCTCTCTTTTTGCAATCAATTTAATTTGATTTTGAAGATCAATATCAGACACACTAATACCCAATCTATCACTAGCCTGATTCATGAGAGACTCTTCAATTAATTTTTCTAATATATCGTTTTTAATTTTAGATAATTGAATCCTACTTAAGTTATTAATATCAATTTGTTGAAGTCTATTGTCTAGTTCTGATTTTAGTATTACGCGATCATTAACGATTGCTATAATGGAATCTTCTAGGGAGAAAGCAGGCTTCATACAAACCATAGCAAAGATAATAATCGATATTTTTATTTTATTCATAATCTGTTCGATCCATATATCCAGGTATTCCTCTTCTCAGTAAAGCTGATGTTTTGTTGTTTGTTGTTGTCAGGCCTTTAGGTAAAAATTCAAAATATAAAACATTATCTTTTTTTACCCCAGTCCAGTAATCTCTAGCTACAACTTTAAGTGAATAACAACAACTGTCAAATTCTATACCTATCATGGTATCAATTAAATCTTCTGTATTACTTCTATTGTTGGAAAACGAGTAATTATATTTGCCTACTAGAGAAAACTCTTTATTGAAAGAATATACTCCCGATAAGTCAATTTCTTCTTCACTACCTCTGATAAAGCGATAATCAGTGTTAAATATTTTATTTCTCGAACCAGAGCTAGCATCATATCGATACCTTATATTATTTCTCATACCATGACCTTTATGCGGGTTATATACTGAACCTACAGACAAAGTGCTGTATTTTGTAAGTTTAGTACTTGCTAGACCAATGATATTAGATGCATCTGAGTGAGACTTGGTATTGTTTGTCAAGTGTACATCGCGATCGTCGAAATATATAATTTGTCCGATAGTACCAGAAAATAATTCATCACCTGTTGTTTCGTCTATTACCCTATGAGTTAACCCTAATGAAATTTGTTTAGCGTCATTAATTCTATCCTCACCATAAAACTTATTTTCTGAAAAAAGAGAATATTTGAATTCTTTCAATCCAGTATCAAATATCGGATTATTATCTTGGTTTCCAACTGGTATGTATAATAAGTAGGCTTCAGGCTCCAGTGTGTATAGTTTATCACCAACGTATTTATCAAAATAAAGTTTGCCTCGTATGCTGGCTATTGGAGTTGTTTTGGATTTACCTTCAGAAACATTGTTATCTAAATCATAGTCAACATGTCTAATACCAAGTTTTGAAGTCAGCTCCCATCCATCAGTTACTATTGGCATTTGGATGCTTGGATAAATTAAATATCTTGCACCTTCAGCTTTAGTATTATCTTTGTGTTCAAACTTATCTATACTTGCTCTCAGGTTGTAATTAAGTGTCGATGTACTTTTATTTTTATAGTTTAGTTTAAGAGAGGGAACGGTCTGATATTGTTCATTTACACCAGATTGTGTTGGCTGATAGGATAAGGTTGATAAATCATAATCCAAAGTATATTCGTTAGAAGAACTTGTTCCAAATAACCTTATTTCTCTTTTAACATTTGATTGACTTGCCGTGCTCAATGAATTTCCAAAATCATCAAAATAATCTAAGTCTGACACTCTGCTGTAATTAATATCACTTCTTAATATAAACCTTCTTGGATTATTCCCAATTGACATGTTGTCGTATAGAATTCTATTATCATTAATCATATACAAATATCTGTCATCACCAAATTCATCATCACTCTCTAGATGTGTGAAATTTAGTAATGTAGACTCATTAAATCCAAGATATCTAAGTTCATTATCAAACATAACCCCTCTATCACTCATACTGGTTACCTCAACCGTAGCATCATAATTTTCCGCTAGATTAAAATAGTAGGGGACTGATAATGAGGTTCCACTGTCTCCTGCTGATCCAAAAGAGGGAGTAAGTATTCCAGATTGTCTTTTGTCTGTAAGTGGATAGCTAATAAATGGTGTATAAAAAATAGGAATGTTTTTATACTTAAGCATCATATTATATGAGTGCCCTCTTTCAGTAGAATTATATAGGGTCGTTGAAGTTGAAGTTAATTGCCAATCAGGGTCATCAATATTGCAAGATGTATAAGTGGCATTTTTCAAAAAAACATCTTTATTACTTTTAAAAGTAATTTTATCTGAAACTCCTGATCCTATACCGCTTGCTCTGAAGTATTTAGCTTGAGAAAAACCAATATCACTTTTATTTCCTTCATATTCAGCTGATTTAGAGTAAATAGAAATTTCATCACTGAAATATTTTACATCACCTAATGCAGAAACTTTTTTTGAAGAAGTATCATAGGTTATTTTATCAGCCTTGAGCATATCATTTTGTCTTTCAGCCTCTGCATTACCCTCAGCGGTAAATATAGTGCCGTCCTGACTTTGATTGTCAGCTCTAATCTCAAGAGTAGATTCGTCAGCAAGCGCTAGAGTTTTCACATCTTTAAAAGTTTCATAAAGATTTAATTTACACAAACCAAGCTCTTCGCCATCATTTAGAACATCTTCTAACGTAATTTTGATAATACTTTCTTTAGACACATCTTCTTGTGAATTTGTTACTTGAGCCATTGGCGCAAGAGATAAATCAACATCACTCTGTTTAATCTGACCGAGTAGTTTATAAATTTTATTATTAATTGTTATCTTAAAAACTTTTTCATTTTTAAAATATACAGAAAGACTTTTTATTTCATCTTCTTCAATATTATTTGAATAATAGTAATCCCATTGATTATCATTAAAGGGGCTTTTTGCAGGTTTTCCTAAAAGATATTCAATCTGCTCCTTTGATAAACCAGTAGCTAATTGATTAAATTTTTTATCATCAATTAATCTTCCTTGTTCTAATTCAATCACATACGGCTTTATTCCATTTTCTGACAGTTTATTTTGTACTTTTGTAGATAAGCTATCGATGAAATTATCAATGCCCGCATGAGCAGTTGATGCCGTTAGAAATAAAAATAATGCTAGATTATTTTTTATAAGACCCTTAATTATCATTGAAGAAAATTATAGCATTTTCTTGTGTTTTCAGTTAATTAATCAGATTTTAAGATAGATGTAATCTCATCGGTTAGTCTTTCAGGGCCATCTTCGCCTCCAACTATACGATGTAATATTCCTTTTTCTTTATAAAAATCAATTATAGGTTCTGTTTGTTCTGAATATACATTGAGACGATTTGTTACTGTTTGTTCGTTATCATCCGCTCTTTTTGTAAAAACACCACCTTTCTCACACTTATATCCTTCTTTATAATCTGAAAAATATTCATTCTCAATTTTTCCACAAACATTGCATGTTATTCTTCCAACACATCTTTTAATAATTAAATCAGCAGGGACATCTATTAAAAAGACATACTCTAGAGATAGATTTAGTTTTTGCAATAAATCATCCAAACTCGTTGCTTGTGATAAATTTCTTGGAAAGCCATCTAGTATGAAACCGTTTTTACAATCATCTGAAGATATTTTATTGGATACTAATTCAAGGACAAGATCATCACTAACGAATTTTCCAGATGACATAATTTTTTTGAGTTCTTCTCCCATTTCAGATCCAGACGCAGTCTCAGCCCTTAATAAATCTCCTGTTGAGATTTGCGGTATATCAAATGCCTTTTCAATATTTTTTGACTGAGTCCCTTTACCTGATCCTGGTGCACCTAAAAAAAGTATATTCATGTTTTTTGTTCTCCTTGATAAAAATTTATAGTAATGGCGCAATCACAAGACTTACAATTGCCATGACATTTATTAAGATATTCATGGATGGCCCTGATGTATCTTTCAGGGGATCACCAACTGTATCTCCAACTACAGCAGCTTTATGAGTGTCTGAACCTTTACCCCCAAAATTACCTTTTTCAACAAATTTCTTCGCATTGTCCCAAGCTCCACCAGAATTTGACATAGTTAATGCTAGAAGAATACAGCTCACTAATCCACCAGCAAGTAAACCTCCAAGCATTTCTGGACCAAAGGTGAACCCCACAACCACTGGTGAGAATACAGCAATTGCACCAGGCAACACCATTTTTTTCAAAGCTGCCCCTGTAGCAATCTCCACACACTTTTGATTATCTGGTTTACCTGTACCTTCCATTAAGCCAGGAATTTCTCTGAACTGCCTTCTTATTTCATTTATCATACTATACGCTGCATCACCTACAGCCGTAATTGTCAGCGAAGCTACCAGGAACGGTATCATACCTCCAATGAATAATCCTATAAGCACATTGGTGTCTGTTAATAGAAGCTGTATAGATTCCTGCCTACTATGATTAACCTCTTGAACAAAAGCTGTGATAATTGCAAGCGCTGCTAAAGCTGCCGCACCAATTGCAAAACCTTTTCCAATGGCTGCTGTTGTATTACCCACTTCATCTAGGCTATCAGTAATTTTACGAGTTTCTTTACCAAGTGCACCCATTTCTGCAATCCCACCAGCATTGTCAGCAATAGGACCATAAGCATCAATAGCCATTGTAATTCCTACGGTTGCAAGCATACCAACAGCTGCTATTCCAACACCATATAAACCAGCAAAATGATTAGATAAGAAAATTATTACAACAAGCGTAAGTATAGGTATAACTACAGATTGGAGTCCGATTGATAGCCCTGTGGTAATCACTGTTGCAGAGCCTGTTTGACCTTGTTCTGCAATTTTACGAACAGGAGCTCCTCCAGTATAGTACTCGGTTACTAATCCAATAATTATGCCACCAACTGTTCCAGAAAGAACCGCATACCAAGCATTTGCACTGACTCCTAGTGATATTATGACGAAGTAAGCTAAGACAATAAAGGATATGGCTGCAGCGAATGTACCACCTCTTAATGAATTAGCGATATTTGTTTCATCACTTCCTTTTTTGGAAGCTAGTATTTTTATAATCAATATTCCAATTATGGAACAAAACATTCCAAGTGATGCAAGCACCAATGGTAGAGACATTAATGTTTCTCTAATTCCTAAATCAAT
This sequence comes from Gammaproteobacteria bacterium, assembly GCA_965660795.1. Classification (GTDB taxonomy): domain Bacteria; phylum Pseudomonadota; class Gammaproteobacteria; genus CACLCV01. The sequence goes on from CBFIBF010000020.1 coordinate 6,174, forward strand.
CATATCTGCTTGCAACATGGTAGATGCAATAGCTATCGTTGCAATTATTGCACCACAGTAGGATTCAAAAATATCAGATCCCATTCCAGCTACATCACCTACATTATCACCAACATTGTCCGCGATCACACCTGGATTTCTTGGGTCATCTTCTGGGATATCCTTTTCAACTTTACCTACCAAGTCAGCTCCAACATCAGCAGATTTTGTAAAAATACCACCGCCTACTCTTGAGAATAAAGCTACTGTCGATGCCCCCATTCCGAAACCATGTATTGTTGATGCGGTTGCAGGGTCGCTACCATATAATATGTATAATAGTCCTAAGCCGAGGAGACCCATGGCTGCAACTGTAAGACCCATAATTGATCCACCAAAAAATGCGACTGAAAGACTGTCACTTACACCGGAATTTTGGGCAGCTGTGGCAGTTCTAACATTAGCTTTGGTGGCAGTATACATACCAATGAAACCTGTTATTGACGAACTCAGAGCACCAACAATAAACGCAACTGTGCTACTAAGCCCTAGTCCGATATATATGCCAAATATTAGTATCAGTGAAAAAACAAATAAAATAGAATATTCTTTTTTCATAAATGCCATGGCGCCAAGGTGTATTTCATCTGAAATGTCGGTAAGATTTTTGTCTCCCGCAGGATATTTTTTCACAACAGAATAAAGAAGGTATGCCGAAATCAGCCCAATCAAGCCTAGTATTATTGGAATTAGATTCATATTAAATCACCTTGTATTCGTTTTTTGTTTTTCTTTTAAAAATCTTACTTATAATACAGATATGGTAAGCAAGCATCGCAATGAGACTAACAGAAAAAAGCAGAGGTTTGAAGAAAAAACTGGCTGGGAAGGCATAAATGATCCAACCAAAGACAGAGCTTCTCATAAAGTAAGGGCGTTGATAGCTGTTGCTGTTGTTACAATCATATCCTTTGTATATCTAGATCGTATTTATGAGATTCAAATTGAGAACCATGATCTGTATTTAACCAAAGCTGATGATAATAGAATTCGCATTAGACCAATAGAACCCATCAGAGGAAACATCCTTGATAGAAACGGCATCATTTTAGCCGAAAGTTTTGATACTTTTGACATAGTTGCGAAAAAGGAAAACATAATCTCCAAAGAGAAATTTTTAATTAATACTAGAAAGGTCCTAAAAGTGGACAATGATGATTTAGTAAAAATTGAACAGCAATTCAAAAATAAAAAACTTAAAGAAATCACATTGAAAAGAAATGTGTCAATTGAAGAGTTTACAAAGCTATCTGTTGATCAGTATATGCTTCCAGAGATGGAACTTATTGTGAAATCTAACCGTCGTTATTTTTTCCCTGAACAAATGTCTCATATAACAGGGTACACGGGAAAATTATCAGACAGCGATTTTAATACTGTCATAGATATTAAAGAGGGCATGACAACTGTGGGCAAAGTAGGTGTAGAGAGATTCTATCAAAATTTATTATCTGGTACTCCAGGTTTTGAGAAATTAGAAACTAATGCAAATAATGAAATTGTAGGAGTCTTAGAAAAAAAACCTGCAGTGAGAGGAAGTGATGTCTATTTGACTATTGATGCTAAACTTCAAAACTTTTCTTACAATTTACTCAAGGAGAAACAAGGTTCCATCATTGTTATGAACCCTCATAATGGAGACATTCTAAGCTTTGTAAGTCATCCGGGATACAATACTAATTTATTTGCTAGAGGAATATCATCTAAAGATTACAAAAAATTACTAAATGACAAAGCTAAACCTCTTTTAAACCGCGCCTTAGTTGGTCAATATCCGCCGGGCTCAACACTGAAACCATTTTTTGGTCTAGTTGCACTTGAAGAGGGTATTATTGATAAATCTAGAGTCTTTGCCTGCACTGGAGCTTATAAACTTGAGAATTATAAAAGACCATTCAAGTGTTGGAAAAAAGATGGTCATATGGATGTAAATCTCTCATCTGCGGTTGCATCTTCATGCGATGTCTTTTTTTATCGCCTAGCTGAAATATCCGGTATTGATATGATGCATGACAAATTACAAAAGTTTGGCTTTGGGCAAAAGACATATCTTGACTTATATGGGGAAAAAAATGGACTCTTACCATCGAGAGAGTGGAAGAATAAATCAAGACAAGAGCCTTGGTATCCAGGTGAAACACTTAATATAGGTATCGGACAAGGTTATTTTCTTGCTACTCCTATTCAGCTTGCTAATGCAACATCACTCCTTGCTAGTGGCGGTTCAAGCACTACCCCACATTTATTTTTAAGAAGTGTAGACAGAGTAAATAATGAAGTCAGTAATTTTAAATACAATGAAAATGAGAACTCGATAAATATCGACACTGAGAGTTTGCATATTGTTAACGAATCAATGTGGCGTGTAATTTATGACAAGAAAATTGGGACAGCATCGCACATTAAAAAAGTTGAAGGATTAGAGTTTGCAGGAAAGACAGGAACTGCACAGGTCTATAATCTTGATAAAGGTGAGTCAGGCAAGAAATCTCTACAGGACCATGCTTTATTCATAAGCTTCGCTCCTTTTGAAAGTCCTGAAATAGTTGTCTCTGTAATAGTAGATAATGGTGGAAGTGGTTCTAGTGTTGCAGCGCCAATAGCTAGAGAGATCATCAATTATTATTTTGAAAATATTAAGCCTAGGGTTGCCATGCAATGAGCTACTCAACCAATCAATTTAGCGGCGTATCATCTCTTTTAAAAATTGACTTGAAGTTATTTATGATCATCATGACAATTGTATTTCTTGGTCTGATAACTTTATACAGTGTATCTAGCGGAGATAACTCATTAGTTTTTAAACAGTTAGTTCGTATAGCGGTTGGACTAGTAGCTATGGTGCTATTAGCCCAAATTCATCCTGATAACTTTAGACTCTTCTCTCCTTTTTTATATTTTGGAGGAATTCTTTTATTAGTGTTAACAATTTTTTTTGGTGTTGGTAAATCTGCAGATCGTTGGTTAGATTTTTATTTTTTTAGATTTCAACCTTCAGAGTTGATGAAAATTTTCGTACCTTTGATGATTGCATCATTTTATTCGGATAAGGAGCTGCCGCCTAAATTTAAGAACTTAGTAATAGCAGCTGTAATAATTATTCTCCCTGCACTTCTAATTGCAAAACAACCCGATTTGGGTACAGCAATATTGATAACAAGTTCCGGAATAATAGCAATTTTCTTATCCGGTATACGACTTACGCATATTCTTTTAGGGGTTGTTTTTGTTATTGGTGCAATACCTGTTCTTTGGTCAATGATGTATGACTATCAAAAATCAAGAGTCTTATCATTTTTCAGTCCTGAACAAGATGCACTAGGATCTGGTTATCATCTAATTCAATCTAAAATAGCATTAGGTTCAGGAGGATTATTTGGTAAAGGGTACATGAATGGCACCCAATCAAAATTGGATTTTCTTCCAGAAAATCACACAGATTTCATTTTTTCTGCATTCGGAGAGGAATTTGGTTTTATAGGCGTATTGCTTTTAATTACTCTCTATGTCCTTGCGGTAATGAGAGGAATGAGTATCTCCATTAAAGCAACAGATAACTTTGCACGCATCTTGTCAGGAACACTTATCTTAACAATATTTTTATATGTTCTTGTTAACATAGGAATGGTGATAGGACTACTTCCTATTGTTGGAGCTCCTCTGCCATTTATGAGCTATGGTGGCACATCTATGCTTACGGTATTTGCAGCGCTGGGTATAATTATGTCTGTCAAATCACATCAGAGATTAATGAGAAAATGATAAAAGTCCTCTTAATCATATTGTTTTTCTCTTTTAACTTTGTTGCTTATGCACAAAATGGATACGACACATACGAAGTTGACTCATTTATTGATGAGATGTATCAAAAGCATAATTATAGTAAGAAAGATTTAAAAGAATTATTCTCAAAAATAAAAGAAGAAAAAAAATTAAAAAAGTTTTTCAAAAAAGCCCCTGAGAGAAGATTAACTTGGAATGGCTGCTCTCCTAATGAGAAACAATGTATCAATTATAAAGGCTTATTCGTTAATGAATACAACATTAATAACGGCATAAAATTTATCAAAGAAAATAACCATCTTCTAGAAAAAGCATCAAAGAAGTTTGGTGTACCAAAAGAAATTATCACGGCAATCATAGGTATAGAGACAAGATATGGAAAAAACTTAGGTACATTTAAAACCTTTGATACTTTAGCTTCTCTTTCAGTTGGTCCAAACAAGGGGCGCAGAGCAAAATTTTATAGAACAGAACTTGAAAATTTTCTTTTGCTTTGCAGAGAAAATAGTCTGG
>CBFIBF010000020.1:10605-13548 GCA_965660795.1 Gammaproteobacteria bacterium
CCCAAACAAGGGGCGCAGAGCAAAATTTTATAGAACAGAACTTGAAAATTTTCTTTTGCTTTGCAGAGAAAATAGTCTGGACCCAAATTTAATTAAAGGCTCGTATGCTGGAGCTTTAGGAAAACCGCAGTTTATTTCAAGCTCTTACAGAAACTATGCTATTGACTTTGATGGAGATAATAGTGCGGACTTATGGAATTCAAATGCAGATGTTATCGGTAGTGTCGCAAATTACCTAAAACGTAATGGGTGGCAAAGAGGAGGATTAATTCTAACTGATTTAGAAATCAATCATAATGAAAATAAACTTAAAAAGATTTCAAAAAAAACATATAAACCTCATACCACTTATAAGAAATTTAAGAATATGAATATAAAAACTCATATCCGCTTGAGCGATAATGAAAAATTATCAGTAATCAAAAGAATTGAGGGCACTAAAGATGTATATAGCTTTGGACATAATAATTTTTATACAATAACTAGATATAATAGAAGTCGACTTTATGCACTAGCAGTATTTACTCTGGCACAGGATTTAAAAATGGCATCACAGTAGTTATTGTTATGTTAAAATATAAATATGACTAAAAAAATCATTACTGCATTTCTTGGAATTTTCATTACTGGTTTATCATATTCATCTCCAATACCACCTGCGCCAAACCTTAATGTCAAATCATATGTATTACTAGATTTTGATAGCAACATGATTTTAGCATCCAGTAACGGCGATTTAACGCTTCCACCTGCAAGCATAACTAAAATAATGACTGCCTATTTGGCATTTACTGAATTAAAAGAAAAAAATATTTCAATGAATGAAGATATTTTAGTTAGCGAGAAAGCCTGGAAGACAGGCGGCTCTAAAATGTTTATCGAAGTAGGAAAAAAAATTAAAGTAAAAGATATTTTACAAGGCGTAATCACTGTATCAGGTAATGATGCAAGTGTGGCACTAGCAGAGCATATCTCAGGAGATGAAAAAACTTTTGCAACTTACATGAACCAGATGGCACAAAATATTGGACTAGAGAACACAAACTACACTAATGCAACTGGTCTGCCTAACGATAGTTTATATACTACTGCTGAAGATATTGCTAAATTATCCAGATCATTGATTATTGAATTTCCTGATCTGTACAAAATGTACTCCACAAAATCATTTAAATTTAATGACATCAAGCAATATTCAAGAAACAAGCTGTTATTTATAGATGATAATGTTGATGGCATCAAAACTGGATTCACAAAAGCTGCAGGGTATTGTCTTGCTAGTTCTGCTAAACGAGGCAGTAGACGACTAATAGCCGTTGTTATGGGAGCACCAACACCAGATGTTAGGATTCAGGCAAGCCGAACCCTTCTAGAATATGGATTTAGATTTTTTGAAACACATACACTTTTTAAATCTGATACTGCAATATCTACAGCTAGAGTGTTTGCAGGCGAAGAAACAGAGTTAAAATTTGGGCTCATGAAAGATGCAACCGTCACAATTCCAAGAAGACAAAAAAAGAAACTTAAGTATGAGTACATAATAGACAGACAACTAACAGCACCAGTTAAAAAAAATGAAATTATTGGTTTTATGAATATAACTCTAGATGGTGAAGTTATAAAAACTTATAAACTTTCAGCACTTGAAAATATCAATCAAGGATCATTGTATCGCAGAACTATTGATTCATTATTTATGGATTTATAATGCCCGGATCAGAAATTGTCTATCTTAATGGAAAATATCTTCCAAAAGAAAAATCCTCTTTATCGATTCTAGATAGAGGTTTTTTATTTGGTGATGGAGTCTATGAATTAATTCCAATTTATAATAAAAAGATTTTTTACATTAGTGATCATTTATCGAGACTTAAAAGTAGCCTCGATCATATAAATATTTCATCTAAGATTGTCGATGATGCAAACATAGAAGAAATTATTAATCATGTTATTGATAAAAATAATTTCATCAACCATTATATTTATATTCATATCTCACGTGGAGTGGATAAAAATAGAAATCATATTTATACCACAGAATGTCAACCTACAATTTTGATTATGGGAGAAAACTATAAACCATTTAGCCTAGATATCATCAAGTCTGGCAAAAAAGCAATTACAGAGGAAGATTATAGGTGGCTCAGGTCGAATATAAAATCTACTTCATTATTAGCTAATGTTCTTTTGAAAAATAAAGCTTCTAAGGACAATGCATATGAGTCGCTCTTAATAAGAGATGGCTACCTAACTGAAGGCTCTGCAAGTAATGTATTTATTATCAAGGACTCTGTGATTAAAACACCAAGGTTAAGCAACAAACTGCTTCCGGGTATTACTAGAAAATTTCTAACCGATCTTATTAAATCAAACGAACTACCTTTTGATGAATGCGATATTACAGATAAGGAGTTATTGGATGCAGATGAAATATTTTGTTCAAGCTCAACGAATCCAGTTGTACCAATCATACAGCTAAATGATGTAAAAATTTGTGATGAAGCTGGTCCTGTATCTATGAAACTATATAACTACGCACAAGACTACATCAATAAAACTTACTCATAAAAAAACCGCTAAATCTAGAATTTAGCGGTTTTATATATATTCTACGAAATTAAATAACGCAAATTTTAGTTAGGCTGGCATTCGTAAGCTGCCGCTTTCATTTCCATAGCCTTAGCTGCACACTCATCACGTGATGATACTGGTCCGATTGTTTCAAAACGATCAAAGTCATTCTCAATTGGATATACTTTCACCATATATTCAGATGGAGCAGATGTTCCGCCGCCACATGCAGTGATTATCCCTGTAAGAAGTAGTACAGATAGAAGTTTAAAATGTCTCATTTGACCCCCTAGTCGTAATTACATCTATTACTTTATCATAATTAAATTATCTTGGTCACATATTTATTGGAAATACACAATATTTTCA
>CBFIBF010000020.1:13648-15142 GCA_965660795.1 Gammaproteobacteria bacterium
GTCGTAATTACATCTATTACTTTATCATAATTAAATTATCTTGGTCACATATTTATTGGAAATACACAATATTTTCAATGATTAGTTTTTTGTATAAACCAAAATATTTTGAATTTAAGAATATTTATGACTAAAATGTTAGGTGGGGAATTACACTATTAGTATTTGCTAATATTGTAGTCTATTTAATTAAATGGAAAAGAATATGAATAAAGACAAAAACAAAGTCTCAGATTCTAAAAGAGGTTTTCTAAAAGGTTTAGGTACTGTAGCTGCAGCTACACCTATCATTGGATCTATGTTTGGTTCTGATGATGCTAATGCCGCGAAAACAGATCATGAAATGTACCTTCGTGGCACATATTTCGAATCATGTACATGCGACACAATCTGCCCATGTCTTCTTCTTTTAGATCCTACACAAGGTTATTGTAAAGCTTTTTTAACTTGGAATATTGAACAAGGTCATGTTGGTAATGTCGACGTAAGTGGACTAAATGTTTCAATGTGGTTAAATGCACCTCAAAACCTTTTGAAAGGTCAATTTGAAATGGCTGTATATGTTGACGAGCGCGCTAATAATGCACAATTTAATGCATTAAGAGATGCTTACCACGGAGCTTACGGTGGACACCTAGGTGTTATCGCAAGTCTTGGTAAAGGAGCTGAAGGCGCACCACGTGAATATCTTCCAACTAAAAGAGCAAAAATTACCTATATGGTAAATTCTCCTTCAAGACACGTAATAGTCGAAGGTATTGCTGAAAATAAAATGGAACAGCTCGCTGGAGCAGCTGGCCGCCCTGTGGTGGTTCATGATACTCCGCTTGCAGTTGCACCTCCATTCCCAATCACTGTAAGTAAAGCATCAAAACTTACCTACAATGATCATGGCATTAGCCATTCATGGGAAGGCGGCAATGGCTTGAGCTCACCATTTGTATATCGTGATGGTGCGAATAAGCAAAAAGCAATTGAAGTTTAACTTCTAACATTTAACTTATGGCCTGCATTCTTGCAGGCCATATTTATTCAAGCCTATGAACGATAAATTAATACAAGCGCCACTTAAAGATAGAATGATTGTCTATGTTGGTGTTGCTATGGTTCTTTTATTTTCATGGCTATACATCCTTGGTATGGGATGGCATATGAACACACTACCATTTATTGATAATCCAACATATATAAATATGGACATGTCTCAAGATTCAATGTCTATTGATAAAGGCGACATGGGTATGGAAAAAGATAAAGGCATGACTATGGATAAAGGCTCAATGAATGGGTCTATGGATATGAATAAAGAAACGAGTCTGATTACTCAAATTCTAACTTGGATGCCACCGATGGGAAATATGTGGGCATTTAGCGATTTCTTTTTATTATTTATGATGTGGGCTGTAATGATGATTGCGATGATGACACCATCTATTCTTCCAATGCTTATGCTTTATACAACATTAAATTCAAGAAAAAAATTGCAAGGACAAG
>CBFIBF010000021.1:0-15021 GCA_965660795.1 Gammaproteobacteria bacterium
TTAATTACTCAACTTGCTCACACTGCATCTGTAGGTGAGCTTAAGCCTGTATTTATAGATTTAGGAAACAAGGCATCATTACAGAGGGGAGCACAAATCTATTTTAATAATTGTGCCGGATGTCATACCCTTCAATATCATAGATACAGCAAATTTGTTGACGATTTAGGTATCAGCGAGGAAATGGTTAAGTCTAATCTTATAGTAACAACAAATAAAGGTGAGAAAACAAAACTTGGATCAACTATCCTAAATTCAATAAATCCTGATTCAATCAAAGAAGTTTTTGGTGTTGTACCACCTGACCTAACTCTAACCGCAAGATCACGTGGACCTGAATGGATTTATACTTTTCTGACATCTTTTTATGAGGATGACACAAGACCTATGGGAGTCAATAACATCCTCTATCCAAATGTCAACATGCCTCATGTTCTTTGGTACAAAGAGGGTTTAAAGACAATAGACGATAACAACATGCTATCAGTCAAGATAAAAGGTGAACTCACTCAAAAGCAGTATGAGCAAGAAATTACAGATTTAGTAAACTTTTTAACCTATGTATCAGAACCCGCACAGCTTGAAAGATATTCAATAGGCTTGTGGGTAATGATATTCCTTGTCTTTTTTGTCTTTATTACTTATCTTCTTAAGATAGAATACTGGAGAGATGTTAAATAATGACATTATTGGCTAATCGCAGGTCTGCGATATTATTATTTTCTCTACCAAATTGTCTTGAGAGCCATAGAACTCGAATAGTAATAAAAGAAAAAGAGATATCTGCTGAAATACATCAGGTAGACCTAAGTAACATACCTGACGAAATTAAAATTCTTAGCCCATATGACCAGTACCCATCTTTGGTAGACAGAGAATTAGTTCTTCAAAATTCGAGAGTAATTATTGAATATCTTGATGAAAGATTTCCGCATCCACCATTACTGCCAGTCGATCCAATTTCTAGAGCTAAATTTAGGCTTGCATTGTATGAAATAGAAAATCAATGGTACCCCGAATATATTAAGTCTTACAATGATGAGCAATTGGATATGAAATTTGTGGATAAGATTAAAAGTTATTTTCTAGAGATAGCTCCATTAATTAAAAATGGATTTTTTATGAGCGAAGATTTTGGGTTAGTCGATGCAAGTCTAGCTCCTTTACTCTGGAGGCTTAAATCACTTGATTTTGATTTAGCTCAAAATAACAAAATCATATCTAAATACTCTGAGAGGATATTTGAAAGAGAATCATTTCAGGAAAGTCTTACTGAATCTGAAAAAGAGCTCTTTTAATATTCAATTTCACTTCAGAAACGACCATAATTATATTAGATAATATCTTGCTTGTGATAAAGTTAGGTCATGCAAGGAAATCTATACTTAGTCTCAACTCCTATTGGTAATCTAGAAGACATCACATTCAGAGCCATCAATACATTAAAGGATGTTGACGTAATCTTTGCAGAGAGTATAGAAAGGACTAAAAAATTACTGTCTCACTATGATATCGATAAGAAAGTATTTTCCTACAATAAAGATAACGAAAGCATAAAGGCTAAATCTATCATTAATTATCTAAGGAAAAATCTTAATGTTGCACTAGTAACAGATGCAGGCACACCCTCAATTTCAGACCCAGGATTCTTCGTTCAGTCAAATATAAGTAAGTCTACTAATGTAATACCAATCCCTGGAGCTTCATCATTAAGTTGTGCGCTATCAGTATCTAGAATACCAATCAACTCGTTTATATTTCTTGGATTTTTGCCTAAAAAGTTATCAGACAGAAAAAGTAAACTTATAAGTTTATATCCAAATAAACTCCCTCTAGTTTTATTTGAGAGCAAACACAGAGTAATAGATCTTTTGAATGTTGTGAAAGAAATTTATGACAATGTAACTATAGGGATTTTTAGAGAGTTAACTAAAATCCACGAGTCTATTATACATGGCAATATTGACGAAATAATTGATTTTTTTGGGAATAACGTGCCTAAAGGTGAGTTTGTAATTATAATTGGACCCGGTAATAACAACGAAACGACTAGCCCATATCAAAATGCAATTCTAAAATTAATTTCTAAAAAGTTATCTAATAAGGACATTGTTGAGGTTATAAAGTTGTTTTCGACAGATTCTAAAAAGGAAATCTATAAAAACGTATTATCTATTAGACAAGAGTAGGTGTTTTATCGTATCATTTAGTTTTAGTGAAACTTACTAAAAACAATCCAAGATGTCTCAACTAGAGGCATCTTTTTTTTTATTTAAAACAAGGATAAGTCTTTGAAACGAGCAGCTATATTAACTGATGATGGTACTGTAATAGCAGCTCAATCCATTGGTAGTGATGAAATCACTGTCGGAGAAATCGTCTTTAATACTTCGATGACTGGTTATCAAGAAATGATTACAGATCCTTCTTACAACAGCCAAATCATCACTTTTACTAATCCACATATTGGAAACACTGGAACCAACTATCATGATCAAGAATCCGATAGGGATGGATGCTCTGGAGTCATTCTCCGCAACTATCCAACTTTAGACAGTAGTTGGCGAAAAGAAAAAAGTTTGATAGATTTTTTACGTGATAGAAATATTGCTGCCTTGTGTTCAGTAGACACAAGACATTTGACATCACTTTTAAGAAAAGAAGGATCCCTAAACGGATGTCTTGTTCCCAATATCGACAAACTGGATGAAGCTAAAAAACTATTATCTGACTTTTCTGGTCTAGATGGCTTAGATTTGGCTAAAGTTGTTAGCACTCAAAATACATATGAATGGAAAGAGGGTACACATGAACTAATTCTAAATAAAAAAAGAAATAATATTAAAAAGAGGTTTCATGTTTACGCATATGATTTTGGTATAAAGAAAAATATTTTGAGGATTTTGTATGATTTGGGATGCGACATTACGGTTTTACCCGCTGATTATCCTTTTGATAATCTAGAAAACAAAAACCCTGATGGCATCTTTTTATCCAATGGTCCTGGAGATCCCTCGGCATGTACTTATGCAATAGAAAACATTAAAAAAATTATCTCATCAAAAATACCAGTATTTGGAATATGTTTAGGCTTTCAATTGTTGTGCTTAGCGTCAGGAGCAAAGACCTACAAAATGAAATTTGGTCATCATGGCGCAAATCATCCTGTAATAGATACAGAAACAAGGAAGGTTTCAATTACTAGTCAAAATCATGGTTTTGCTGTTGAACTATCATCACTAACAGATAATCATAAAATTACACACAAGTCTTTATTCGATGATTCATTGCAAGGAATCGAATTATTGGATTCTCCAGCATATGGGTTTCAAGGACATCCTGAAGCAAGCCCGGGACCTCAAGACATCTATTGTTTATTCGAAAAATTTATTACATCTATGACGAACAGAAATGCCTAAAAATAATGATATCAAAAGTGTTTTAGTGATTGGAGCTGGCCCGATCATAATTGGGCAAGCATGTGAATTTGATTATTCAGGGGTTCAAGCATGTAAAGCTCTAAAAGAAGAAGGCATCAAAACAATTCTTGTAAATTCAAACCCTGCAACTATTATGACTGACCCAGAAATGGCAGACAGAATATATATTGAACCTATCCATTGGAGAAATGTTGAGAAGATTATAGCTGCTGAGAAACCTGATGCAATTTTACCAACTATGGGAGGACAAACAGCATTAAATACTACACTTGATCTTAATAGACATAAAATTCTTCAAAAATACAATGTCCGCATTATTGGAGCGAGCATAAATTCAATAGACATGGCTGAAGATAGAGAGCTATTCAAGCAAGCCATGGATGATATAGGTCTTGAGACACCTAGAGCTAAGGTTGCTAGAGATTTCAATCAAGCGTTAGATATTCAGAAAGATATAGGCTATCCAATAATTATAAGACCGTCTTTTACATTAGGTGGAACTGGAGGAGGTATTGCCTACAATAAACAAGATTTTGAGAAAATTGTAAAAAGAGGGCTAGACCTTTCTCCAACAAGCGAAGTATTGCTTGAAGAATCTGTCATAGGATGGAAAGAATTTGAGATGGAGGTGGTAAGAGACAAAAATGATAACTGTATCATAATATGTTCAATCGAGAATTTTGATCCTATGGGTGTACATACGGGTGATTCAATAACTGTTGCGCCAGCTCAAACTTTAACAGATAAGGAATATCAAAATCTAAGAAATCAATCTATCCAAGTCCTAAGAAAAATTGGAGTAGATACCGGAGGCTCCAATGTCCAATTTGCTGTAAACCCAACCAATGGAAAAATTTATGTCATAGAAATGAATCCAAGAGTATCAAGGTCCTCAGCTCTAGCATCTAAGGCTACTGGTTTTCCGATTGCAAAAGTTGCTGCAAAGTTGGCTATTGGTTATACACTTGATGAACTTAGAAATGAAATAACTGGAGACATAATCCCATCATCTTTTGAGCCATCCATAGATTATATAGTTACAAAAATACCACGATTTGCTTTTGAAAAATTTAAAGAAGCTGATGCACATTTAACAACACAAATGAAATCCGTTGGCGAAGTAATGGCGATAGGAGGAAATTTCAAAGAATCTTTACAAAAAGCATTGAGAGGTTTGGAAATAGGTATAGATGGTTTTTCAGAAATAAAGCTTGATGAGTCACTATCTCCAAAAGAAAGACAAGATTTAATCGTAAAAGAAATTTCTACACCATCTTCAAACAGAATACTTTATATTGCTCAAGCATTTAGAGAAGGAATGTCAATGGAATCAATTTTTAATTTATGTTTTATTGATATTTGGTTTCTTGCCCAAATAAAAGAAATAGTTGATTCTGAGACAATAATCAAAGGTAAGTCACTTACATCAATTAAACCACTATTAAAAAAATTAAAATCAGATGGTTTTTCTGACAAAATGCTTGCTCATTTGCTTGAAGTTAAAGAAATTGAAATACGCAATTTTAGGAAAAATGAATCAATACATCCTGTTTTTAAACGTATCGACACCTGCGCTGCTGAATTTGAATCTTCTACTGCATATATGTATTCAACCTATTCTGATTTTTGTGAGGCTAATCCAACGAAAAATAAGAAAGTTATGATCCTTGGGGGTGGACCAAATAGAATAGGACAAGGAATAGAATTTGATTATTGTTGTGTTCATGCATCGATGGCTCTCAGACAAGCTGGATATGAAACGATTATGATAAATTGCAATCCTGAAACGGTATCAACTGATTATGACACCTCCGATAGGCTGTATTTTGAACCGTTGACCGTAGAAGATGTCATGTCCGTAATTGATATTGAAAAACCATGGGGCGTAATTGTTCAATACGGCGGACAAACACCACTTAAACTTGCAGATGAACTTGAGAAATGTGGAGTTAATATAATTGGCACCTCTCCAGACTCCATTGATTTGGCAGAGGATAGGGAGAGATTTAAGCAACTAATTGAATCTCTAAAGCTTAAACAGCCGCTTAATGATACTGTAACAACTATTTCGCAAGCAAAGAATTCAGCAGAAAAAATTGGTTACCCAATTGTTGTTAGACCTTCATATGTTCTTGGTGGAAGAGCCATGGAAATAGTTACGAATACTACAGATTTAGAAAAGTATATGAAAGAGGCAGTTGATGTATCTGATGATTCACCGATTCTTCTCGATAAATTTCTTAATGATGCCATCGAAGTTGATATAGATTTAATATGTGATGGAGAAGAAGTTTATATTGCTGGAATAATGGAGCATATAGAAGAAGCAGGTATTCATTCAGGCGATTCAGGTTGCTCACTACCTCCATATACTTTAAAGCAAAGCACTGTTGATCAGTTAAGAGAGGAGGCTTCTCGTTTAGCTTTAGCATTAAATGTAATTGGATTAATGAATGCACAATTTGCAATTAAAGAAGATGAAATATTTTTACTTGAAGCTAATCCAAGAGCATCAAGAACGGCACCATTTGTCTCCAAAGCAATCGGTCTACAGCTCGCTAAACTAGGAGCACTAGTAATGTCTGGAATAAAGATAAAAGATTTAAAGTTACCTAATCTTAAAAACGAAGCTTACTTTTCTGTCAAAGAAGCTGTTTTTCCATTTAGTAAGTTCCCTGAGGTAGATGTATTACTTGGCCCTGAAATGAAATCAACAGGTGAAGTTATGGGATTTGGAAAGACATTTGGCGAGGCATATTTTAAAGCTCAGAGGGCTGCTGGTGTGATACTTCCCAAAACTGGAAATGTTTTTATAAGCGTAAGAGATCATGATAAAAAACCTATTTGTGATGTTGCATCTGAATTAATTAGTATGGGGTTTAAGATTTTTGCAACCTCTGGAACCTTTAATCATCTCATTGAATCAGGTGTTGATTGCACTAGAATTAATAAAGTTAAAGACGGACACCCACACATTGTTGATATGATAAAAAACAATGAAGTACATTTGATTATTAATACAACAGAAGGGGCAAGATCTATTAAAGACTCATTTTCAATTAGAAAAGAAGCACAAAATCATAAGATATCTTTAACGACTACCGTGTCAGGCGCTAAAGCTTTTTGTAAAGCGATAAAATTCATAGATGACTTTGGAGTTCAAGATCTTAAAGAGAGGCATAATTCGTTGTAATAAATATTAAGTTTTAAAAGTATTATGGTCTAGTTTATTTTCTGATGAAGCTACTATACAACTTATACATAGATCTCCGCTTACGTTAACCGATGTTCTCATCATATCCAAAAGCCTGTCTACCCCTAGCAAAAGCGAAATACCTTCTAGAGGTATACCAATTTGAGTGAAAATCACTGTAAGCATTATAATTCCGGCGCTTGGAATTCCTGCTGTTCCAATTGATGCAATTGTTGCAGTTATTACGATAATAAGTATTTCATTTATTCCAAGATCAATACCATACAAGCTTGCAAGAAAGAAAGTCGCGCAGCCTTGCATGATAGCAGTCCCATCCATATTTATAGTTGCACCTAATGGGATACTAAATGTGCTTATTGATGTATCTACACCACATTTCTCATTAGCGGTCTTCAATGTAAATGGGATTGATGCACTGCTACTTGATGTACTGAATGTAAACACCAGAACATCTTTAATGTTCCGATAAAATATTAATGGATCAAGACTCGTGAAAATTTTCAGTAGAAGTGAAAATGTGATAAAAAAATGAAGTATCAATGCAATCACAACAGTCAAAAAATATCCCATTAAAGGCATGAGTGTATCTAGACCTTGCGTTGCAAATGTTTTTAATAAGATACAAAAAACCGCTAGTGGAGTAAACGAAATTATTATCTTAACAAGTTCATTGATAACCTCGTTAAATTCATGAATATATTTTATGAAGGTTTTGATTTTATCTTTTATTCTTGATGCAGATATTCCAATTAATATTGAGAAAATCAACAGATGAATGATATTTCCATCAACCATTGATTTAAAAATATTACTAGGAAAAAAATTATTTTCACTTTGTATATCTTTTACATCTATTTCACTGTTTAATTCCGTTATTAGAACAGGCTCATATGATATCAGTGAAGCAAACAATAGACCTAGTGATATAGCAATGACTGTAGTAAATAAATATAAAGATATTGTTTTAATTCCTAATCTTGAAATTGAAACATCTTCAGATAGTGACACTATTCCACAAACAATAGAGAAGAATATTAGAGGTATTATGATTAATTTAAGTGCTGAGAGAAATACATGAGATACTATATCGAGGCCATTAATTATAATTGAATGAGCACTAGATTGAGTAATATCTATAAAATTTATAAATACACCTAAAATAATACCTAAAATCATTGATACAATGATTTTTTTAGTGAATGACATTAATTATTTGAGATAGAATCTAGTGCAGCTTGGTAGTTTGGTTCGTCAGCGATTTCTGATACCAACTCTGAGTGAAGAATTTTATTATCTTTCGATATCGTTACAACTGCTCTAGTTGTAATACCTGAAAGAGGACCATCAACAAGAAGAACTCCATAATCTTTTGCAAAACTACGTGTTCGCATCATTGAGACCGGGACAACATTATCTAATGATTCAGCTGTACAAAAACGCTTCATTGCAAATGGCAAATCACTAGATACTATCAACATGACGGTTTCATTCAGTTGATTAACTTTCTCATTAAAGACCAGTGTAGATTTTTGGCATACTGGGGTATCTAAGCTTGGAACGATACTTAAAATTTTATTTTTACCCTCAAAATTCGATAAACTAACATCGTTAAGGTCAGAATCAACTAATATAAAGTCTGGCGCTGATGCACCCACACTAACAATATCGCTATTAGTATTAACTTCATTACCTTTCAATGTTACTTTAGCCATGTTGTAAGGTTATAACGTAATGGTGAAAAAGAAAAGTACAAAAACTTGGGTAAATAAACATTCAAAAGATAAATATGTAAAACTTTCTCAATCTGAAGGTTATAGGTCGAGAGCTTTCCATAAACTTTTTGAAATTGACAATAAATTCAAAATTATAAAATCATGCCATAACATACTTGATCTTGGTTCTGCTCCAGGTTCTTGGTCAGAGTACATTTCTAAGAATTATGATAAAAAAAATATTGTTGCTATAGATGTATTGGAGATGAAGCCGATATATAACGTAAATTTTATACGTGGTGATATAAATGAACCCTGTAGCCGAGAACAAATCAATAAATTAATCACTAGGGCAGACCTTGTTTTATCGGATATAGCCCCTAACATTACAGGTATAGAAGATGTTGATCAGGCAAATTTCGTTGAAATATTTGAGTCAATACTTGAAATATGCTCGATTCTTCTTAAGAAAAAAGGGATTTTAGTTATGAAGTTTTTTAATGGATCATCTTATGACATGGTAAGAAATAAGCTAGTAAGATTATTTGATAAGGTAAATTCATTCAAACCAGAATCATCAAGAAGCAAAAGTAATGAAATATTCTTCATTTGTAATGGATTTAAAGACTGATATGATTGAAATTATTAAATAACAATGTCAAACTTAGAATGATTCTAAAGTAGGGAGTATTATGGGAGACCTAGTAAAAAATTTAGTTATATGGACTATAATCGCTGTAGTGATCATGTCACTGTTTACAGGCGTAGGGGGCAGAAATACTGCTTCACAAGAATATAACTACACTGATTTTATGCAGCAAGTCCAAACTGGACAAGTTGAAGAAGTAACAATTTCCGGGAGAGAAATATCAGGTTCCTTCAAGTCAGGTGAAACTTTTATGACATATAGCCCTGAGACTGATAACTCAGCGCTGATTGGTGAGCTTATAAAAGGTAAAGTAAGGATAAGCGGCAAAGCACCAGAAAAACAATCATTTTTAGCACAGATTTTTATTCACTGGTTCCCATTCCTTCTATTAATAGGTGTGTGGATATTTTTCATGCGTCAAATGCAAGGTGGCGCCGGTGGTAGAGGAGCAATGTCCTTTGGTAAAAGTAAAGCAAAAATGCAAACTGAAGATCAAGTCAAGGTAACTTTTAAGGACGTAGCTGGAGTTGAAGAAGCAAAAGAAGAAGTTAAGGAATTGGTAGATTTCCTAAGAGATCCTGCTAAGTTTCAAAATTTAGGCGGTAATATACCAAGAGGCGTTTTAATGTCAGGTTCACCTGGTACCGGTAAAACACTGCTTGCTAGAGCAATTGCAGGTGAAGCTAAAGTTCCTTTTTTCACTATTTCTGGATCAGATTTCGTAGAGATGTTTGTTGGTGTTGGAGCATCTAGAGTGAGAGATATGTTTGAACAAGCTAAAAAACATGCACCATGTATCATCTTTATTGATGAAATAGATGCTGTTGGAAGACACAGAGGTGCAGGTTTAGGTGGGGGCCATGATGAACGTGAGCAAACTTTGAATCAGCTTCTTGTTGAAATGGACGGGTTTGAAGGAAATGAAGGAGTTATTGTTATTGCAGCAACTAACCGACCTGATGTACTTGATCCTGCACTACTCAGACCTGGAAGATTTGATAGACAAGTTACAGTTCCTCTTCCTGATATACGTGGCAGAGAGCAGATTCTCAAAGTTCATATGAGAAAAACACCAATTGCAAATGATGTTAACCCTAAAATACTAGCAAGAGGTACACCAGGATTCTCTGGTGCTGACTTAGCAAATTTGGTTAACGAAGCAGCTTTGTTTGCTGCAAGGGCAAATAAAAAAATCGTAGATATGGATGATTTCGAAAAAGCTAAAGATAAAATTCTCATGGGTGGAGAACGCAAATCAATGGTTATGAACGATGATGAGAAAAAACTTACAGCTTATCATGAAGCAGGACATGCAATTGTTGGAAGGCTTGTGCCTGACCATGATCCGGTTTACAAAGTAAGTATTATTCCCAGAGGAAGAGCTCTTGGTGTGACGATGTTCCTGCCAGAAGAGGATAGATACAGTAATAGCAGACAACGTATCAATAGCATGATTGCCGCTCTGTTCGGAGGGCGTGTCGCAGAAGAAGTTATATTTGGTGATGACGCTGTGACCACAGGAGCCTCCAATGACATTGAAAGAGCCACTGACTTAGCTCGCAATATGGTTACGAAATGGGGTCTTTCTGATAAAATGGGTCCGCTTGCTTACGGAGAGGAACAACAAGAAGTTTTTCTAGGAAAATCAGCATCTCAAAATAACAAAAACATATCTAATGAAACTGTTAGTTCGATTGATGCTGAAATCAGGAAAATTATTGACACACAGTACACTAGAGCTACTAAGCTTATCAAAGATAATCTAGATAAGATGCACCTAATGGCTGATGCTCTCATGAAATATGAGACTATTGATGTCGAACAAATTGATCAAATAATGGAGGGCAAAGTTCCAGATGCACCCGATAGTTGGTCAGATGATGATAACAGCTCTTCTGGCAAGCCATCTGACATGGCATCAAAAGACAGCCCTTCAGCATCCCCAGCATCATAAGACAATAAAAAGAGTTCATGCTAGTATATAAAAATTATTACTAGCATGGACATAATATTTGCTACATCTTTGGAATAAAAGATTCAACTATAGCGCTCTGAAAAGAGTTACTGATAAATCAGGAGCGCGCCATTACAGTCTCGATGGAAACAAAGTTCCATCTGTAACGACTATTCTAGAAAAAACAAAAGCACAAAAAGACATTGACTCACTAAACGCATGGAGGGATAGAGTAGGACAAGTTGAGGCAGCACGAATTATAAATGAGTCAACATCAAGGGGTGATAAGATGCATAAAAATTTAGAGGATGCTCTTCATGGAAAACAGTCATTGAATTTTGAACTTTCAGATGATATTGAAAAAAAAATGTCTGATACAATCATCAATTATGCTCTTGAAAAGAAGTTAAACGAAATATGGGGCTGTGAAATTCCCTTATTTTATCCAGACTCACATGCTGGAACAACAGATCTATGTGGTGTGTATAATAATTGTGAATCTATCATTGATTTTAAGTCATCAAAAAAAATGAAAAAAAGGGAATGGATTAGTGATTATTTTCTTCAAACATCAGCATATGCACTTGCTCATAACTTGCAGCATAATACAAAAATACAACAAGGGGTTATACTAATGTGTACGCCCAATTTAGAGTTTCAAGAGTTTATAATTAAAGATAATGAATTCTTGTGGTACCAAAAGAAATTTAAAGAAAGAGTAGATAAATATAAAGAAAAATTTAAAGGTAATAATGAATAACATTGAAATAATGGGAGTTTTAAATATTACAGAAAATTCATTTTATGATGGTGGAAAGTTTAATGACTTAAAAAAATCAATTAAACACGCATCAAGCATGATTAGTGACGGAGCTAATATTATAGACATAGGTGCTGAATCATCCAAACCAGGCTCAGAACCAGTTTCTCCCTGTTCACAAATAAAAAAAATTGAGCCAGTTGTTGAAGCTATTCGTGAAATATCTAATATACCCATATCAATAGATACCAGAAGTTCTGAAGTAATAAAAAAGCTAACTAAGTACAATATCAATATAGTTAATGACATCTCTTCTTTAGAGGATGAAGATTTATATGATGTAATAAAAGAGAATCAGCTATATGTTTCTCTTATGCACATGCAAGGTACACCAAAAAACATGCAGGATAATCCGAAGTATGACAACCTAATAGCGGACATATATCATTATTTAGAGGAAAAAGTGGAGAGGTGTTTAGATTATGACATTCCTAGAAAAAAAATTATTATAGATCCCGGCTTTGGTTTTGGTAAAACACTTGATCATAATTATATACTCTTAAATAATTTAGCAAATTTCTCAAAAATAGGCTGCAGAATTTTATCTGGCATTTCTCGCAAAAGCATGATTGGTAACGTCATAAATAAACCTGTATCTGAAAGACTATATGGTTCACTCGCCGCAACAATAATAGCAATTAAAAACGGATCCTCAATTTTAAGAGTACATGACGTTAAAGAAACAAAAATGTTATTGAATTTTATTGATCTTATACCATCTGAATTATGAATTTATTTGGAACAGATGGAATAAGAGGTAAGTATGGAAATTATCCGTTAGAGGATTCATTTATACAAAAAATTGGCTTTGCGTTATCTAAGTTTTTCAAAGGAAATATCAAAAGAATATTAATTTGTCAGGACGGCAGAGAATCATCGCTTCAAATCATTACCAAACTACTTGAGGGTATATTATCTGATAGACAATATGAAATAAAATACTTAGGCATTTTCCCTACACCTTCAATACCCATTATATTATCTGAGAATGATAATAGAGATACCGTCGGAATAATCATTACAGCATCTCATAATCCTTACACGGATAATGGTATCAAAATATTTAATGGTAATGGCTTAAAATTATCGCAAGATGAAGAGCTTCAAATTGAAAAAAATATACCTGAAACCATTAGCATTAACCCAGACATAAGTATTCAAATGATTCAAGATGATTCATACAGAAATATTTATTCAAATAAAATAACAGAAATATTTAATTCTAAAAAAAAATCTTCTCATAAATTAAATATTGCTGTTGATTGTGCAAACGGAGCAATGTCTGAAGTGATATCGACCATAAATTTTACAAATAATATTAATATCAATATTTTCAATAATTCACCAAATGGTTCAAATATTAATGATAGATGCGGCGCCGTCTATCCTGAACAGTTATCAGAAATAATTTCAAATCATAATAAAAATAATGAGAAAACTTCTATAGATTTTGGCATTTGCTTTGATGGAGATGGAGATCGGGCTGTTATTATTAATTCTGTTGGGGAAATACTTGATGGAGATGATCTGCTTTATTTATTCTCAATATACACAAATAACATAAAAAAAGTTGTTGGAACAGTTATGACAAATTTCGGTATAAGAAAAAATCTTAGTTTGAATGGCATTAAGTTTATCGAGACTGATGTTGGCGATAAGAATGTTCTTGAGGCTGTAATGAAAAATGATTGTTTAATTGGTACTGAATCATCAGGACATATAGTGCGTAACGACATTACTCAAATTCCTATTGGTGATGCACTTGTTACCTTGATAAAATTCATACATCTTTTGTATGGCATAGATAAAAATATTTATGAGGCATACCCTAAGAGATTAAAAGTGCCATCGATGTTAATTAATGTTGAGACATCGTCACCAGATATATTAATTAACAATAATAAATCAAAATTTACTAAAGTAGAAAAAATTTTACAAAAAGATGGTAGAATTCTTGTTAGAAAATCTGGAACACAATCAATGATACGTATTTTAATAGAACATGAATCTGAAGATATTCTTCAAGAAGCTAAAAAAGTAATTGATACATTATCGTAATGGCAAAGAAAATCATCGCAGGTAACTGGAAGCAAAACGGCACTCTAAAGAGTTCTATTAGTCTAACAAAAAGTATAACTAGCGCAGTGCAAAAAAATAAATATAGCGCTGACATTATAATTTTCCCTCCAAGTGTATATTTATCAAAAGTAAATGAATTACTTGGTAAAAAGAGAATTCAAATAGGTTCCCAGAATGTTTCAGAATTTAATAATGGAGCATATACTGGCGAAATATCTTCCTCAATGCTTGAAGACTTAAAAATAAAATATTGTCTAGTCGGTCACTCTGAAAGAAGACATGTCCTGAATGAGGATGAAATTACATTATCAAATAAGGTGACTAGGTTGTATGAAAAAAATATAAAAATAATATATTGTATCGGAGAGACCCTCAATCAATATAAAAATAAAAAAACTAAAATTATTTTAAAGAATCAAATTAAGCATCTATTTAAAGAGAACGGAAATAGAATTAAAAATTCTCCCAACAATTTAATTATTGCATATGAACCTGTTTGGGCTATAGGCAGCGGCTTGGTACCTACACAAGAAGAGTTGACATTAATTTTTAATTATATAAGAGAAACGATAAATCAATTTAATAAAAAGTATTCATCTATCAAAATATTGTATGGAGGTAGCGTAACTCCTGATAATGCTTCCACTTTGATGACTACAGAATATATGGATGGACTTTTAATTGGTGGTGCATCACTTATGCCTAAAAAATTTATTGATATTTGTTCCACAATCTGAGATAAATACACAATGCAAACAGCGCTACTAACAATTCATATTATTCTTGCAGTGATACTAATCGTTTTAGTTCTCATACAGCAAGGTAAAGGTGCTGATGCAGGTGCTGCATTTGGATCTGGCGCATCATCGACTGTTTTTGGGGCACGTGGGAACGCGACTTTCCTTAATAAACTTACTACTGCAATTGCTCTTAGCTTTTTTGTAACTAGTTTAAGCCTGGCCTATATCTCATCTAATAAAAGCCAAGGCTCTAAAAGTCTAATTACAGAACCAACTGAAGATAAAGTAATTGATGAGCAAGAAAAATTCGATAAACCATAAGCCGATGTGGTGGAATTGGTAGACACGCTGTCTTGAGGGGGCAGTGGCGAGAGTCGTGCCGGTTCGAGTCCGGCCATCGGCAAAATCTATGG
>CBFIBF010000022.1:0-1854 GCA_965660795.1 Gammaproteobacteria bacterium
TCGAACCGGCACGAGATTGCTCTCGAGGGATTTTAAGTCCCTTGCGTCTACCAATTCCGCCACCCGGGCGAGTGTTTGCAATAGTGAAAGACTGTATAATTCGTTCAAAATGTTTGTGTAACACTTGTGTAACACTCTCTTGTTGGTAATTATCGATAATATACCATATCACTACCAGGTTCTGAAGTAGTTGATTTTCAAAAAAAACCTGTATATTAAAATCCACTCTTGTCTAAAATAACCAAAAATGTTTTGAAACAAACCTCAATTTCCAGCCATATAGACCAATGCTTAATAAAGTATAAATCATACATGAATTTTTGCTTTGCATCATTAAGGTCAACTCCATACGGATATATAACTTGTGCCCAGCCAGTTATTCCAGGTCGCACAGCATGCCTTAAATGATAATGATCTATATTCTGTTCATAGTTGTCAGCTAACTTTATCCATTCTGCACGTGGACCAACTAAATGCATTTCACCGAACATAATATTTAAAAGTTGTGGCAGTTCATCTAGCCTAAGATTTCTTATATTTTTTGCAAATGAATATACTCTTGGATCAGATTTCTCAGTATTACCAAACATTTCTGAATCTTCATGCATTGTTCTGAGTTTTATAATATTAAAGATACTTTTATTTAAACCATATCTTTTTTGTTTGAAAAAAATAGAATCATTAATTTTATTTTTCTTTTTCATAAAAAATGTATAGAAAATTAAAAGAATTAGGATTGGTAAAAGAATCGCAATAGCAATGAAGTCAATTGCTCTTTTTGCTAAATATGAAAATCTATCAAACGATTTAGGAAAGATATAGCTATAGTCTGATGTAATGTTAACTTTTCTCAAGTATTGCTCAAAAAAACCATCTAAATTTATAATATTACTATCATGATAATCTTTAATATTAATTTCATCTAATTCTTTCTTACTTAAGTTTAGAACTAGCAATGATTTAACCTTAATAGAATTTATCAATTTTAAATTGAAGTCATCATGATAAAAAATAAGAAATCCTTTGTTTTCTAAAGTTTTTATTTCATGTTCATTAAAAGTATAAAAATTACCGATTAAATGAATATCTGATTTAGTAGCATATTTTGATTTCTTTTTAATTATATATTTGACGATAAGTAGAGTGATTGGAATTAGGATCCATATTAATAATAGTAGATAATTTATTTCAAGCAGAGAATAATTAAGAATTATGAGTTGAATGAAAATAGCAAAAATCCAGGTGGAAAATGCAATCTTAATTTTTTCAGAAAAATGAATTAAGTAATAATCGTGATAATAGTTTTTAACGATAGATAATAATACCACTGAAAGGGAAAACGAAATGAAAAGAAAAAGGTAGTCTAAATTGATGGAACCGTCAGATATGAAATATAAGGATACGCCAACTAGTAATGGAATAAAAAAATCAATTAAGATCAAATAAAAAGATATCATTTTAATGAATTTAGCATAGTTGCGATTTAATAGTTAAGGCTAAGGTCGGAATCGAACCGGCGTTGACGGCTTTGCAGGCCGCTGCATTACCACTCTGCCACTTAGCCAAATTTGGAGCGGGAAACGGGGCTCAAACCCGCGACCTCAACCTTGGCAAGGTTGCGCTCTATCAACTGAGCTATTCCCGCATGATTATTCAATTATATCACTCCAGGCATTTCTTACATAATAAATGAATGACACAACTGTAAGAATTGCAGCTATGAATAATAACAATAAGCCAATGATATGTAAATTTATATAGCTATTTACTATGTTGCTATGCAAAAGAAGAAAAAGTGAAATCATTTGAAATCCTGTCTTTATTTTACCCAATGCATTTACCTTAATAGATATA
>CBFIBF010000022.1:1953-13043 GCA_965660795.1 Gammaproteobacteria bacterium
CTATGCAAAAGAAGAAAAAGTGAAATCATTTGAAATCCTGTCTTTATTTTACCCAATGCATTTACCTTAATAGATATATTTGATTTAAGTTCTGCTAGTCGCTGCCTTATAGCAATTACCAGAAATTCTCTAGATACTATAATCAGTGATGATACTAGAAAAAATATGGATTCATAATCTCTGCCTAACAAAATAATCGTAATTACAATAAGTAATTTATCTGCTATCGGATCAAGAAATTCACCAAATGATGTAGTTTGATTAAACCTTCTCGCAATGAAGCCGTCAAAATAATCAGTTAATAAAGCTAACAAGAAAATATATGCAGATAAATCTCTATATAGTCCGCCTTGATATATATAAAAAAATACAATCAATGGAATAAAAAGAATTCTGATTATTGTTAGTACTGTAGGAATATTTAGAATCATTTATGGATATTTTGATATATAATGTTGGCTAACTTTTCACTAATCCCTTCCACCTTTTTTAATTCCCTAACAGATGCCTTTATTACTCCCTGAATACCTCCAAAATAGTTGATAATATTCTTTTTTCTTTCGTCACCTATTCCTGGTATTCCATCAAGCTTTGAATTGAACATAAGTTTATTATGCCTTCTTCTTTGATTCATAATAGCAAATCTATGAGCTTCATCTCTTATTGATTGTATTAATGAAAAGGCTGAATTATTTATACTGTTTGTTATGTCAGTATTCTGTTGGTCAAGAACTTTATCGTTTTTCGTAAGTCGATTCAAGCCTTTATGTATTCCGATGATATGTGTATTCTTACACTTTAATTCATTAATAATCTTCTTAGCTTGAGTAATTTGACCTTTGCCACCATCAACAATTAGCAAAATATTTGAGATAATATAATTATCAACTTTTAGTGTCCTACGTCTTATTATTTCTCTTAGTGCCGCATAATCATCTGATTTATTATTATTCCTTATATTATATTTTCTATAATTTGATTTATTGAAACCTTCTTTATCAAAATAAATAGCTGATCCAACTGCTGAACTGCCGCTTATATGACTCACATCAAAACATAAGATAAAATCTATTTGAACACTCAATTGTTTGCTCAAATTATCTAGAGGGTTTAAATCATTTTTAATCAGCTTCATAGATCTGTTCACCAAATTAGTTTTACATAAATTAATGAAATCTAAGTACTTTTTATCTATACGGTTTATAATTTTCGATTTTTGTTTAAATTTTTTATTTATAACTGATTCAATAATGCTCTTATCGAGAATTTTTTCTTTTGAAATTATAAGATTAGGTGGTACGTGAATTAAATAATATTGTTTAAAAAATGAATTTACTATTTCATCAGCATTTTGATGAGTTGAATTAGAGAAAGTGAAATTTTTGCAACCCATGTTAACGCCATTTCTTATAATATTAATATCTATGAGAACTTTAGTATCGTTTACATGAGTTAATATGAAGTCAATGCTCTGGTCTTCAGGGAATATAGAATAGTGGCTTGCGATATCTCTTACTAATGCAATTGAGTCTCTGTATTTTGCTGCAAGCTCGTATTCCTTTTTATCAGATGCATTGTTCATGTCTTTTTCCATTTGTAAAAATAGAGATTTTGTTTCGCCCTTCAAAAACATCGCAGCACTATCTACACTTTTTTTATAATCATAATCTTTTATTAACCCAACACATGGAGCTGAGCATCTTTTAATTTGATATTGAAGGCATGGTTTTTTCCTCGATTCAAAATAGCTATCTTCACACAATCTAATTAAAAATGTCTTCTGAATAATTGATAGTATTTTTCTAACATTACTAACGTGTGTATATGGTCCAAACACCTGACCTTCTTGATTTAAATTTCCTCTAAAAAATTTGAAACCAGGAAATTGATGCTTTTTACTCATATATATATATGGATATGATTTATCATCTCTTAGAAGAACGTTATATTTTGGCTTATACTCTTTTATTAAATTATTCTCTAACAATAATGCGTCTTGCTCATTTGAAGTAATCTGATAGTCAATATCTCTAATGTTATGAACCAACCTTTGTGTTTTAATAGATTGATTAGATTTTGTAAAATACGATGCAACCCTTTTCTTTAAATTGCCTGCCTTGCCAATATAAAGTATGGTTTTTGACTCATCTAGCATTTTATATACACCAGGAGCAGATGGTAGATTTTTAAGAAACTCTTTTTTCATTAGCGATTATTTTTGCTTGTTTAAAAACACTCGTCAGTGACTCTTTTTTAAGCCTTCCTGTGTTTATATTTATCCTACTACAATGATATGAAGATAATAAAACTTTTTCATCTGGTAGCTTAATTTTTCTATTATGTTTGAATTTATAATCATTGTATTTCAAAGAATATATTTTCAATATTTGTCTGTATGCAAGCTCTCCAAGAGTAATTATAACTTTCAGATTCTTAAGCTTTGATAATTCCTCTGTATTATTAAGATGACAATTATTAATTTCCGTCTTTAATGGTTTGTTTTTATCAGGATAACATCTAACAATATTTGTTATAAATATGTCAGATATACAAAGCTTATTTAAAATACTTCTTATAATTTTCCCCGAGAAATCTCCAGTGAAGGGAATACCAGTTCTATTTGCTCCATGCAAGCCTGGCGCAAGACCGAATACACATATACTTGAGTTACAATTGCCTTCACCTGCAACAGGTTTGCAAAAGTATGAAGGATATTTAATTTGTATTTTTTTTAAATGAGCCTGTATGCGAGAGCATTTCGTGCAGGAAGATATATTCATTTAATATTTTAATAGAATAGAGCCCCATGTAAAACCGGCACCGAATGCCTCGAGCATGATATAGTCATTTTTTTTGAATATGTTCTTATTATTTGCTGTATCAAATGCAAGCGGTATTGAAGCTGCTGATGTATTACCATGTTCATTAACAGTTATAACTATTTTTTCTTTAGGTAAACTAATTTTTTTTGCTATTGCAAGTATGATTCTCTCATTAGCTTGATGAGGAACAAGCCAGTTGAGCTGTTCATGCTCAATATTATTTATCTCAAGTGTGTGTTTTGCAAGTTTTCCAAGTGTATTTACAGCAGTTTTAAATACATCACTTCCTTTCATTTCAATATAATCAGAATCTGTATTTACAGTCAAAAGATCTTTGTACGAACCATCTGAACCAATTGTACTTGACATTATACCTGCTTCTTCAGATGAACCTATAATCATTGCTCCTGCCCCATCACCAAATAATACACATGTATTTCTATCTGACCAATCTAGAAGTGATGTAATTTTTTCAGTTCCTACGACAAGTGCATATTTAAACTGATTAGATTCAATGTATTTTTTTGCCACATCAAGAGCATATATAAACCCAGTACATGCAGCATTCATATCTACAGAAAACGCATTTTTAATATTAAGTTTATTTTGAAGTAAAACGGCTGTGCTGGGAAATTTACGCTCTGGTGTACAAGTTGCTAAAAATATTGCACCTATTTCATCTTTATTAATACCCGACTTTTGTATTGCAT
Organism: Gammaproteobacteria bacterium; assembly: GCA_965660795.1. GTDB lineage: Bacteria > Pseudomonadota > Gammaproteobacteria > CACLCV01. Next base: position 5,486 of record CBFIBF010000022.1, read on the forward strand.
CTATTGAAGCCTCGTATGCCATGTCTACGGAAGTCTCATCATCGGAAGCTACTCTTCTCTCCTTAATACCCGTTCTCTCAGTAATCCACTCATCGCTTGTATCAACCATATTTTCAAGTTCTTTGTTTGTGAGGATCGTTTCAGGAAGATAACTTCCACTAGAAATAACTTTTGCAAATTTATTCATTTAATTCTCTATTAGTATATTTTTTGATACTCTCAATCAAGTTATTTTTCGATTCAAAGTATGCGGTTTTTATTGCATTGCTATACGAAAAATCGTCTGCGCTTCCGTGACTTTTAACTACTATACCATTTAACCCTAGAAAAGATGCTCCGTTATATATTCTTGGGTCCATTTTCTTTTTAATACCACTTAAGACAGGAAGGCTTATGAGTGACGATAACTTATTATAAATATTTTTATTAAATTCAGTTTTTATAAAATGTTTAATCATGCCTGCAACGCCTTCAATGCTTTTTAATGCAATATTACCAGTGAATCCATCCGTAACAATAACATCATAATCTCCACTAAACATTTGATCGCCTTCTACGAAACCTACATAATTAAGATTAGATGCATTCAGCAAGTCTGCTGCAGATTTAATTTCATTTTTTCCTTTAAATTCCTCTGAACCGATATTTAATAAGCCAACCCTAGGTTTTTTTGTTATTTCCAAGCTTTCTACGATTGCAGAGCCCATAACTGCAAATTGAAATAGATTTTCTGCATCACACTCTATATTTGCTCCAAGATCAAGAACTTGCATAAAACCTTTTTTGGTAGGTAAAGAAGTACAAATTGCTGGTCTATCTACGCCACTAATAGTTTTAAGAATAATTTTTGATAAAGACATTAATGCGCCGGTATTTCCTGCGCTCACACATGCGTCAGCTTTATTTTGTTTGACGCAATTTATTGCAATACGCATAGAGGATTTTTTTTTATTTCTTATAGAATGCATAACATCTTCATCCATTCTTATATATTCTTCAGTATGCTCTGTAGCTATGCGTTTTTTTAAAGAGTTATCCACATTATCTGTAAAGATATTAATTATTTTTTTGTCGCCGACTAATATAACATTAAGATCACTGTGATTTTCGAGAGATTTAACAGCGCCATTTAGCGCCGCTTCAGGCCCATTATCTCCACTCATTACATCTAATGCTATCGTGATAGATTTGGACATTATATGACTTGTTTACTGTTCTGGAGCAGCTTCTTCTTTAGGTTTTTTGACTTTTGGTGTAAAGATCTCTTTGCCTCGGTAAAAACCATCTTTTGCAATATGATGTCTGAGGTGCTTTGATCCAGTAGTTTTATCAGAAGATACAGGCATAGCTGTTAGTGAATCATGAGACCTTCTCATATCACGTTTAGATCTAGATTTTTTACTCTTTTGAACAGCCATAATATTTATCCGTTAATTTGGTTAACGTATTCTAAGCAATAATATACACACAAGCAATTGTTAATAGCAATTTTCACAATTTTATACAATTTGTTGATATTATCACTAGGAATATGAAAATTATCCTAGCTTCAAGCTCAATCTTTAGAAGACAATTAATGTCAAAATTGGGTGTACCTTTTGATCATATATCACCAGATATAGATGAAGCGAGACTAAAGGGAGAAATAGTAAAAGATTATGTAAAGCGATTATCAATCCAGAAGGCATTTAAAATAGCAAAAGATCAATCTAATGCCATTGTTATTGGGTCCGATGAGGTAGCAGATTTGGATGGAATGATATTAGGAAAGCCGATAACTAAAATTAATGCAAAGAAACAATTAAAAATGTTATCCAATAACAAGGTAATTTTTCGAACTGGTCTGTGTGTAGTGAATTCTAATTCTAAAAAATACTACTCTTCTGTCAATAATTATACTATATATTTCAAGAACTTAACTGATAGTCTTATAGAATCTTATTTAAAAAGTGATGATGTGCTCAATTGTGCTGCAAGTATAAGAATTGAGGGTACTGCCATTAACTTGGTTAAAAGCATGAAAGGAAGTGATCCTTCATCCATTATGGGTTTACCTTTGTTAAAATTGATTGAATATTTAGAGAAATTTAATATCAAGACTCTGGGTAAATAGATGTTAGCTTTGAAAATGATCGTAACCTGAGACCTTGGGAATATAGTTTTTCCTATGAATCCTATAGCTAAATCCTGATTTACAAATTGTACCTATTTTAGTAATTTTAATTTTATATTTATTGATTAAATCACTGATAATTCTGGAATATTTTCTATTGCATGTAAAGCAAAGTTCGTAATCTTCTCCGCCACCTAATATACATATTTCTCTTAATTTCTCGGAAACATAAAAGTTAAATTTTGGTTTAACAGGGATTTTGTCAACATCAACAATAAAGCCTTTTTTAGACGATATGGCAATATTTTTAAGATCTTTCGCGAGCCCATCTGATATATCAATGCATGAAGATGCAAATTTTGATATTTCAAGCCCAATATTAACTCTAGGTATCGGATTTACTAAGTGCTTCCTGAAATAATTATGTCCCTCGCTACCTCTTTTTAATAAAAGTGCCGCTCTCGCGCTGCCAATATTGCCGGTGACATATATATCATCGTTAATTTTAGCCTTGTCACGCCTAAGGATTTTATACTTTTGCTCTCCAATTAAAGTAATAGATACGCTCATTGGTCCTTTCGTAGTATCTCCTCCAATGATTGAAATCTCATGTTTTTTTAATAACTTTGTAACGCCTTTAAAGAATCTATTAATCCAAGTTGCTGACATTTTTGGTAAAGTTAGAGCAAATAAAGCATACTTTGGTCTGCAGCCCATTGCCGCTATATCGCTTATGTTTGTTGCAAGAGACTTATGGCCTATCTCTTCTGGAGTATAGTCTTTGGTAAAATGTGGGCCAAGTAATGACGTATCAGTAGTAACTACATATTTATGTTTTGGGTGAAATTTTAATACTGCACAATCATCGCCAATACCTTTAATAATATTTTTATCAAATGTTTTTATTTTCTCTAAGAATTTGACAAAATCGGATTCACTTTTCATGACTTTGTTGCTCAAGTACCTGATCAAGTATTTTATTTAAAAATGTATACATTTTAGGTGATGAATATTTCTTTGCTAAATTTATATATTCATTAATAATTATATTTTTTGAATTATTAATATAAATGAACTCACAAATACTAAGATGTATGATGCATTCATCAAGTAATGGCATATGTCCCGGATTAATATCAACTTTATCCCTTAGTAATTGAAAGATACTCTCCTTATTGATTTCATATTGATGAAGAATAGATTCTAGTAAACCCTCATCGTATTTACGTTTCTCGACAAAGTTTTTCATAATTATATTTAAAGATTCATTTTGCACTTTCATTTGATATAAAATCTTGATTGCTGATTCCCTTGCAATCATTTGGGGTTTATATTTTTTATTCATTGAAATATTGAGAAAAATCTAGAATCTTAAGTGCTGAATTGGCAAATTCTTTCCCTTTATTTAATTTGGAACCTGCTCTTTCTATAGCTTGTGAATTATTTTCAACCGTCAAAACTCCATTTAATATCGGCGTTTTAGTCTCGACAGAGAGATTCATAAGTGCATTGGTCACGCTGGATGATAAAAAATCATAATGTTTTGTGTCTCCTTTGATTATGCACCCTATTGTCAAGACGATTAAAGGCCTATGTCTATTGATGATTCTTCTACAAAAAACAGGAATTTCAAATGCTCCGCCTGGAACTTCAAGGTAAACAATGTTGCCATGATAATTTTTATCTGAAAGCTCATTAAGAAAACCATTTACCAAACTTTGATTTATAGAGAGATTATAATTAGAATATAAAATCGCAATATCTAAATTCTTATTTGGTTTTTTTTGGAACTCTAAGAAAGAAGAATATTCATAACTTAGATTCTTCTCATTTAAAATTATCAACTTTTTATGATCAATTTCTATTCTAGACATTTTACTTAGTGATGTGTTTGACAACTTCTAAACCAAAAGCATTGATACCATGATATTTTTTTGGCGCACTCATTAAGTGCATCTTTCTTACGCCTAGGTCGTTTAGTATTTGAGCTCCGATGCCAACTGTTCGATAATCCTCATACACTCCTTTGTTTGATTTCTTTTGTTGGATAAGTTCAATATTTGAAGTGTCATGCTCAGACATTGTGTTTGTAATATATACAAGAACACCCTGTTTAGATTTAGCAATTTTTTTCAAAGCATCATCAATTGGCCAACTGCTAGGTGATAGTAAACCAATGGCGTCCGTGAGTGTATTTTGGACATGTACACGAGTAATCGTTGGTTTTTCAGGTGAAATTTTATTTTTAACTAGAGCAAAGTGGATATTCGATGTAAGAATATCCTTATAAAAAATTGATGTAAAAGGGCCATGTTTAGTCTTTATAGTTTGTTGGCTAATTCTTTGAATTGTTTTTTCATTAGAAATTCGATACTTGATTAGCTCTTCAATTGTTCCAATTTTTAAATTATGCTTTTTAGCAAATAGTATTAAATCCTTTTTTCTTGCCATCGTGCCATCTTCATTTAATATTTCTACAATGACAGAAGATGGTTCTAAACCAGCTAACCTTGCAAGATCACACCCTGCTTCAGTATGTCCAGCGCGTGTTAGAACTCCACCATTTTTTGCCATAATAGGAAATATATGTCCTGGGCGAGCAAAATCATTGGCTTTTGCATTTTTCTTAACTGCCGCGTTAATTGTTTTAGCTCTATCTGATGCTGAAATACCAGTTGTGACGCCTTTGATAGCATCAATTGAGACAGTAAAGTTTGTCTCTTTTGAGGTTTCACCACCGCTTTGTTTTAATAGTGATAGGTTCAGAGCCTTGCATCTTGATTCTGTTAAGGTAAGGCAAATTAATCCTCGGCCTTTAGATGCCATAAAATTTATATCTGAAGGCTTCACAAATTGAGACGCCATGATTAAGTCTCCCTCATTTTCTCTATTCTCATCATCCATAATAATGACCATATCGCCTTTCTTGATCGATTCAATAATTTCATCAATTTTATTAATCATTATTTTTACCTAATTTTTCAATGTACTTTGCAAGAATATCTATCTCTATATTTAAGACACTCCCGCGTTTACAATATTTAAAAGTAGTATTCTCATATGTATGCGGGATTATCATAACAGTAAACTCGTTTTCCATCACTTCATTTACAGTCAAGCTAACACCGTTAATAGAAATAGATCCTTTTTGAATTATGTACCTCATATATTTAGATTCTAATTTAAATTTTATATACCATGAGTTTTCAATTTTATATAACTCACATATTTCAGATGTTGTATCAACATGACCTTGAACAATATGGCCTGATAATAATTTATTGACTGTGAGTGATTTCTCTAAATTTACAAAGTCACCTTTGCTGATGAATTTAAAATTAGATAGATTATAAGTCTCAGGGGAAATACTAAATGTGTAAAAAGTATTATTTATATTTTCAACCGTCAGGCAGACCCCATTAACACAAATACTATCCCCTAATGATGAATTGAAACCATCAAAATCGATACATAGTTTATGCGATACTTCATCTTTGGTTAACGATTCAACTTTACCTATTTTTTCAATGATACCTGTAAACATTATTGTTTTCTCATATTTATGTATAAATCATTATCAATTGGTATAATTTTTTTAATGTTGAAAGAAATTTTTTCTTTTAATTTTTTAATTGCATTAATACCAGAGAAATTTATTCCATGTTGGCCTATTATCTTTGGTGCAACATAAAGCATCAGTTCGTCAATAGCATTTTCTTCTAACAGAGACTTTGTTAATGTACCTCCACATTCAACTAAAATGTCATTTAGATTATATGTATTAGCAATATCATAAACATCTCGTAAAGATATTTTATTATTCACTGTAGGAACATACTTAATAATAACATTTTCTTTGTATGTCTTTATTGGAGAATTAGTTGTATTTTTTATATCGGTAATTATTATAACTAATCGATCCTTCATTTTAAAAATATTTGAATTGCAAGGAACTCTTAACTTAGAATCTAAGATTATCAATGCCGGCTGATTTTCAATAAGCTTTTTGATTTTGTTATCTCTGATATTCATGTATGGATTATCTTCGATTATGGTATTTGAGGTAGTGAGTATTGCATTCACTTCAGCTCTTTGGCTTTGAACAAATTTTCTCGATTTAATTGATGTAATCCATTTACTTTCTTTTCTTTGATTTGCAATCTTACCATCTAGTGATACGCCAAACTTTAATCTAAGATATGGTTTGCTATGAGAAAATTTATAAAAAAACGATTTATTTAATTCAATAGCCTCATCTTCACAAATACCTGTAGTTACCTCAATCCCATTATCTTTAAGTTTATTGATACTCTTTTCATTTACCAGTGGATTGGGGTCTTTTGATGCAATCACTACTCTGGAGATATTATTTTTTATAATCAAATCCACGCAAGGAGGTGTGTTTCCATGGTGACAACATGGCTCAAGAGTAATGTACATAGTTGCGCCCTTAAGACTATGTTTGGTTTTATCAATAGCTTCTCTTTCAGCATGTTTACCTCTGAATCTTTTGTGAAACCCTTTGCTCAATATTTTATTGTCTTTTACAATAATAGCACCAACAAGCGGGTTAGGATGAGTTCGATAATTTCCCTTTTTTGCTAGCTCAATAGCCATAGTCATAAACTTTATATCATCAAATTTACTCATCAATTTCTATTTGGTTCTGATTTTTAAGCATACTAGGTGTGGGTTGCTTCTCTAAATTTTCAATAATTGTTTTAAATGAATTAACGTCATTAAAGCTTAAATACACAGATGCAAACCTTAAGTAAGCAACTTGGTCAACTGAGATTATTTCCCTCATAATTATTTCACCTATTTCTCTAGAGGGTATTTCTTTGCTAGGGTACTGCGAGCATTTAGTTAATACTTTCTGAACTAATTCATCTATTTCATCAATTGATATCTTTCTTTTTTCAAACGCTCTGTTGATACCTCTTCGAATTTTTGTTTCATTGAAGATCTCACTTGATTCGTCAGTTTTAATTACTCTTGGATAATTAAGTTCAGATGTTTCAAGAGTGTTAAATCTTGCTTTGCATGATAAACACTCACGTCTTCTTTTAATAGAATAAGAATCCTCATTGAATCTAGAGTCAATGACTTTAGTTTCTGCTGAGCCACAAAACGGGCAGCGCATATTTCTCTTAAGCTACAGCTTGTTTACTAGATGAATAGACAGGAAACTGAGAGCAAAGATTAATGACTTTCTCTTTGATTTTCTTAATCTCTTCCTCATTATCTATATTTTCTAGAACATCACAGATTAAATTTCCAAGTATTTTAGTCTCATTTTCTTTAAATCCGCGAGTGGTAATTGCAGGTGTACCCAAACGAATACCGCTAGTCACGAATGGCGATTGCGGATCATTGGGAACAGAGTTTTTGTTTACCGTAATGTTCGCACTGTGTAGTGCAGCATCTGCAGCTTTACCTGTAAGC
>CBFIBF010000023.1:0-11911 GCA_965660795.1 Gammaproteobacteria bacterium
CTGAGATATCAGAAGAAATTTGTAACATTGCTATAAGTAATGCGCAATCTAGATTGTCTTCAACATCAAAAAAAACAAAAACAATCTCTAAGAATGTAATCATGCCCAGCCGCTTATCTGACTGCTCAAGTAAAGATGTACTTAATAATGAACTTTTTTTAGTCGAGGGAGATTCTGCTGGAGGTTCAGCAAAACAAGCACGAGATAGAAACTTTCAAGCAATTCTCCCCTTACGTGGAAAAATTCTTAATACCTGGGAAGTCACATCAAGCAAAATTTTAGAATCAAAAGAAGTTCAAGATATCAGTACCTCTATTGGTGTTCAACCTGGTAACTCAGATATTTCAAATTTACGCTACGGTAAGATTTGTATATTAGCGGATGCCGATTCAGATGGGCTGCACATTGCTACACTTCTGATTGCATTATTCGTTAAACATTATCCAGATCTTGTAATCAATGAACACATATACGTTGCATTACCGCCTCTATATCGAATTGATTATAAGAAAGATATCTTTTATGCAATTTCAGAAGAAAACATGAACGATGTATTCAAGAAAAATAAAATTAAAAATACTGATACAGGTGTAAGCATAACTAGATTTAAGGGTTTAGGAGAGATGAACCCATCTCAATTGCGTGAGACAACATTGAGCCCTGTTTCTCGCAAGCTACTATTGTTGTCACTTGAGAACAAAGCTAAAGATATGAAAATATTGGATATGATGTTATCAAAGAAAACATCACTGGATAGAAAAAAATGGTTAGAAAAAAAAGGTAATCTTGCTCAAACGAACTAATGTCAAATAATAAAGATTTATTTTCATCAAGTATAGATAGAGTATCCATCGGAAGATTCAGTGAAGATGCATATCTAAATTATTCTATGTATGTAATCCTTGATCGGGCCCTCCCGAGTCTTTTAGATGGTCTAAAACCCGTTCAAAGAAGAATTATTTATGCTATGAGTGAGTTGGGCTTGAAATATAACTCAAAGTATAAAAAATCTGCAAGAACTGTTGGTGATGTCTTGGGTAAGTTTCATCCTCATGGTGATTCAGCCTGTTATGAAGCTATGGTAATGATGGCTCAATCATTCAATTACAACGCACCATTGATTGACGGACAGGGTAATTGGGGCACACAAGATGATCCTAAATCTTTTGCAGCGATGAGGTACACCGAATCAAAACTAACTAAATATTCTGATCTTCTATTACAAGATTTAAAAAATGGTACAGTTGAATGGATAGACAATTTTGATGGCTCTCTTAAAGAACCTAAGTTTCTATCCTCCTTAATACCCAATATATTAGTAAATGGAAGTTCTGGTATTGCTGTTGGAATGTCAACTGACATTCCGCCACATAATTTAGGCGAAGTAATTCTTGCAGTTCAACATCTCATTAAAAAACCTAAATGTAATGTTGATGAATTGATGGATTTTATTCCAGCCCCTGATTATCCAACGGGCGGCACTCTCTTAAAAAATGAATCAGATATTGAAACTATCTATAATGAAGGTACTGGGAATATAAAATTAAGAGCTGAGTATTACTCTAAAAATAAACAGATTCTTATTTACACATTACCATATCAGGCTTCTACAACAAAAATTATTGATCAGATTCAATCACAGATGATTGATAAGAAAATTGGTTTTATCAGTTCTATTGAAGATCAGTCAGATGAAAATAATCCCGTTAAAATATTAATTAAAATAAAAGGAACAACGCACAGCTCTGATGATGTAATGAATCATCTATATTTTACAACAGACTTAGAGAGAAGCTATAGGGTTAATCTAAACATGATTACAGCTGATGGTAAGCCATGCGTCATGAATCTTAAAGATATTTTATCGCAATGGCTAGATTTTAGAATTGAAACTGTTAAAAGAAAACTTAATTACGAAAACACTCAAATATTAGAACGACTACATATTCTTGAAGGTTTCTTAGTAGTTTACCAGCACCTTGATAAAATAATAAATATTCTTAGAAATGAAGATAATCCGAAACCTAAAATTATGAAAATAGGTAAGTTTACACAAGCTCAATATGAAGCAATCATTAATATGAGATTACGAAATATTGCTAAACTTGAGGAAAATAAAATCAAAAGCGAGTTCAAAGAACTTTCCTTAAGAAATAAAGAAATTAATTCAATTCTTAAATCAAAAACAAAACTTAATAATATTATCTCAGATGAACTAGATTCTATTAGCGAGGAATATGCTGTAGATAGAAAAACGAGCATAGTCGAGCAAGCATCATCATCAAAACAAATTAAAAAAGAGATTAAAATATCTAATGACCCTATGTCAGTTATTTTATCTGCCAATGGATGGATAAAATCAAATAAAGGAATATTAGAATCGCTAGATAATTTAAATTTTAAATCAGGTGATTCATATTTAGATCATTTAAATATTGATAACAACAAAGATATTGCTTTGTTTGATCAAAAAGGTTTTGTTTATACAATGGCAGTAAATGATATTCCATCTGGCAGAGGATATGGAGAATCTCTAAAAAAATATTTTAATATAGATGATGGAGTGCATGCTGTCGGGATGATTAATCCGTCAGAACCTATTCATACATTGCTTTGTTCAGAATCTGGTTATGGTTTTCTTTGTTCAAATGATGATTTAAATGCATCTAACAAGAACGGTAAATCAATATTTAAAAATAAAGCATCAAACTTGATAAAACCAATATCAGTAAATACAAATGAATATGAATATTACATTATTATTACAAGTAACCACTATATGATTCTATCTTCAGTTTCAGACGCTCCGGTTTTAAGTAAAGGCAAAGGTGTTAAATTAATAAATATCCCAAAATCTGAAAATAATGAAAAAATTATTTTTATTGGGGTAATTAAAAAAGGTGAGCGCATTGAAGTTAGCGCGAAAAATAAAAGGTCAAAATTCATTGAATTTGATGATTTGGAACCATATATTATGAATAGAACAAGGCGTGGAAAGAAAATCGAAAACAAATTTATCCACAAGAATGAGAAATTAACTTATAATATAGGTACAAAATGAAAAGAATTTTCTATTTTATCGTTGTAAACATAGCCATACTCTTCGTACTGAGCATATTTTTATCTCTTACAGGTTTTACAGGAATACTTCAATCAAACGGTGTTGATCTTGATTATGATTCTTTAATGCTATTTTCTTTAGTCTTTGGTATGGGAGGCTCATTCATTTCGCTATACATGTCAAAATGGATGGCTAAATCTATGGCTGGTGTTAAATTAATTAACTCTCCATCGAATGAATTTGAAAGATGGTATCTTGATATAGTTAAAAAACAATCAGACCAGCTAGGTCTTAAAATGCCAGAGGTAGGTATTTTCAACTCACCTCAACCAAACGCTTTTGCTACCGGTTCTTCTAAAAATAGTTCTCTTGTTGCATTAAGTACAGGTCTTATCAGTGCAATGAATAGAGATGAAATTGAAGCTGTAATTGGGCATGAGATGAGTCATGTTGCAAATGGTGATATGGTCACACTTACTTTGATACAAGGTATAGTAAATGCTTTTGTTATATTTTTCTCTCGAGTAATTGGACATTTCGTAGACCGTGTAATTTTAAAAAATGAAAGAGGTTATGGTATTGGATATTTCTTCACAGTAATATTTGCACAAGTGATCCTTGGCATATTAGCTTCAACTATAGTCTGCTGGTTCTCTAGAATGAGAGAATTCAGAGCAGATATAGGCGGTGCTCAATTAACTTCCAAAGCTAAAATGATTGATGCACTAAAAGCACTTGAAAGACAAGTAGCTGCACCTCTTCCAGATCAAATGCTTGCTTTTGGAATATCAAATAAAGGACAATCCAGCACATTACAAAAATTGTTTTCAACTCATCCGCCACTTAGAAAGAGAATTGAAGCACTAGAAAATGCGCAAATTGAATCTTCTAGTCAAGAACAGCTAAGTTAATGGTAGATCATTCGCTACTTAAAAGCGGCAACAAGATACTTGTCGACAAACAGCCTTATCTGATAATTGAAACAGATTTTGTTAATCCTGGTAAAGGGCAAGCCTTTACTAAAATTAAAATTAAAAATCTATTAAATAAAAAAACAATTGAAAAAACTATAAAGATTGGAGAGGAGGTAGACGAAGCTGATGTCTTAAACACATCAATGCAGTTCCTATATCAAGAGTCAAATAATCTTTTTTTTATGAATTTAGAATCTTATGAACAGCTAGAATTAGCCGCATCTTCAGTTGATTTTGACCCTAGATGGCTTAATGATGGCGATGAGTGTGATGTTACTCTTTGGAATGATGCAATAATAGATGTAACTCTACCAAATCTTATTACTTGCAAGGTAACGTCTACTGAAAGTGTTGCAAAAGGTGATACTGTATCTACCACTCTTAAAGATGCTGAACTTGATAATGGAATTACTATTAAAGTTCCAGCTTTTATTAAACAGGATGAGGAAATTAAGGTTAACCCAACTACAGGTGAATATTCATCGAGAGCATAAAATGAGTAAAGCAGAAGAAAGAAGAAAAGCGGCTCAGCAAGAAATTCAAGAGCATAAGGCTAAAAAAAATAAATATATTATTGCTGCAGTTTTTTGGTTCTTATCAAGCCTATATATTTATTCTAATGATGCAGGCTTTTCTGATGTATATTCTCTTAAACCATTTATTTACTTTATAGTGGGACCTGTTGTGGCCTCAATTATATTCGGCAATATCATGTTTTTTCTCCAAAAGATCATAGAGAAAGGAGTGATGGCTTTTCTTGGAAATAACGCACAACATCTTGTTCTTCCTGTAATTTCATTTCTTTTCTTTTGTGCATTAGTCGCAATGTTTATAATAATATTTAAGTTTGCAGAACTTCTTCAAACAGTTATTTAATATTAATTTAATAAATAACTAATATTATTCTTCTTTCAATTTTATATTCATGTATGATAGTCCAATGCCAGTTTTTTTAAGAGATATTCTATTACCAATACTTATTTCTACTTTGTATTGGATATCGTTTTTTAATGATTTACTTTTTTTGAATTTATTTATATTTTCAATAGTATCAATTGTCTATGTTTACTATTGTAAATATGTAAATTCAAATTATGAGTATATTTTTGGAAAAGAATCTGTTGACGATAAACTTAAAGAATCGAGTCCTATCTTTAGAAAATTTATCTCTGTAGTATGGATCTCTCATTTTGCCTTCTTCTTTTTTGGAGGAATTAGTCTTGGGGTATCTGTACCTTTTATAATTTACTTTAATATTTAAGTTATATTCATCTTTTATTACTTATAATGTAATCCTATGGATAATTATTACGATACAGCCTTAAATGAATTAAATGAATATATAGATAAACACCTCTCCTCATATTCAAAAGATAGAAACTATGACTTTGGTCCACAAAATCGCACAAATGTTTCTATGTTATCGAAATATATTTCACACAGGATATTAAATGAATATGATGTCGTAAAAAAAGTTCTAGAGAAACACAAATTCAATAAAGTAGAAAAATTTATTCAGGAAGTATTCTGGAGAGTCTATTGGAAAGGATGGCTAGAACATAGACCTGATGTATGGCATGACTATCGACGTTATGATAATTCGAATGTGAATAAAGATGATCTAGAAAAAGCATATTCGGCCTGTACAGATATAGATTGTTTTAACGACTGGGTTAGTGAACTTAAAACAACAAACTATCTACATAACCATACCAGAATGTGGTTTGCTAGTATTTGGATTTTCACTTTAAAACTGCCTTGGCAATTAGGTGCAAACTTTTTTTTAAGTCATTTATATGATGGTGATTCTGCATCGAACACTCTGAGCTGGCGTTGGGTAGCGGGATTACAAACTATTGGCAAGCACTATCAAGCTACCAATTCAAATATAGCAAAATACACTAGCGGAAGATTTAGACCTAATAATTTAATAGAAGATGCAAAAGCAATTCCAGCACAAAAAACATATGATATTAATGAAATATATTTTTCAAATCATAAGTCAGATAATAATACTCTTCTTATTTTCGACAACAATCTAGATTGTCAATTCATCAATGGTATAAAAAATAATTATGACAAACTATATTTTGTTTTATTGACAAATGATCATCGCAGTATTTCATTATCTGAAAATGTCATGTCATTTAAAAAATCTTTAATAGATGATATTTCATCACAGATAGAAGGGTCAGATATACTTGATAGTCATGAGTGTATTTCTATCTTAAATAATAAGCCAATCGATGTAATTTATCCTAATATTGGTGACAATCTCACTTTTATTAATTCTCATTCTAAACCTGGCAATATTAATTTTATCTATCATGAATATGACTTAACCAGTTGGCAATATTCAAAAAAAGGCTTTTTCAACTTTAAGAAAAATATTCCAGATATAATCAAAAAAATTGAAGACACTAAGGATTTATTTTCTTAGTCAATAACCTTTTTGTTTTCTATAAGCCTCGTAATTTTTTTTACCTATTGCTATTTTTAAACTCATTTTATACGTAGCTTTTGGATCAACATTACATTTTAGTTTTGATCTTATAATTGATTCATCGAATATTATACCTTCTAGTGTCTTTCTATTAATTTTTATGAATGCTTTTTTATTATTAGATTTATCGAAGATTTTAATATTTTCTTTAATTTCATATTTGCGAAATATATCATTTTCATCCTCATGATAATCAATAATTAAATTTTTATAGCCACGATCTATCCACCATGATTTAATTTCCACATCTTTATTATTAAATTTGATGGAAAAATCAATATTATTTGATGTTGATGTTTGGAAAACACATAATAGTTCATCATATTTAATATTTTTCTTGCCGCTACAACTTATCAATAAAAAAGCTAAGATAATAATATGAAGAACTCTCATATTATAGGTAACTACTTAAGTAGCAAGGTGAGTAATATTCCTGACAATAAAACAAAAGATAATGAAGCTAATACAGGTAACTTTTTCATTATACCTTTTCTCCAAAAATCAGGTTCTTCGCGCCATGTATTGGTATCTTTCCAAAAATTTATTGTTTTTTTGTTAGGTATCATTTTATAAATTAAGCAACGCTAGAATTTGTTTGTTAATTGTAAATAACGTTCAAGTATACATGTGCTTTTACTTTATTAAGCAAAATATTTTATAAATACTAGAAAAGCAACTAATATAATCACTGTAACAGCTATATCTTTCATAGATTTCATAATTATCTCCAGTAGGTTAATTTGCTAGAGATATTACGCAATAATGTGATACAACTAACGTTATTTAAAAAGTATCAGACTATAGTCTTCTTGTAAAATAATTATTTACTCCATGCATTTGTTTCAAATACTTCATCAACCTTTGTATTTGTTATATGGTTAGTATAATTAGACATGACTTTCATTGCAGTCCCTACAATGATATCTAATATTACTTCTTTACTATAACCAGCAGCGAGAAAATCATTCACTTCATTTTCACTTGGCCAGCCTCGCGTCTCATTTATGACAGAAGTAAATTTACGCAAAGCTTCTAATTTTTTGTCTTCAATCGGTTTATTGTCCCTCAAAGACTCAATTACATCACCAGGAACTTTTGACATTTGTGAGACAGTTGTATGTGCAGCCATGCAATAGGTGCATTCGTGTTTATTAGCATTGGTCATGAGGATAATCTGTCTTTCAGTTTCTGTTAATGATGTTTTGTCAAAGATATCATTTAATGCCATATAACTCTCTAGCATAGCTGGTGATTCTGCTATAACAGCCATGAAATTCGGTATAAAGCCCCATTTATCATTAATTTTTTGTAAGACATCTTTTGATCCAGCTGGTGCAGTCTCTATTGTGTGTAAGTTAAACTCTGTCATATTATCTCCAGTATATTTATATAGTTATCTAGATTAGTCATCACCTTCCTTGATAAAAACTCCATCAACCATTTTCCCTTTCCTATCCTTTATATCATTGTAAGCAATCTCTAAACATTCATCTATAGTTACTCCATTCCTTACTAGTATATTAATAAGAACAACCATAATATCACCTATATCGTCTCTAAAGTCTTTTCCTTTACACAGACTGTCTGATAACTCTCCAACTTCTTGCAACAGTTTCATAAATTGATCTTTGTCTGAGCTTTCATCAATGAGATTTCTATCTCTATGCCATTGTGCAATTAATTGTTCATAATCTAGTTCTGTCATTACTACTCTCTTATTAATCTATTAATATTTATAACTATTTAAACCAAAGTTTACAATAATAACTTGTATTCTTCTGTATGAAGTGTAAATTGAGCACAGTTATCAGCTATCAATTACATAACTCAATATTAACTCACACATTTATTTAAGATAGCACTTTATGGACATTTTAAGAAAACATGCTTATTTATACATAGCAAGGAGATAAATGAATAATTTTGAAAGTTTTGGGTTATCTCAGAAAATGAACAATGCATTGGTTGATATGAAATTTACAACCCCGACGCCTATTCAACAAAAAGCTATTCCAATTGTATTAAATGGATTTGATATACTCGGATCAGCTCAGACTGGAACCGGCAAGACTGCAGCTTTTTGTATACCTATTATTGAAATGCTAGCAAAAGATGAAAAATCTATTGCTTTAATAATGATGCCAACAAGAGAGCTCGCCAGACAAGTAATAGATGTTGTAAATCAGCTTACTAATAATGGTGATAAAATAAAATCTACATGTTTGATTGGCGGTGAAGCGATGAGAATTCAAACTAAGCAGCTCAGCAATTATCCAAGAATAATTGTGGGCACGCCAGGTCGTATTAACGATCACTTAGAAAATAAAAAAGTCAATTTGAAAAATTGTATTTACGTAGTATTAGATGAAACTGACAGAATGTTAGACATGGGTTTTGGTAAACAAATAGATCAAATATTTAGTTACCTTCCAGAGAAAAAACAAACTTTATTATTTTCTGCCACATTGCCAAATAAAATTATCCAGCTATCAAAAAAATATTTATCAGACCCTGAAAGAGTAGCTATAAAATCTGATAATGTTCTCCTGACAAATATTGAGCATGATAATTTAAATATTGATCATAATAAAAAATATAAAGAACTACTTAATCAACTTGCAAAACGCGAAGGATCAGTTTTAATTTTTACCAAAACTAAATTTGGTACACAAAGAATGGCAAAAAAATTATGTGAAGATGGGTTTGAGGCTGACGCGTTACACGGTAATCTTAATCAAAATAAAAGAGACAGAGTAATGTCTGACTTTAGGTTAAAAAAATTTAAAGTTTTAGTTGCTACAGATATAGCATCTAGAGGTCTTGATGTTGATCATATTGAACATGTTGTGAACTATGATTTGCCACAGGTTGCTGAAGACTATATCCATCGTATTGGAAGAACAGGTAGAGCAGGGTCTAAAGGTTCTACTATTTGTTTTGTTTCACCAGAAGAGCAAAGCCTCTGGGATGAAATATACTATCTACTTAATCCAAATACTGCAAAAAAGCCAAAAAAAAATACTAATAGTAGAGCTGCTAGAAAAAGAAATTCTGAGACATCCAAAAGGAAAAAAACAGTAAGAAGTTTTTCTAAAAATAGTGGTCCCAGAAGACGTGGCGAAACATCAGAAAGGAGTGGCTCTGGAAAAAAATCTGATAAAAGAAAGTTAACCAGAAGAGCTGATTCAAAAAGATTATCAAGAAAATTTAAATCTTCCGATAAGGATGATGATAAATCAAAAAGATATGCAGGTAAAAAAAATGATTCAAAAAGATCATTCAAAAAACTATCATTAAACAAGATGAAGTCTAAATCCAAACCTTCTCGACCTAGTAGTAGTTAATAACATTAAGACTTAAATTTAAATTCTATTATATAATTAGTGAGGAATGATGGATTTTAATTTTTAGTTTATTATCGATTTTTTTTAGAACAAATGTAAATGCGACATTGGTAACTTGGTCTGATTTAAAGCATATCTTACCCATTGCTATAGTTAAATTTTCTTCAATTATGGTATTTAGTTCAAGTAGTTCTATTGATTGCCAATTCTGAATTGCAAACCCCTTATCTTCATCTATTTCACCTTTGACAAAATAGGACTTAGCGCCTTCAAACGAGTTACGGAATATTATTTCACTAGTTAAAGTTGGCTTAAATAAAACATCTTCACTATCAAAAAGGTAATGTCTTTTTAAAAAAAGATCAGCTTCTTTTTTATAGTCGCCACCTTTTTTATAAATATTTCCAATATTTAAAATTCCCTTTTTCCATGAGGAAACGAAATTAATTATGTCTTCTTTTTTAACCATAATTTATTAATGACTGGAACTACTAAATATCAGTATTATCATCCAAACACATCATTACAACCGCATAAGCTATAGCAAGGAAAAAGAATGTGATTATGTAAAATGCATAACTCATCATTTATTGTAGCAAACTTATGATTAGATACTCGTATTAAATACAATATAGTTTAGAATTTATACTTTGTATTTATGACAATCCAGTTTAAATCTCTACCGACTGATTTCATTTTACTTCTATAGTTTATGTTTAGCCTCAAAGTATCATAAAATGTTTTGGTAAAGCCAAATCTTAAATAATCATATGAAGCCCCTGAGCCAACAGGCGTTCCCTCTAGAATATCTTCTCCTACACCAACTTCACCAAAAACCTTATATTCATTAAACATCACACTTTTTCCTAATTTGATATGGTGTGATGTTTTGAAGTAGCTTGAATCATGAAACCATAATTCTTGTCTCGTTGCTAAATATGTCTCTGCACTTGAGGCGGGTACTATAAAAATATATATCAAGAAGAATTGAACTATTCTATACATTTATCTCTCCTATTTATTTTTCAATTTCCATAGACTTGCAGAACTACCTGAATCTATTAAGAAAATTTCTCCATTATTATTTATTTCAATATCTCTAATCCTTCCTATAAGGTTTTCAAAAACTATATATTGATCTTTTATAACCCCATTTTCAAAATCAAGTCTAAATAAAGTTTTGCTTTTAAGAGAAGTCACTAACACATCACCATTCCATTCGGGAAACTTATCACCGCTATATATAAGTATATTACTTGGAGCAATTGAAGGTACCCATGTCCATAATGGTTTTGTAAAGCCTGGCTTCCAGTCACTTCCATCTCCAATTTTAGTTCCTATATAGTTCGTTCCACCCCAACCAATAATCTTCCACCCATAATTTTCTCCTTTTTTCACTTCTCCAAAAAAATCGCCACCTCTTGCTCCATGGTTAGAAATATAAATTTTATTATCAAAAGGGGAGAGAAACATTCCTTGAGGATTTCTTACACCAATTTGATAGACCTCTGGTAGCCAATCTGGTTTGTCGATAAACTTTGGATTATCTTTTGGTATTGATCCATCTAAATGTATTCTTATTATACTTCCTGGATGGTTCGTTACATCTTGTGCGATCATACCTCCACCACGTTCACCAACAGTCGCATACAAGTAATCATCTTTGATAACAATTCTGGAACCAAAATGGTAACCACTATTTATCGGAGGTTCTGCTCTAAAAATATTTTGAAAATTTATTTTTGTATCATCATATAACCCCCTTGCAATTGATGTTGATGATTTTCCATCACCTCTGTCTTCGGAGTAGCTAACATACACATAGCCATCATGATATAAAATATCAAGTAATCCTCCTTGACCGTAATAATAAAAATCTAAATCATGCTCAATTTCATATTTATCACCAGTAATACTATCAACCTTCATAATTGCCCCTGTTTTTTCCGTGATAAGTAATGATTTATCAGTTGCAAACGTCATTCCCCACGGCTCATTAAGATTAGTAGAGATTTCCATGGCACTATAG
>CBFIBF010000024.1:0-10273 GCA_965660795.1 Gammaproteobacteria bacterium
AAATAAATAAATGTACATTCTTTGGTTTGCCAGGAAATCCAGTTTCTGTCATTGTTACATTTAATCTTTTTGTTAATGCTGCAATTAATAAACTATGCGGTAAAAATTATGAGAATCATCTATTATTAGAAGCAGAACTTATAGATGATATAAAAAAAAGAAAAGGTAGAACGGAATATAAAAGAGGAATATTAATCAACAAAGATAATAAGTTATTCGTAAAAAAATCAGGTGCACAGGGATCTAATATCTTATCTTCTCTCAAAGACGCAAATTGTTATATTAAGCTTGATTCAGAAATTGATAACTTAAAAAAAGGAACGAAAGTTAAAGTAATGCCACTGGCCTTATCAAGTAAACATTATGAATAAAAAAGTTGGGTTAATAAAAAGGTTGTTAGTAAATTTTTATGATTTTATATTACTTTTTGCAGTTTTATACTTTTTTACAATACCTGTAATATTGTTAACTGATGGAAATGCAGTACTTAATAGCATTGCCTATCAAATTTATCTAATTACTATAATATTTTTTTATTACGCTTGGTTTTGGAAAAAATATAATCAAACTTTGGGCATGAAAATATGGAAAATTAAAATTTATAGCAGATACTCATTACATGTGAGTTACACACAATCGATAAAGAGAATTATTATTTCACTACTTGGGGGACACATTTTATTGTTAATTAAGGATGAGTCGTTACAAGATATCATATCAAAAACATATTTAGAAAAAGTAGATTAGATTGGGATATTTTTCTTAATTAAATTGTTAAAAAGAATTATTCCAGCACCAATAAAAACAGCAATAGATAAAACTACACTTAAAAATGCAGGTATCCCAAGAATTAAAGCAATATTTGTGATTAGACTAGTAATCACAAAGTAAGTAATACCGAATAAAATACCAAATAACAGTTTCTGGCTTTGATTAGTCGATCTGATTTTTGTAAACAAGAATGGCAAGCCTACAAATATAATCACACAACAGGAAAAAGGAAGGAGAATTTTTTTCCAAAAGATTACTTTATGATTTTCATATGGCAAACCTAAGTTATCATGAAAAATTATATTTTCGTAGAGATTCTGAATAGAGATATAACGTCTTTTAGTAAATTGACTTGATAATATTTCAAATGGTACAAATTCTTCACTAGATAAAAAATGGGAAGACATTTTTTCAGAATTAGAGTTTGCTATATCCAGAATCTCAACATCTTTCAAAATCCACTTATCACTATAATTAGCACTTTTAGCTGATAAAATAGAGGAAATATCGCCGTCTCTTATGAAGTATATCTTGATGTTACTTAATTGTTTTTCAGAGATTACCTCGCCAATGTTTGTAACTTGGTTCGATGTTCTGAACCATACACTCTTATCTGAAACGCTTTTATTTAAAGAAATATTTTTCAGCGTTTGCGCATCATTAGCATATTTTGGTGCGATTGAATTAGAAGCTATTGTAAAAAAAGTTGAAATAATGAAGGTTTGCAAAAGAATAATTTTAAACACCCTTTTGATACCTATCCCATAAGAATTAATAGCTGTTAATTCAGAATGATAGGCCATTGACCCAAATGCTGTCATGCTTCCAATTAATAAGGCATAAGGAAAGATATCTAGGAAATTTTGTGGGATGAGAAATAATATATAGTTGAATAAGATTGAATAATTATATTCATGGTTTCCAACATTTTTTAGTTCAGATAAAAATATTAGTAGTAAATTTATACCTAACAAAACAACTATAGCTAAAAAGAAACCAACTAAATAATTTTTCAGCATATATCTTGAAATTCTATTCATACTAAAGTCTTACCTTGATTTACTCGCATACAAGTAATAAGCAATTGAAATAAAAAAGGTGTGGGTAATAAATGTGGATATCAATAGAGACATTTCTGTATTAAATGACTGTGAGATTATATTCATCAGAACGATATAGCTAAAATACAAGATAGCTCCAATAAAAACATTTTTATATTTTTCATTTCTTCTAAAAAAACTGCTCAATGGGATTGCAATATAAGCAAGTATTATTCCAGAAACAATTAAAGAGAATCTATTCAATATTTCTGCAAGTTCAGATAAATTGATACTCCGAAATAGTTCGAATATTGATTTAGATTGCAGGTTATTATTATCTAATTTAGGCATCACATTAGTAATGAGCATGTTCTGCGATTCATAACCTGTTGAGCTAAAGCTCCCATCAGGATCAAATGAATATGCTTTACCATCTTCAAGAATAATTTTTTTACCATCTGATGATCTAATTCTAGATGAAATATCAACTCTTGTCGTTGAATTAGACATAGATTTTATAAATACATTACCTGGTTGATTAGAATTTTTTTTTGTAATGTAAATTACTCTCGAACCATCATTGCTAATAT
Organism: Gammaproteobacteria bacterium; assembly: GCA_965660795.1. GTDB lineage: Bacteria > Pseudomonadota > Gammaproteobacteria > CACLCV01. The sequence continues at coordinate 2,402 of CBFIBF010000024.1, forward strand.
TAAAACTTCCCTCATTAAGTGTGTATATTTTCTGTTCATGAGTAATTTGATGCTGGACTTGAGTTCTAAGTTCAAGCGCTTTTGGAGATAATATTAATTCTAATAAACTCAGGATAATGATAAAAATTAAAATTAACTTGGTTAATATTTTTGCTAATTCATAGTTAGAGATACCATTTAGCTGCATGATGATCATTTCATTTGATGTATATAGCCTGTTAAGAGAGATAATGATTCCAAAAAAAAGACCTAGGGATATTATTAATGGTGAATACTGGACCATTTTTAAAACCAATAATTTAATCAAGAAAATAGACGCGATATCTCCATCATTAACATCTTCTACTAATCTCAGACCTGTATTAGCAAGAAGTATTAGAAATAAAATTAAGAATACAGCCAGAGACGTTCTAGCGCAGTTTTTGTATAAATATTGGCTAATTAAATTCAATGTAGCAATTACATGATTAGATAAAAAATGTTAACCTAAACCTCTAGCTAGTATAACTTTATTATAAGGAAATATCATGAAATACATCAAATTTGATAAGAGTAAAAGCAATGATCTCAATATAATTTTCATCTATCAAGATATGCTTTCTGCATTAGACAAGTCCATAGGTAAAGTACCCGTATTGGATGATATTAATTTATCTATTGCAAATAAAGTAACTACAGGAAAAATAGGAACTTGTGATGTATTCAGCAGTAAAGCTGGCAACATAAGCTATTGCCTTATAGGTTTGGGCAGTCAAAAGGATCTAAACATTCAGATTTATGAGAAGTGTCTAAAGAATGCGATTAAAAAGATTAAAGAATTTAAAATGTCTAGCATGTGTGTGGATTTAACAAACATAAAAATTAAAAATTATGATGTTATCAAGGGCTCTATTATAGAAATTGAGAAATCCCAATATTCTTACAAACAAGAAATCAAAACTAATTTAAAACAATGTCAATTGATTGTTAATAAGAGCACAGATACTAGAGAATTTAATAAGACAGTAATTGAATCTCTTGCAATATCAAATGGTATAAACAAGTCAAGAATGTTAGGTGATACACCTTCAAACATATGTAACCCCACATTTCTTGCAAAAGAGGCAAAAAAATTAGAGCGTATTAATAGAAATATCAAAGTAGAAGTTTTAGATGAAAAGAAAATGCGTTCTTTAAAAATGGGTTCATTATTATCAGTTTCACAAGGTAGTAAGCAGCCAGCGAAATTAGTAATAATAAAATATATGCCTTTAAAAAATAAAAAGCCTATAGTTCTTGTTGGCAAAGGTATCACATTTGATACTGGCGGAATATCAATCAAACCTTCTGCTAATATGGATGAGATGAAATATGATATGTCTGGTGCGGGTTCTGTAATTGGAACGATGCAAGCATGTGCAGAAATGAAATTGAAAAATAATGTCATAGGAATACTTGCTTGTGCTGAGAACATGCCGGGAAGTCAAGCCACTAGGCCTGGAGATGTTGTGACAAGTATGTCAGGTATAACTATTGAGATTCTAAACACAGATGCAGAAGGAAGATTAGTCCTTTGTGATGCTCTAACATTCAGTAAAAAATATAATCCAAGATACATACTAGATATGGCGACGTTAACAGGAGCATGTCTTGTTGGGCTCGGTAAATATCCTTCTGGATTATTTTCTAATAGTGATGAACTCAGTGATAAAATTAAAAAATCATCTGAAAGAACTGGTGATCGTGTCTGGCAACTACCATTATATCAAGACTATTTTGAGGAACTTAAGACAAACTTTGCAGATATTCAAAATATTGGCGGAAGATATGGTGGTGCTATAACGGCAGCAGCATTTCTAGCTCATTTTACTAAAGATGAAAAATGGGCTCACTTAGATATTGCCGGAACTGCTTGGGAAGTTGGTCCTGATAAAGGCTCTACTGGAAGACCTGTAAAGCTACTAACTGATTTCGTGATATCAAATAAATAACTTGAAAAGCACTGCTAATTTTTATTCATTGAACAAAAGTCAAAGCCTTCATTTGTCTATTTGTTCCCTTGCAAGAAAATTGTACAAGACTGGGCGTAGAATCATAATTATAGACATTGACGATAATCTAGAAAAATTAGATAAACTGCTTTGGACTTTTGAACAAAACAGTTTTTTACCTCATAAAATCTATAAGTCAGATGCATGTTTTGATACGCCAATTATCTTGGTATCTGCAATATATCCCGATAAAAAATCTATACTGGATAAATATGACTCAATAATAAATATCTATGAAAAGCCAGTCATTGATAAAATTAATGATAAATCAATATATGAATTTGTTGAAAATATTGAGAATAAAAAAGAAATAAGTAGAAAAAAATATACTTTATATAAAAATAATAACTATGTATTAAATTATAAAGAGTTCAATGAACAAACAATATAAACCACAAGAGATTGAACGAGCCATTTATGATGAATGGGAAAAAAATAAATGTTTTTCTCCAAAAAAGTCATCATCTAAATTTTCCATAGTGCTTCCCCCACCTAATGTGACAGGAACTCTTCACATGGGCCATGCATTTCAACATACAATCATTGATATTCTCGTAAGATATCACCGAATGCTTGGGAAAAGTGTATTATGGCAGCCTGGTACAGACCATGCAGGTATAGCTACTCAGCTTGTTGTTGAAAATAGGATTAAAAATACAGGAAGAGATGTTAAAGCTCTCAGTAGAGAAGAGTTTATTGATGAAGTTTGGGAATGGAAAGAATTATCTGGCAACACAATCATAAATCAAACAAAAAGAATTGGTTCTTCTGCAGATTGGTCAAGGAATAGGTTCACTATGGATGATGGGTTGTCTAAAATCGTGGAAGATGTTTTTATTTCTTTATACGAAGAGAAGCTAATATACAGAGGGAACCGATTAGTAAATTGGGATATTAAATTACAGACTGCTGTTTCTGATCTAGAGGTTATTAATAAAGAGCAGGATGGATATTTATATTACCTAAGATATGAATTAAAAGATTCGAGTGATTCTGTTGTAGTAGCTACTACAAGACCGGAGACATTCTTTGGTGATTCTGCAATATGTATAAATCCTGAGGATACAAGATATAAACATCTTATAGGTAAAGAAATTATCCTACCTATGATCGGAAGAAACATTCCGATAATACAAGATGAAATGGTTGACATGCATTTCGGTACTGGATGTCTAAAGATAACTCCAGCACATGATTTTAATGATTACAAAGTTGGTAAAAAACATAACCTTGATTTTATAAACATTTTGAATAAAGACGGAACATTAAATGAAAATGTTCATGAAAAATATATAGGCAAAAATATTCATACTGTTCGAGATGAACTTGTTAATGATTTAGAAAAAGAGCAAATATTAGTTAAAAAAGATAAATATCAGAATACTGTTCCAACAGGTGAGAGAACAGGCGAAATAATTGAACCTTTACTCACAAATCAGTGGTTTATGAGCATGAGTTCTCTAGCAGAAAAAGGTGTAAAAGTTGTTGAAGATAAAAAGGTAAACTTTGTTCCTAAACATTGGGAAAAAATCTATTTTAATTGGCTTCGTAATATTGAAGATTGGTGTATAAGCCGTCAAATTTTTTGGGGACATAGAATACCTGCTTGGTATGATGATAATGACAATATTTATGTTGGAAAGAGTGAAAAAGAAATTAGAAATAAATATAAATTAGATGAAAATATCAACTTAATACAAGATTCTGATGTACTTGACACATGGTTTTCATCTTCACTCTGGCCATTTTCAACACTAGGATGGAAAGATGATGATAGTGTGTTTGGAAAATATTTTCCTACAAATCTTTTAGTAACAGGTTTTGACATCATTTTTTTTTGGGTGGCAAGAATGATAATGATGAGCATAAAGTTTACGGATAATATTCCATTTAATAAGGTCTATATTCATGGATTAGTCAGAGATTCAGAAGGAAAAAAAATGTCTAAATCAATTGGAAATGTAATTGATCCTTTAGATGTGATTGATGGTATTTCAATTGATAAGCTACTTGAAAAAAGAACCGCTAGTTTACTAAATGAAAAACAAAAAGCTGATGTTATAAAAAAAACAAAAAGAGACTTTCCATCTGGAATAAGGGAATACGGTGCTGATGCACTGCGATTTAATTTTTGTGCTATGGCCTCTACTGGTAGGGATATAAACTTTGATTTAAACAGGATAGAAGGGTATAGAAATTTTTGTAATAAGATTTGGAACGCTTCAAGATATATTCTCATGTCTTGTGAAAATTTCAATTACCAAGAAAAAATTAATCCTGATGATTCAAGCATCTTCGATAAATGGATTTTATATAGTCTTGATAATGTTGTAAGTGACTTTAAGAAATATACAACAACTTATAGATTTGATTTGATGGCAAATAGTATTTACGATTTTGTTTGGAATGAATATTGTGACTGGTATTTAGAAATCTCAAAACATAATATGAATGATATAACTAAAAATCACCTAATTTTTTCAATATTAAGAATCATAAAATTATGCCATCCAATTATTCCTTTCATAACAGAAAGTATATGGAAAGAGTTTTATGAATGTAAATTTGTCACAGAAAAAATGCTCATTGATAGTAGCTTTCCCTCTCAAATTAGAATATCTAAAGAAGATGATGTTGAGGTCAGAGTTAATCGTATCAAGGAGATTATAAAAAAGATTAGAAAAACTAGAACCGAATTAGGTATTCATCCAAAAGATATTATTATTACAAAAATACATATCAAAAAATTAGATCTGAAAAATGATCTTATTGAGCACCAAAGTCTAATTGAGTTGATGACAAATACAAACATTGATATCACAGATGAGCAGTCAAATGAAAATGAATATATTGATTTGATTGATGATCACTATACTTTATATTTAAAAATTAGAAATATGATTAATATTCAAGAAGAAATGAAGAGAATAGACAAAAAGTTGAAAGAACTTGAAACTATTGTCACAAAGATTAGTCTCAAGCTCAATAATAAAAGTTTTATAGAAAAAGCGCCTAGCGAAATAATAAATCAGAATATTTCAAACAAAAGCAAGATTGAAAATGACATGTTATCTCTTAACAATCTTCGAAAAACTTTATCTAATTAAACTATATAATCTTTCAAGCGTAAGTCTGAAACTTGTTAGGTCGTTTGTAATGTTAATGTTTAATTGATTTGTTAACTGCTTATACTCATTGCACTGTGAACCGATAAGAATAATATCCTCTTTTCTATCAGCATTTTCACGGATATGTTGAATTTCATATATTTTTCTAGCAATATCTCTTGGGTTATTTATTGCTAAAACAACTAACTGTGCTCTCACACTTGTCGCCGCATATGTTATTTCATCATGTGGTACTCCATTGCCAATATATGTAATATCCCAACCTACATTCTGCGCTACAATTAAATGCATTATTGTATCTAATGATTCGTGCTCCGAGAGTAATGATGCCACTACCAGACGTGGACAGTCTTCTTTAGACGATCGTAATCTTAAATACAAATTATTTAAACAAGTCCTTATACTTAATTTAGTCATCTTTTCTTGTGCATATCTAATGCTGCCTCTTGAACATTCGTCATTAATGTAATTACTCAATGGTTTTATGAACTCGATTAGAAAATCATTGGTGTTTAAAATTGCAACAGCATTTGATAAAACATTATCTAATTTCCAGCTATTCATTTCTTTTATACATGAAATTGATTCATCAAATAACTCCATTACAGTTCCTGTACTAGGTCTTTTGTAGCCAACAGATAAATTGGATTCATCGCCCATTACTAATTCAAACAAATCATCGTATGATAATGAGGCGATATCTCCAATACGTCTACCTGCAGCAATTGCTCTCTTCAACAATGTCAGCTTATCGATATCTTTATCTGAATATAGTCTTCTGTTCGTTTCGTTACGTTGCGATACAACAGCTTGATATCTCTTCTCCCATACTCTAATTACATCTGAACTTAAACCTGTTCGTCGATTGACAACTTGTATGAGATGTCTAGGTTTTGCCGATAAATCTTCTTTCATTTGTGAAATATTAAGGGACACTCCCTTGTTGTTGCTAATTATTCCTTTATTCATAGTTCTTGTCAATCTTTTGTCTAATAATAGACGAACAATATCACTATTTAATATGTTTGTATATATTTTGTTCACTTTTATTGTTGACATGTCCATATTATTACGATAATGTCTTAGACAGGATGTAGACAACATGTCATATCCCCACCCCTTTAATGAAAGGCCGAATCTACCCCCTTCGGCCTTTTTTTATACTGATTTTCTGTAGCCATTGGGGCGCCAAGCAGGCGCAATAACATCAGGGCTCTCATAATGGTCAGGTTTTAAACGTGCTAGTTTAATAGTATCTTTGCCAAATTTTTTATTAATACTGTCTACAACTCTTAAATATTTATTTTGATTAGTCTTTCTGTCAAAAAAATCATTTTGAATATTTTTTTGAACAGGACGTATTGTCGTTACCTGGACTTGATAAATACCAACATTTTTATCAAGCATGTTCAAAACATGTTCACACAATTGGAAGATTTTTCGCTGATCAGATGTAGCATGTTCAAGTTTAATCTTTTTTTGAATCCAGCCAGCTTTTATTTTTATACTAACCATAAATTTTTTTGATTCATGATTACATTCTCTTAATCGCTTGGATAATTTTACAGATATTTTTAAAAATGTTTTTTTTATCAGGTTTCTATCCTTTGTATTTGGCATTACAACTTTTCCGTGACCCAGACTTTTTGGGTATATTGGATCTAACTTGAGTCCTTCAAAATCTTCTCCATTTGCCATCAACCATATCTTTTTTCCAATATTTCCAAATCTATTCGAAAGTATACTAATAGGTATTTTTTTCATATCGGAACATTTATATACTCCATGTTCATTGAGAAATCTTGTTATGCCTTTGGATACGCCACATAGTTTGTCAACATCTGCATTGCTTAAATATTGGTTGCGATTATTTTTATTAATAAAAGTGATTCCATCAGGTTTGTTAACTTTTGATGCAAATTTAGCTAATGATTTGCTATATGAAACTCCTATCGAGCATTTCAGATTTTCAGATGAGTATATCAAGTCCTTAACATGATAGACGATTATATCTATATTTTTATATATTCTCATACAGTTTGTTAATTCTAAAAAAGCTTCATCAACAGAATAGACTTGAATATCAGGAGTAATATTTTTTAAAATATTCATGATATTAGTAGATACGGCTGTATATATATTTGGTCTTGATGGTCGTTGAATTAAATGAGGGCAGATTTTTTTTGCTTCATAAAATCTCATACCTGTTTTTACCCCGAATGCTCTTGCTTCATAAGATGAAGTTATAACGCATGAGCCCTTTATTCCATTAGTTACTGCTACAGGTTTTCCTGCTAGTTCTGGAAAATCTCTCTGCTCTATGGATGCAAAAAAAGCGTTCATATCAACATGAAGATATATTTTTGAATTCATAGCTAGTAAATTCTTACTTGTCCAACTACATGGCCTTGTATTGAAATTCTTTCAATAGGATAAATTATTTCTTTAAATTTATTATTAGCCGGAACGAGCTTTATTTCATTAGGATTAATTTTTTCTATATATTTTAATGTCACATCTTGATTATCGATTAAGACGACATGAACCTTTGACTTATATGCCTTATTGCTTTCTTCGATTATTACCCAATCTCCATCATTAATACCAGCATCAATCATGGAATCACCTTTAACTTTTAAAGCATAGGATTTTTTATTGGTAAATAAATATTCAAGCTCGATCTTTTGCTGATCTGTTATTGCTTCTATTGCCCC
>CBFIBF010000024.1:10373-11537 GCA_965660795.1 Gammaproteobacteria bacterium
CAGCAATTTTTCCTAAGGATTTTAAAAAAATAGGTTCTTTTTCATGCAGGAGTATCCCTCGATGTTTATTAGGAACTCTTTTTAACTTGTTTGCTTTTTCAAGAGCTTTTACATATCGATGAGCAACGCCTTTTGACTTGATGCCCATTCCTTTTGCAATATCTGTTAATAAGGGATATCTCCCGTATTTTTTAGAATACTTAAGTATAAATTCATAGGCTTTTTCTTCTTTTTCAGTTAGTATCTGATAGTTCATAAGTTCTCATTAAGTTCTCATATGATACATGAACTACTCAAGCAGAACAAGGTTAAAATTTATATGATTCTCAGAACATCTTCGGGAGGACGTCCAATAATTGCATTATTATTGTATACAAGAATTGGTCGTTGAAGTAATTTGGGATGCTTAACAATAACGTCAAGAATTTGATCTAAAGTAAGATTAAAATTATCCAAGTTATTATCTTTAAACTCCTTTTCGTTACTTCTAATAATATCTCTAACCGATAACTTAGATAAATCAAGTATTTGTTTAAGCATGCTTTTAGTAAGTTTATCTTCAAGATAAAGTATCACTTTAGTATTAATATTTTGATTTTGAATTATTTCAAGAGCCTTCCTTGATTTACTACATTGAGGGTTGTGATAAAAAATTGCATCTGACATTCAATAAGAATAATATTTTCTAAGTAAACCTGCAAAAGTTATTGCTAGCAGAGTTCCGATAGAGTTGGCTATTATATCAAATAATTCAAAATAACGATCAAAATATGGCTGCATCAGTTCAATTGCAAGCCCAAATGAAAGAAAATAACTAAATATAAAAATACCATTAGTTGGTTTTCTAAATGCAGAAGAAAAACTTAAAAATAAATATGCAACTATATGCAAATATTTATCAATACCATGCATTGTCGAAGAAACGCTAATAGAATGAAATGAAAGAAATATTATGATAACTGATAGTACAATAGTGATTGATAACCAATGATTATAAATAAAATCAAGCTTATGCTTCATAATTTGATTTGTGAGAGAATATTAAATAGCAATCATAATAAAAGAGAACTTTTTTTACTCCCACTCAATCGTACCTGGTGGTTTTGAAGTAATGTCATAAACAACTCTAGCTACACCTTCAACTTCGTTAATAATACGAGTTGA
>CBFIBF010000025.1:0-1670 GCA_965660795.1 Gammaproteobacteria bacterium
ACAATATTGATACAGCAATTGCACTAAACGAACATGGTGGAACTAGCCAAGGCAATTCAGGTATTGCTGGCAATGTTGAAAGTATGATTGCATACAGTGTTACAGCTGGACCTGCAACATTTGCATACATGGTTGGTGTCAGTGATGCTAGAGGTTCTAATGACAATACTAATACCGATCAAGGAGACTATGCATTAGGATTGCAACTTAAAGACATGTTAGTTCATGGTTTAACAATAGGTTATTCACGTAGTCATGATCAATCAGTATCCGGCGGTTCTGGAACTAGTAATGACAGATTTTATGCATCCATGAAGGTCCTACCTAATATGGGAGTATTTGTTTCTCATGAAGATCTAGCTATTGCTGGTTCATACAATTCTAGTACTGTAGGTGACATTAGAACGATTGGTACACATTACAAAATGGGGATGACTGATTTGCAAGTAGTTTATGCAAAAGGTGATTCTGATGGTGCAGCTACTAATGACTATAAAACACTAGGTCTTTCAGCTCAAATGAACTTGAGCAAATCTACAGATCTAACAATTGGTTATATCAAACAAGACTTTGATTCTACTGGAAGTGACATTACTACCAGAGGTATTGGTCTAACACACAAGTTTTAATTATTTTTAAAACTTAAAAAGAACCTAACCTGAGATAATCAGGTTAGGTTTTTTTATTTGTTTAAGCTGTGAAGATACTTAATACAGCCGCAACAGAAACTAAGCCAGGGTGATGAGCAGCTCCCATAAATAAAAGCATTGGAACACTTAGTACAGTGTTGGTTCTTGAAGCAAGTAATGCAGTTTTTTTAGCTTGAGCAATTTCATCTGCCGATGCATCAACAAGACCGAGAACTTTCTGTTGGTTAGGCCAAATTAATACCCATACATTGAACAACATTATTGTTCCTAACCATGCACCAGCTCCAATAACTGAGCTATAGCCGCCAGCAAAAGTAAATGCATCAATAAACTGTCCATGATGACCTAAGTATGCAGCTCCTGTGAGCCAAGTAACTACTGCTCCCCATCTAAACCAGAGTAATGCAAGAGGTGCTACATATTTTCCAATAGCAGCTGGCCCCGGCTCCTTATCAGCTGTAGCTTTTGCCATTGCGGGAACCTGTACAAAATTAAAATAATATAAAAGGCCAATCCATGTTACGCCAGAAAGATAATGTAACCATCTGATATAGCCCTCAGCCTCTAATGGAATAGTTCCATCGGCTAGAATCATTACGAGTACAATTGCTAGTACAAAACCAGAAATTATAGTACCTTTGATTGATAATAAAGGATTCATGTAAACCTCATTTGTTGATTTAAATTATGCTTATGATAAATGAAGATGAACATTTAATCTATAGGAGACATATCTAAAGTCATGTGCGGCATTTGTGGAGAATTTAAATTTACCAAGCAAGATTTTGATTTGAGCAAACATGATAATCTTATGAATTCCATAGCGAGTCGAGGAAATGATTCAAGAGGTACATTTAAAGATAAAGATGTTTTTCTTGGTCACCATAGACTTGCAATAATTGATACAAGTGATAAATCTAATCAACCTATGCGTATTGGTGAGCATGTCATCGTCTTTAATGGAGTAATTTTTAATTACAAATCCTTGAAAAAAGAATTAATAAATAAAGGACATATTTT
>CBFIBF010000025.1:1770-10486 GCA_965660795.1 Gammaproteobacteria bacterium
CATGTCATCGTCTTTAATGGAGTAATTTTTAATTACAAATCCTTGAAAAAAGAATTAATAAATAAAGGACATATTTTTAAATCATCCGGTGATACAGAAGTTTTACTAAGATCATATATTGAATATGGTAATGAGTGCGTAAAGTATTTAGATGGAGTCTTTGCATTCTGTATTTATGACTCTAGAAGGAAAACATTCTTCTTAGCGAGAGATAGAATTGGTATAAAACCATTATACTATTCAAGACAAAACAGCGAATTCTATTTTTCATCACATATGAAAGGTATTATTCAAAATTTGAAAGCAAAAGAAATAAATCCTGTTGCATTGAATTATCAATTTACACTTCACTCTGTTGTCCCTGCTCCTCATACTATTATCAAAGATATTCATAAATTAGAACCCGGTCATACGCTTTCAATAGATAAGTCAGGAAATATTTATAAAAGAAAATACTACGATGTAAATGATATTAGTTTAGTAAATTATAAAGATGAAGACGTTATGGATAGAATTTTAATTCTTATAGACTCAGCTGTAAAAAAAAGATTAAATGTAGCCGATGTTCCAGTTGGAGTTTTATTATCTGGAGGATTAGATTCAAGTTTAATTACAGCGATTTCAAAAAAATATATAAATAATCTATCTACATATTCTATTGGGTTTAACACGATAGATGAGGAAGAAGGAAATGAATTTTTCTACTCAGATATCGTGTCAAAAGATTTAAATACTATCCATCAAAAATATCAAATTACAAATGATGAACTTCTAAAAAACCTTGATTATGTTATTACAAACATGAGCGAACCGATGTTCAGTCAAGATTCCTCTGCTTTCTACTTATTAGCAAAAAATGTCTCACAATCATCAAAAGTTGTTATGAGTGGTCAAGGTGCTGACGAAGTTTTTGGAGGATATTTTTGGTATAGAAAAATAATGGATGAAAAGAAATTAAATGAAATAGATACATTATCTAAATATTATTTTGATAGAACTTTTGATAACTATAAAATTATAATGAATCCAGATTTAGTCTCAAATAATTATGCATACAACGATATAAAATCTAGATTAGAGGAAATGGATTCTTCACTTAGCATACTTGATAAAATTTTCAGACTAGAATTATCATTATTTATTATTGATGATCCTGTGAAAAGAGTCGATAACATGACTATGTCGCATGCCTTGGAGGCAAGAGTACCATTTTTAGACATTGATCTAATTAATTTCATGCTTTCAATAAGCGCAAACTTGAAGATTTCAAAAGGGGAGAAATATCTCTTAAAAGAAATTTCAAAAAAGTTTTTGGGTGAAAATATAATACATCGCAAGAAATTTTATTTCCCTGTGCCTCCTTTGAAGATAATTGAAGATAAATTCTTTCATTACTGTCAAAAAACGCTCAACTCTGAACAAGCAAATGAAAGAAGATTGTTTAATAAAAAGTACATAAACAGGCTATTAAGTGAGCCTAATAGTCACTTCACGAACCTGAACGGAAATGAATTGTGGCACTTTACCCTACTAGAAAGATGGTTACAACTAAACATTGAACAGTAGAATGACAAGATATATAATTTTCACATTACATAGGAGTTAATATGTCAGCACTAGAAAGAATTAAGAAACAAGTAGAAGAAAGTCCAGTAATACTTTACATGAAAGGTACACCTCAAATGCCTATGTGCGGATTTTCTGCAAGAACTGTAGAAGCATTAAAGAGTTGTGGCAAAGAATTTGCATACGTTAATGTAATTCTAGATTCTGAAATAATGCAGGAGTTACCAAACTTTGCTGATTGGCCAACATTTCCACAATTATATATCAAAGGTGAACTTATAGGCGGTTGCGACATTACTCTTGATCTTCATCAGTCAGGTGAATTACAAAAAATGATTGATGATGCTGTTGTTTAGGCAGAAGGCGTATTTATCGCGTGGATGATTCCCCAATAATCGAACAAATTCACTTTTGAAATTGATTGTACGTCCAATTTAGCATACGCATTAAACTCCGAAAAAGGGAAATAAGGTCTCCATCCTAAATATTTACTTACCGGCATGAGTCCTTTCTCAATCAGCTTCATTATCTTGCTATCTGTATCAAAGCTAAAGTGATTGACTAAGTATATGTCACCATTTGGTTTGCAGACTCTTTTCATTTCCTTAATTAGTAAATCAGGATTTTGTGTGACAGAAACAACATACATACCGACAACTTTATCAAATGAATTATCCTCAAACGTTAATTGTTCACCATTCATCATGAGAACAGTTTTTTTTGATAAGTTTAAATTTTTGATATTTTTTTTTGCTTTTTCAAGCATATCAGGTGAGATGTCTATACCAGTGACAAATGTCTCAGAGGGATAATATTTAAAAGATGTCCCTGTGCCTATACCTATTTCCAAAACCTTATCATTATTGGAACAGTTCATCATGCTGACTAGTTTTTTTTGACCAGGTCGGAATACTTGACCAAACGTATAATCATAAAAGCTCGATACTCGCTTATATGATTTTATTATAGACTTGTCATCCAATATGATATCCTAGATGTAAATTAAAATATGATTATATCATTTTATGAGTGAAATTATCAAAACTTTAGCTGATATTATGCTTTTTAAAAAAGGACCTCAAGATTTACCTTCTAGCAAAGGACTGTTGAATGTCTTTATACTTGCTAATATTTTAATTAGTTTCATTCCAAATGATGTTAACTATAACCTTAGTGTGGCCGTGATTACATCTATAATTTATGTAGGCGCAAGTCTGTTTTTCATACAGACAATTCTAAGCGTTAAAGAAAACATGTCTTCTTCAAATAGTTACAGAGTAAGATATGTTCAATCTGCAACATCTATATTAGGAATACATGCTGTCATTGGATTAGTGACAAGTATGATTTTTTTCTTAAGTAATAACTCCGAATCAATCATCTTTGTAATACTTTTAGCTACGATCTATTCGTGGCTAATTTATGGGTATATCTTTAAACAGACTCTTGATTGTACTACTTTTATGGGTCTATCAATATCATTTCTCTACAGCATGATTATTGGGTTCATGTTGATCATAGTATTGTCTCTACTTATATGAAAATTCATATTTTAGGTATCGCAGGTACATTTATGTCTGCTATAGCAATTCTAGCCAAAAAAAAAGGTCATGAAGTAACCGGTTCTGATACGTCTTGTTATGACCCGATGAAATCTATATTAGAAAAGAAAAATATCAAAGTTATCAATGGATATAAAATAAAAGATGTAAAGAATAAAGACTTGATAATAATTGGTAATATCATGTCTCGTGGTAATTCAGTAATAGAATATATTTTAAAGAATAATATTAATTACACGTCAGGACCACAATGGTTGTATGACAACATTTTAAAAAACAAAATAGTTATAGCTGTAAGTGGTACACACGGTAAAACAACAACAACATCAATGATAGTCCACATACTAAGGGAAAATAAATTTAATCCCAGTTATCTAATTGGAGGGTCACCAAAAGGTAAGCTGAGGTCGGTGATGTTAAATAAGTCAGATTATTTTGTCATAGAGGCTGATGAATATGATACCGCATTTTTTGATAAACGATCTAAATTTATCCACTATAAACCTAACATACTTGTTATTAATAATATTGAATATGATCATGCGGATATTTTTAATAATATAGATGATATTATAAAGTCGTTTCATCACATGGTGAGATTGTTACCCTCAAATGCCACAGCTATTATAAATAATAATGACAAAAACATTGAGAAATTACTGGATATGGGTTTTTGGTCAAGACTAGTGACATTTAATAATAAAAATAAACAAGCAAATTTTAATTTACTAAAAAAAACTGGTTATATACTAAAAAATACTGGTAAAAATTATGAACTACCGAATAATTTAATTGGTGAACATAATCGGCTAAATGCAACAGCAGCTATCGCTGCATGCAAGCAATTATCAATTCCGATTTCCGCACAAATTAAATCACTCTCAACTTTTCAAGGCGTTGCTAAGAGAACAGATTTCATTGGTGAATGCGATGGCATAAAAATATTTGATGATTTTGCTCATCATCCAACCGCTATTGAATCATCAATTAAAGCCATCAAAGAAAGATTTAGAAATAAAAAAATACTTACTGTATTTATCCCGGGTTCAAATTCAATGCTGCTAGGCACTCATAATCATCGTCTAGTTTCATCACTAAATAAATCAAATAAAGTATTGATAATAAGCAAAATGAGTCAATTTAAAAAGTTAAAAGTAAATAACATTAAAATAAGTGTTATTGAATCTGAGTCACATATAAGACATTATCTCAATAAGCAAAAAGGCATAGATATTATCTTAATATTGTCTAATAAGAATACTACTAACATTATAAATAGCATTAAAAATGGATAAATCTAATCTCAAAGATAAACTTACGGATGCACAATTTGAAATAACACAGAATAAAGGTACAGAAGCGCCTTTTTCCGGAGAATATCTCAATAATAAAGAAAATGGAATATATGCATGTGTTTGCTGTGGTGCTAGTTTATTTTCCTCAGATCATAAATTTGATTCTCATTCTGGTTGGCCTAGTTTTTTTGATGTCTTGATTGCTGAGAATGTAAATCTGGTTGAAGATAATTCTCACGGCATGATAAGAACTGAAGTTACATGTAGTAAATGTGGCGCGCACCTTGGGCATGTATTTGATGATGGGCCCAAACCAACTAGTTTAAGATATTGCATCAACTCCCTATCATTGAGCTTTAAAAATGAAATTGTTTAAAGACATCCCTATATTTCCACTAAAAAGTATCATTCTACCGGGTGGTCAATTTCCTTTGAGGATTTTTGAGAGAAGGTATCTTGATATGACAAGGAATTGTCTTAAACATAATACAGGTTTTGTTATTGCTCTAACCAAAAAAGATTCGGATTACATCACATCAGTATATGACTATGCTAGCTATGTAGAAATTGTAGATTGGTCACAACTTGATGGCGGTCTACTAGGAATTACTGTTGAAGGAAAAAATATTATTAAACTCGATGATTACAAACTTGATGAGGGTAATTTGTTAATAGGTAGTGGCAAAGAGATAGAAACAGGTTTGGATTATTTGATACCACAAAAATACCAAATTCTTTCTAAATTTTATAAAAAAATTTACCCAGAAATTAAATCTTACATTTTCCACAATAAACCAAAATACAATGATGCTAATTGGATTGGTTTTAGATTAATAGAATGTCTACCTATACAATTGAATGATAAAGCTGATCTCATCTCCATGTCGGAACCATTGGATAGATTAGAAAGAATATTACATATAATAAAAAGGATATATCCTAATGAGCTTAATTTACTCAACTAATGGGTAGTTGCACCAGTATCAGCTTGACTTACAAGTTTTGCATATTTCTTTAAAGCTCCACTTTCTATATTAGTAACTACTTTCTTTGAGGATTTCATTCTAGCTGACATATCCTTTTTAGAAATTAGGAGATTAATTTCTTTTTTCTTGGCACATATCTCAATCAAATCACCATTTTTTACGATATGTAATGGACCTCCAATAGCTGCTTCAGGTGAAATATGGCCAACAACAAAACCATGACTGCCTCCAGAAAATCTACCATCAGTTATTAGCGCCACATCATTGCCCAATCCTTTACCCATGATTGCAGACGTAGGAGACAACATCTCCCTCATGCCTGGACCACCTACGGGTCCCTCATTTTTAATTACTATAACTGTCCCTTTATTAATTTTACCAGCAAGAATAGCTTTGAGGCACTTCTCCTCAGAATCATAAACTTTAGCTTTACCTGTAAATTGAGTTCCTTCTTTACCAGATATTTTTGCAATTGCTCCATTTGGAGCTATATTTCCGCGTAATACAATTAAGTGACCATCTCTTTTGATTGGGTCTTTGATAGGTTTGATAATTTTTTGACCTTTGGGATAAGGTTTAATTTTCTTGAGATTATTTTTAAGAGTTTCACCGGTCACCGTCATACAGTCACCATGCATGAGACCAGCATTTATTAGAGTTTTCATTAAAGGAGCAACACCACCTATTCTTACAAGTTCCGCCATTGAGAATGTTCCGCTAGGTTTAAGATCTGCTAGAACAGGGGTTTTTTTACCTATTCGTTCAAAATCTCTCAAAGATAATTTAATATTTGCCTCATTTGCAATCGCAAGAAGGTGGAGAACGGCATTAGTAGACCCACCAAGAGCCATAACAATAGTTATGGCATTTTCGATAGATTTTTTAGTTACTATGTCTCTGGGCTTCAAATCTTTTGCAACGCATCTCATCAAGGACTTACTAGCTTCTTTTGTATCGGTTAATTTTGATTTAGAAACAGCTGTTTGAGCAGAACTGTTCGTCAATGACAAACCCATTGCTTCTATAGCACAAGCCATCGTGTTTGCAGTATACATTCCGCCACAGGATCCTGGACCAGGAATCGCTTTTTTTTCAATTTGATATAATTCATTATCGTTTATAGCGCCATTTGCGTTTTTACCAACCGCTTCAAAAACAGAAACAATGTCAATTTTTTTGTTCTTATGAACACCTGGGAGAATTGTTCCTCCATAGACAAAAACTGAAGGTCGGTTAAGACGTAACATTGCCATGACGCATGCTGGCATATTTTTGTCACATCCACCGAAGCATATAAAGCCATCAAGACCTTCGCCAGCAACAACTGCTTCTATTGAATCAGCTATGATTTCTCTAGATATTAATGAGTAACGCATTCCATCAGAACCCATTGAAATACCATCTGATATTGTAATTGTATTAAAGTTAACTGCTTTACCACCATTTGCATCAATTGATTTCGTTGCAACTCCAGCAAGTTCGTTGATATGCATATTACATGGAGTGACCATGCTCCATGTAGAAGCGACTCCTATTTGTGGCTTCTTGAAGTCTTTATCCTTAAAACCAACCGCCCTCAACATCGATCTACTAGGTGCGCGATCTTTACCATCTACAAGTTTTGAAGAATACTTTCTCATTTTGCTTATTGTAACAGTTTACCAAAAATTTGATATCTCCACCCACTCATAAATTTTGTCTTACTACTTGTGAGAGAAAATATCTCAATATCCCTTTTGTTGGCTATAATCGTAGAGTCAATTTTATATTCGTCTGAGACATAACTAAGCAACTGGTTATATTTTTGCTCAATATTTTTTGTAGATGGCAAATTTTTATTTTTAATTATTTTTTTAGACTTTAATAATTCATTTAAATCTTTCTTTTCGAGTTCTGTAATTTCGTGTTTAATATTATTTATAATTTCTAATGTTTTATTATCATTGCTAACAATTATTTTAATCATTTGAGAATCGCTTAATAACCATCTTTTTGGAATGTTATATTTAATAGCTAGATTCTCTCTCCACAAAGAAGTTTTCTTTAATAATTCTATATTCTCAGATTCAAAGTACAATGGGTAATTAACTTTCTCCCATGCGTCAACAGGCTTAATTATTATATTAGATTTTTGTAATTCAGTATCTTGTTCTTCTTCAAACCATGAATAACGATTAAGTTTCTTTAAATTTTTTACAAGTTCATTTTTAATATTAATTAAATACTTAACATCGTCAGCTGCATAATTCTTTTTTTCATCACTTAATGGTCTCTTTAGCCAATTAGTTCTCCATGAGCCCTCTTTTATATCCACATCACAGATATTCTTGACTAAGGTCGAGTAGCCCATGTTAGATTTTTCAAATAGTAAATTAGATGCAATTTGAGTATCAAAAATATTACAGGGATATTCATTCGTATATGCATATAATGCCTCTAAATCCTGTTTCGAGGAATGGATTATTTTGACTATGTTATTGTCAATGAGTATCTCATTCATTAAATTACTGTCTGAAATACTCAAAGGATCTATAAGATAAATGTCATCATCAGGGAGCGAAATTTGAATCAATGCAAGGATGGGTCTATATGTAGACTCGCGTATGAACTCAGTATCCAATCCTATTTCTTGGCAATCTTTGATTTTCGAAAAAAGATTATTGAGTTTTTTGTCTGAATCGACGAGAAAATTTGTCATAATTATAAAAAATATGATGATAACATAACTTCATAAATGCTTACATGTTAAAAAAATACCTTTTAGAGAATTGTGAATTTATTCAATCATCTAATTTTGATGATAGGCCAAAGAATATCGCAATTGATTCCATAATTATACATTGCATCAGTTTACCGGAGAGTGAATTTGATAATGACAACGTAACTAATCTATTCCTAAATAAACTAAATTATAAATGTCATCCATCTTTCACATCACTTAAAAACATCAAAGTCTCATCACATTTATTCATTAAAAGAACTGGAGAAATAATTCAATTTGTGCCATTTGATAAAAGAGCATGGCATGCAGGTGTATCTAAATATAAGGGAAGAGAGAACTTTAACGACTTTTCTATTGGCATTGAACTTCACGGCTCGATATCCGAGCAATACACAGAAAGACAATACCAAGCTTTGAATTACTGTATAAGTCATTTGAAAGAATTATTTCCATCAATACAAGATAGTAATATACTTGGACATAATGAAATTGCATCAGACAGAAAAAAAGATCCAGGTCCAAATTTCATATGGAGTAAGATAAAATAAAATATGATTACAGTATCACTAATACTTATTGCTCTAG
>CBFIBF010000026.1:0-10375 GCA_965660795.1 Gammaproteobacteria bacterium
CTATCAAAGCGCTTTATCAAGGAACGCACACTTTATTTTGCGGTTCATCTGAATATAAGAAAATCTTTAGAAATAACAATAGCGGCACTTTTTTCAGTATAGATGAAGATGTGTTAATTGCTAGTTCCAATCTAGCAAAAAAACTACCCTTTGAAGATAATTCTCATGATGTAATCATTCTATCCCATGGCTTAGAATATACACAAAACCCATATTTGCTTATGCGTGAAATTGACAGGATTGCTACTGATGATGCTACTATAGTTCTGATTGGTTTTAATAAATTTAGTCTATGGTCATTAGTTAAAATATTTTCATCGAAAGCACCATGGAATATTAAATTTCTTTCTCCCTATATAATAAAAGAGTGGTTTAAAATTCTAGAATATAGAATGAATTTTCATAAAACATTTGGTTTATTTCCATATCTTGGAAAAAATATCGCAAATATCTTAAACAGCATATCTTTTTTCCATAAGGTAATAAGAAATAATTTTGGGGGTATATACATATTTACATATAAAAAGAGTGTCATTCCATTGACACCTCAAAAAGTCATATTTAACAAAGACTATAAAGTGACACATCTTGCTAAACACAATCTATGATTAAAATTTATACAGATGGTGCATGTAGTGGTAATCCTGGTCCAGGAGGCTGGGGTTACGTTATCTTGAATGACGGCATTATAAAATCATCTTCTGGTAATGAAAGTTTAACCACCAATAATCGAATGGAGCTTACAGCAGCAATCGAAGCACTTAAATTAATAAATTCTGACGAACCTATTGTTCTGTACACTGACTCAACCTATTTACAAAAAGGAATATCAGATTGGATATTTAATTGGAAGAAAAATAATTGGATTACCAGTTCAAAAAAAGTAGTTTCAAACAAAGATTTATGGATTACAATTGATCAATTAAATTCTAAACTAAATATTGAATGGATTTGGGTGAAAGCTCATCAATCAGATAATTCTGAAGATTCAATTTATAATAATATGGCTGATAAACTTGCCACCACTGCTATTAAATTATCAGATACATTGTTTTAGATACTGAGACTACTGGTTTAGATCCTGATGATGGACATAAAATCATTGAAATAGGATGTGTAGAAATTTTAGACAGAAATGTCACAGAAAATACATTTCATAAGTATATCAACCCTGAACGAGAAATAGATATTGAAGCATCCAAGGTCCATGGCCTTACTTTAAATAATTTAAAAGATAAACCTATCTTTTCTGAAATCTATGATGATTTTTTAGAATATGTAGATCAGTCACCCATTATTATTCATAATGCTCCATTTGATATAGGTTTTTTAAAAAAAGAACATTCTTTTTTGAAAGACAAAAAAAGTTTCTTAGACAATGAAATTATAGATAGTCTAAAGCTTGCTCGGAAAAAAAGTCCAGGTAAAAAGAACACATTAGATGCGTTATGCGAAAGATACTCGGTAGATAGTTCAGATAGGACTCTACATGGTGCTTTATTAGACGCTAGGTTGTTGGCACATGTCTATTTAAAAATGACAGTAGGGCAGAACAATTTTAGTGATTTAACAGTAGACAAAAAATTTGAAAAAATAAATGATAATGCTTTTAAAGATACATTTAAAATAATAGAAGTATCAGATGAAGAAAAAAGTCTTCATGAACGTTATTTCGAATAACTTATTTTAATTTACTTAATCTATCTTTCTGTCTGTTCCAATCTTTTCTCTTTTCATCCTGTCGCTTATCAAATAATTTCTTACCTTTAGCCAACGCAATTTCTAACTTGATAATGCCTTTCTTTGTATAGAGTTTGATAGGAACTATAGTCAATCCCTTTTGTGATGATTGCCCTTGTAACATATTTATTTCTTTTCTGTTAAGAAGTAGTTTCCTGTTTTGTATAGGATTTTGATGTACGTGATTATTTTTTATATTTATCGTTTTTATATGAGCATTACATAGAAATAATTCATCTTTCTTTATAGAAATGTAACTCTCTGAAATCTGACCATTTCCGTCTTTAAGACTCTTTACTTCCCATCCGGATAAAACGAGGCCAGCCTCTAATTTTTTAACAAAGCTATACTTAAAACTTGATTTTTTATTATTACATAAGACATTCATAAATAGATTACATTGGGTATAATGATATTATAACAAAAAGGAGCCCCGTTATTTTAAATATTAGAAAATCAATTCATGGACAATGGTCCTCGAAACTACTATTCATATTTGCAGCAACTGGTTCTGCTGTCGGTCTTGGTAATATATGGAAATTCCCTTGGATGACAGCTGAAAATGGTGGCGGCGCTTTTATATTAGTCTATATTTTAAGTGTTATTTTCCTAGCTCTTCCAATAATGTGTGCCGAAATATTGATAGGTAAACGTGGTAAGCAGAATCCTGTTAATACATTACGTACCTTATCTAATGAATCAAGTTACTATACAAAAAAAGAGACAGATTTATCCTTAAATAGATCAATTAAAGTAAAAAAACAATTCAGCGATAATGAATTATTTTCTAATTGGGAATTTGTTGGATGGATGGGTATAGTTGCTGGTATTTTAATCTTGTCCTTTTATAGTGTTATTGCAGGATGGACAATATCATATATTATAAAATCTATTACAGGTTCTTTTGCTCTCATTACTGCTGCAGGTTCAACTTCAAAATTTGAAGAGTTTATTTCAGATCCAGAAAAATTAATCTTATGGCACACAATATTCATGATACTTACTTGCTTCATTGTGTCCAAAGGTATTAAAAGCGGTATAGAAAGAGCAATTAAATTCCTTATCCCTGGATTATTTATTTTGTTAATAGGTCTTGCAATTTATGCATCTTCTTTGTCAGGATTTAATGACGCAATGAAATATTTATTTATTGCTGATTTTCAAAAAATTAATAACAGCATCATATTATCAGCGATGAGCATGGCGTTTTTTTCTCTTAGCATAGGAATGGGTTCTTTAATGGTTTACGGCTCATATCTTCCAGATAATACATCTATATTTCAGGTGGGCTCAGCTGTAGCTTTTTTTGATACATTTGTTGCAATATTAGCTGGTATAATAATCTTTCCAATTGTTTTTACATATAATCTTGATCCAAATACAGCTGGTCCAGGATTAATATTTCAAACATTACCAATTGCTTTTGGAGCTATGGACTTTGGATCAATCATCGCAACTTCTTTTTTTATTTTATTATTTTTTGCAGCCATTACATCTTCAATTTCTCTTATTGAACCTGCTATTACTTTTTTAGTAGAAAAGTTTTCTGTATCACGCATATACGCAACTAATATTTTAGGTGTAGGTACATGGGTATTAGGTATCTTTACAGTTCTATCTTTCAACAATTTATCAGACTTCAAATTATTTGGAATGACTATATTTGATAATATTGATTATTTAACATCAAAAATCATGCTCCCATTAGGAGGTCTACTAATGGCTTTGTTTGTTGGCTATATCATGAAAAGGGCAATCGTATCATCTGAGTTAAATTCAAATAATTTATTAATTTCTTTATGGTTTATTGTATTGAAAGTTTTTTCTCCTATATTACTAGTGTTAATTTTTATTAATGGATTTTTGTAATTCAAATGAAAAGAATTTATAAGGAAGAGCATATCAATATCGATGTCTCTACAATCTTTAATCTTATCAATGATGTTGAAAAATATCCTAGCTACCTACCATGGTGCACAAAAACTGAAGTTGAAAAACCATCAAATAACATAGCTATTGGTAAAATATATATTTCAAAAAGCTTTATAAAATGGAATTTTTCAACAAAAAATTATATAGATGAAAATAAATCCATTAAACTTGAATTTGTTGACGGTCCTTTTGATGCCTTAAATGGTCAATGGCTTTTTACTCCTACAGATGATTACAATACCAGAGTGTCATTAGAAATAAATTATAAGTTTAAGAATAAGCTAATTGAGGTTTCGATAGAACCTATATTTACAACTATAATGAATTCTATACTTAAATCATTTGTACAAGAGGCATTTAAAATTAAATATAATGATTAAGATTCACTATTGTCAATATAATGATTTATATAACTTGAAACAAACTAACTTGAGGGAGGGTACTACCATTAAGGAATTTACAAAGGATATACTTAAACTGAAAGGTGAAATACATACAGGAGTGTATGGTAAACTTAAAGATGAAAGTTATATAATACAAAATATGGATCGTATAGAGATATATGAAGCAATAATTGCAGATCCAAAAATTAAAAGAAAAAGTAGAGCTAATGGCAACTAAGAATATTAAACAAAAAAACATAGATATACTTAAAGATGCTGGATTAAAAGTTACTCATTCTCGTTGTAAAATTCTTGAAATTTTTCAATCATCACCAGACGAGCACTATACCGCGGACAAATTAAAGGATTGTTTGGATGATGAAGGTGAAAAAATTGGTTTAGCAACTATTTATCGGGTTTTAACACAGCTTGAGATGGCAGATTTAATTCAAAAAAATAACTTCAATGAAAATCAATCTGCATATGAAATTAAAAAATCTCATCATGACCATCTTATATGCACTAAGTGTGGCGACATAATTGAATTTACAAATAATGATCTTGAAAAACTCCAAGAGAATATTTCAAATAATTATAACTTCACATTAGAGTCGCATGTAATGACCTTATTCGGTAAATGTAATAAGCCTAACTGCAAAGGAAAATTAGAAAAATAATTTATGATTTAATTTCATATTTCAATTTTTTAGATAATGTATTGAAATAATCATAATCACAAGGATGCAGTATCTGCAATTGTTTTGTTGCTTTTTTTATGATGACCATCTCAGGTTCTTTTATCGTAAGATTATTTGAACCATCAAAAGTTATTTGAGAATTACTTTTTGATTTTTTCTTAATTTCTATAGTGATTTTATCTGAATTATTTATTATCACAGATCTTTGCGCATAAGAATGTGGCGCTATTGGCACAATACATATTACATTTGAATTAGGGCTAACGATGGGACATCCATTAGACATGGCATATGCCGTTGAACCTGTGGGCGTTGATATTATTATGCCATCAGACCTCTGTTTAGTAATCAAATTTTCATTTACATAAATATTCATTTCTATCATTTTTAAAACACCAAAATTATTGATAACAATATCATTTAAGGATATTGATTTATGTATTTTATTATTTGATTGAACAGTGCCTGACAAAAAGGTACGTTTGTCTATGATATAATTACCGTCGAGTATATCTTTTAACTTTTCTTGAAGATGGTTTTTATCAAGGTCTGCAAGAAAACCAATGCGGCCATAATTTAGACCTAGAATTGGTATTGTTTTTTTATAGGCATATTTAGACGCAGACAAAAATATTCCATCTCCACCTATTGATAATACTAGATCATATTTTTTATCTCGAAGTTTACTGATTTCATCTTCAAGACAGTAAACGTCAACGTACGAACATTTTCTTGAAATATATTTTAATATACTATTGGTTTCACTCTTATTAAGAAAAAGAGATGAAGTATAAACTAAAACTTTCTTGAGAGCTTTCAAAATAAATCCTCATTTTAAAATATGGTAAAATATAATTATATATGAATAAATCAACTGTAAGTATAAAAATAATACAGAAGCTATGTAATAAACATGATTTGTCGTTATCAACAGCAGAATCATGTAGTGGTGGATATCTTTCTAAGATTATGACAGATACTTCTGGATCATCTAAATTTTATAATGGCTCAATCATCGCTTACTCTAATAAAGTCAAAACTGATATCCTGAGAGTACCTAATGATGTGCTAGCTAACAACGGGGCGGTATCAAGAGAGGTCTCTATTCTTATGGCTGAAGGCGTCTTAAATTTAATAGATTGTGATATTGCTGTATCTACAACTGGAATCATGGAGCAAAGTGAACAGGATGATAACAAAGCTCCTCAGGTCTACATTACTGTAAAATCTCATAAACACCAATCAGTTACACATTATTATCTCGAGGGAAATCGAGACGAAAATCGTTTAAAGACAATTAATTATGCATTTGAATGTTTATATGATTTCATTAATAAACATTACTTGGTATCATAAAGTCTGCAATCCTAACCCGGGGAAAATATGGAAGAAAATACACAAAAAGCATTAAACTCTGCAATCAGCCAAATAGAAAAAGATCATGGAAAGGGAGCCCTAATGAAACTCGGCTCAGGGTCAGCATACCCAGATATTGAGTCTATTTCTACAGGTTCACTAACACTAGATACTGCCTTGGGGATAGGCGGCCTTCCAAAAGGAAGAGTGGTTGAGATATATGGACCTGAGTCATCTGGTAAAACCACTATGGCGCTTCAGGTAATTGCTCAGTCACAAAAACAAGGTGGGACAGCTGCATTTATTGATGCAGAGCATGCCCTTGACCCTAAATATGCAGAAAACCTTGGTGTGAATATTGATGAACTTCTTCTATCACAACCTGACTCAGGTGAACAAGCACTCGAGATAGCTGATACATTAGTAAGATCAGGTGCAATATCAACTTTAGTTGTTGATTCTGTGGCAGCCCTAACACCAAAAGCAGAAATTGATGGTGATATGGGTGATTCTCATATGGGTTTACAAGCTAGACTTATGTCACAGGCTTTAAGAAAACTAACTGCAAATATAAAAAAATCAAATACATTATTAATATTCATCAACCAAATAAGAATGAAAATCGGCGTAATGTTTGGTAGCCCTGAAACTACAACTGGGGGCAACGCTCTCAAGTTTTACTCTTCTGTAAGAATGGATATAAGGCGCATAGGAGCAATCAAACAAGGTGATGAAATCATAGGTAATGAAACACGCGTTAAAGTTGTTAAAAATAAAGTTGCACCACCATTTAAAATTGCTGAATTTGACATTTACTATGGCGAGGGTGTATCCAAGGAGTCTGAGTTAATTGATCTTGGTGTGAAGTATAATATTATAGATAAGGCTGGAGCATGGTATAGCTTTGGAAACGAAAGGATAGGACAAGGCAAGGAAAATTCACGAATTTTCCTGAGAGAGAACGAGGATATCGCAAAACAAATTGAAGATAAAATTATTTCAATAACGCAAGGCTCAAATACCTCGATAGAAAATAATGAGGATGATGTCGAAGAATCTGAATAGCGACATTACCAAACTCATTACAAGATATTTAAGTATCCGTGAACATTCCAGGCTAGAGCTTAAGAATAAGTTAACGGACAAAGGTTATCATCCTAAAGATATATCTGAAGCTATTGATGAATTCTCCTTAAAGGACATTCAGTCTGATGTTCGATTTACAGAAGAATTTATAAGATCTAGATTAAAAAAAAATAAAGGCCCAAGATTAATAGCTGCAGAACTTGCAGCAAGAGGTATTCCAGATAATACTGTCACTAAAAAATTATTAGAAGTGCCTAATGATCAATGGCTTAATCACACTGTAGACGCTTTATCTAAAAAACTTAAAAGCTCAGCTATTACAATAAATGATAAAGTCAAAATATATTCGTTTCTAACTAGTCGTGGCTTTGAAAATAAGATGATAAAATACGCTATAGAAGAGTGTCAAAATGAATGTTAAGAAACTATTTATAGATTATTTCAAAAATAATGGGCATGAAGAATATCCCTCCAGTTCATTGATACCAAACAATGATAAATCATTGTTATTCGTGAATTCGGGCATGGTTCAATTTAAAGATATATTTCTTGGTAACCTAAAACCAAGACATAAGGCAATAGTTACATGTCAAAAATGTATGCGAGCAGGTGGCAAGCATAATGATTTGGATAATATTGGTTTTACATCTAGACACCATTCTTTTTTTGAAATGTTAGGAAATTTTAGTTTTGGCGATTACTTCAAAGATGAAGCAATATTTTTTGCATGGGACTTTCTTATAAATCATTTAAAACTGGATAAGAATAGGTTATATGTCTCAGTTCATGACTCTGATCAAGCGTCTAAAGATATATGGATAAATAAAATTAAAATCGATCCAAACAAAGTTCTAGTTCTAGGGGATGAAGATAATTTTTGGCAAATGGGAGACACTGGACCGTGTGGTCCTTGTACTGAAATTTATTATGATCTAGGTGATGAGTATGAAGGAGTCCTTCCAACTTTAGGAGATCCAAAAGATAGATATATTGAAATATGGAACTTAGTTTTTACACAGTACAATAAAACTGAAGATGGTTCATTGGAAGAACTACCACAAAAATGTGTGGATACTGGTATGGGACTGGAGCGAGTTCAGTCTATTGTTGAAGGTTATGCTGATAATTATGATTCATCAATATTTAAAAGTTTGAGTGAATTCATAGAAAGTAAAATCAAAATTAATACCAAGAATATACACATAAAAAAAATCTTACTAGATCATATAAGAGCATGTTGTCACTTAATCAGTGACAATGTGATTCCTGATCGTGACGGAAGAGGTTATGTCTTAAGAAGAATATTGAGAAGATCATCGCGCTTTATCTATAATCATAATATTAAAACACCTTTTTTGTATGAATGTTCAAAGATTGTATGTGATAACAGTGCCGATTTTCCTAATCTTGAGCAAAATAGATCTAAGATAGTAGATACAATAAAAACTGAAGAAGATAAGTATCTTAAAACTTTAGGAATAGGCATTGATCTTATTGAGACTCATTTAAAAAAAGAAAATAAATTAGATGCTGAAACAATATTTCAGCTCTATGACACATACGGATTTCCAATTGAAATAACAGAGGAAATTGCAAAAGAAAAAAATATTAAGATTGATAAATCAGGATATGAAAAATTAATGTCTGCTCAGAAATTCAAAGCTAAGAGCAATCAGGGGTTTACTGACAAATTATCAATAAAGCTGGATGCTAATCACCAAACCACCTTTGAAGGTTATGATAAAAGCATTTCGAATTCTTCTGTTCTTGAAATTTACCATGACAATGTAAAGATTGGTGTTGCAAACAAACCAGATGAGAATTACTTCATAATTCTTGATAAAACATCTTTATATCCTGAAGGTGGAGGTCAAATTTGTGATCTTGGAAAAATATCATCAAGTAACTGTGAATTAAATGTCGAAGATGTTCAAAAAATTAATAATACAATAATACATAACTGTAAGTTAGTTTCCGGGACATTAACAGTTGGCGATAACGTAGAATCAAAATATGATACTGATTATCGTAAAAATGTTGCATCTAATCATTCTTCAACTCATCTGCTTCATCATTATCTAAGAAAAGTTTTAGGTGAACATGTCCAACAAAGAGGCTCTTCTGTTACACAACAAGGATTTCGTTTTGATTTCACTCACACAAAACCAATTTCAGATAAAGAACTTTCTACTATTGAAAATAGTATTCAAGATGAAATTTACAAATCAATTGAGACTAAGAAAAATATATTGCCGTATAAAGATGCAATCGAATCCGGTGCACTAGCCTTTTTTGATGAAAAATATGATGAAAATGTCCGCGTTGTTAATATCGGTCAAGAATCCGTTGAGCTTTGCGGAGGGACTCATGTTAATAACACTGCTGATATAGGAGCTATAAAAATTGTATCCCAAGCAAGCGTTGCAAATGGTGTAAGAAGATTAGAGTGTATTACAGGAAAGACAGCTTACGACTATATGTCTAATAAGATATCAAGACTAGATTCTGTCTGTCATGAATTACAAACAACTGATGATAAAATTCTTGATAAAATTGAATCTTTCAAGAATGAAATTAAAAACCTTAAAAATAAAAATAAGCTTTACTCAAAAGACTTTTTAACTAATCTATTTAAATCTTTTACGCACACTTCAATAAATAACGATATATCATGTTATATTGAATCAGTAAATCATTTAGACAACAATGAATCTAGACTTTTAACAGATATCATTAAATCTAATAACGATAAATCGATCTGTTTTTTGATTAATAAAAATATTGATCAAACTACTTGTTATATTTCTATTTCTAAAAATATTATTTCTAGTTATAATGCGAAAAATTTATCTAAAGAGCTTGTAAGCAAGTTTAATTGCAAAGGTGGAGGCAATGATACTTTTGCAACAGTGATTTTTGACAAAGTTAACATACAAGTATTGAAAGCATTCATGACAGAAAAAATAAATGAAGTTAATAGTTAAAAAATATGGCGGTACATCAGTTGCTACTGCTACAAAAATAAAAAATATCGCAAAAAAAATTGTTGATGAATCTCGTTCATCTAAAATTGTAGTTGTACTTTCTGCAATGGGTAAAACAACTGATCAACTTGTATCTCTTGCAAATAAATGTTCTAAGAATCCAGATGGAAGAGATTATGACTTACTTGTATCATCG
>CBFIBF010000027.1:0-4594 GCA_965660795.1 Gammaproteobacteria bacterium
TATTCATTGAACATGAACCGCAGATGCCTTCCCTACAAGAACGCCTAAATGTTAATGTTGAATCAATTTTACTCTTAATATAAATTAAAACATCTAGTGCCATAGGACCAAAGTTTTCTTTATTTAATAGATAAGTGTCTGTGTAAGGATTAGATTTATTATCTGGATTGTACCTATAGACTTCAACAGTCAGCATATTCTCTGATTTATTAACATCAGAATATGTTTTTCCTTTTTTTACAATTGAATTAAGCGGTAATGTAAATTTTGCCATTAGTATGTCCTTGCCTTTAGAGCTACAGTTTCCATGTCATCAGTCAATGTCTTGAGTTGAACATCTTTATAATCATATTTAGCATCACCTTTTTCATTAACTGACACCAAGGAATGTTTTAACCATTTATCATCGTCTCTATCAGGATAATCATCTCTTGCATGACTTCCTCTGCTTTCTGTTCTTGCAGATGCTGAATATAAAGTTGCTAATGATTGATAAAGAAGGTTATTAAGTTCTAGTGTTTCAGCTAAATCAGTATTCCAAATTAATGAGGAGTCAGATAACTTTATGTTTTTAAAATCATCAAATAACCCTTTCATAATTTCTATACCTTTATCCATTGTGCTTTGATCCCTATAAACAGGAGCATATCTTTGCATGGTTTTTTGCATTTTATCTCTTATTTCAGATGGATTGATATCACCATTAGAATCTTTAATAGAGTGAAATCTGTTAAGAATATTATCAATATTAGATTGGTTGATGGTTGGATGATTTTCAGGTTTATCTTTCAATACTTCAATCGCTCTATTTGCAGCAGATCTTCCAAAAACAACCAAATCAAGAAGTGAATTAGAACCTAATCGATTTGCTCCATGCACTGATACACATGCGCCCTCTCCAACGGCCATCAAACCATTTACAACGTTATTTTTAGAGTCCAAAACTTCAGTATGATAATTTGTAGGAGTCCCTCCCATATTATAATGAACAGTAGGTATTACGGGGATAGGATCTTTTGTAACATCAACACCAGCAAATATTTGTGCAGTTTCTGCTATGCCAGGTAATTTTTCATTAATTGTTGCAGCATCTAGATGTTCAAGATGTAAATGAGCATGATCTTTTTCTGAACCAACTCCTCTGCCTGCATTAACCTCCATTTGGATAGCCCTGCTTACAACATCTCTTGATGCCAAATCTTTGGCATTAGGTGCATATTTTGGCATGAATCTCTCACCTTCTGAATTTGTGAGATAACCTCCTTCTCCTCTTGCCCCCTCAGTGATTAAACACCCTGCTCCATAAATCCCAGTTGGATGAAATTGTATGAACTCCATATCTTGCAGTGGGAGGTTTGCTCTAAGGACCATTCCGTTACCATCTCCTGTGCATGTATGTGCAGATGTAGATGATAGATAAGCTCTGCCGTAACCTCCTGTTGCCAGGATAACTATGTGTGACTGAAATAAGTGAACCTTTCCATCTTCAAGACACCAAGCTAGTACTCCTACGCACTTTCCATCCTCAAAAACTAAATCAATTACAAAATATTCAATAAAAAAATCAACATCGTTTTTTAATGATTGAGTATAAAGTGTATGTAAAATAGCATGCCCTGTTCGATCTGCTGCAGCACATGTCCTTTGAGCTATTCCTTTGCCATACTCAGTCGTCATACCACCAAAAGGTCTTTGGTAAATTTTACCTTCCTCTGTCCTAGAAAAAGGCACGCCATAATGCTCAAGCTCAATAATTGAATCAACTGCATTTTTACACATATACTCAATTGAGTCTTGATCACCTAGCCAGTCAGAACCTTTAACGGTGTCATACATATGCCATCTCCAATCATCTTCACCCATGTTGCCAAGAGCTCCACTAATACCACCTTGAGCCGCAACAGTATGACTTCTAGTCGGAAATACTTTAGAAATACATGCTACTGATAAATCAGATTGGGACAGTCCCATTGATGCACGCAGCCCTGATCCGCCTGCGCCTACGACAATAACATCATGTTCGTGTTTAATTAACTCCATGTTATATACTCGCTAAAATTACAATTGTTAAAAAAAATGAAATAATGTGAAATAGTTTTGATAAGGAAACTATATTCTTTTGAAGATTTTCTGTATGAACATAATCTTCTATTATCACCTCCAAACCCATTGAGCTATGAAATAAAATAAATCCCATGAATATTGTTGTAATAATAAATCCACTGAAAGACCCAAGGTCATCGATGATTTGAGTATATGGAATAGATCCCAAACTAATAATATAGGATAAAGAGAAGATCACTATCGGTATTAAAAATATAGCGCTCAAGCGTTGTAACTTCCAATGTTGAACAGACATTAAAATATCCCCGATGAGAAAACTATTAATAAACTTATAACTATTGAAGCTCCTAGTACTAAATATCCTGATTTGTAACTATCATCTATATCTAGGCCATAACCTGCATCCCATGCGAGATGTCTTATTCCATTAAATAGATGATAAACCATGCCAAATAAAGCCAATGATAGAACTATCTTAATAAATCCATTTTCAAAAATACTCGTAATAAACGCATGCGTGTCTTTGGAAGCAGTCAGTAAATATAGGATCACAGGAGAAAAGAGAATTAGTATGCTTAGAGCAAAACCAGATAATCTATGTGATATTGACAGAATAGATGTAAGCTGAGGTTTGTATATCTGCAGATGCGGAGACAGTGGTCTTTTACTTACATTCATATTAAAAATCTATACAGCGTCCGTTTTTTTCCCAGTCACCATATCTGGTAGGCTCTGGTCCTTTTCTGCCACCAATTTCTTTAGATGGCTTTTCCTTTTTGGCTGGAATTATAAGCTTACTTTTTTTGCTTTTATTTTCCATAATTATCCTTAAATTACCTTGCTCGATATTATATGAAAATAATTTTAAAATATATAGTAATTTATTAGGATATACTAAAATAGATATATGGATGAAATTCGTAAAAAGAATATTAATTATCAATGCTTTAAATGAATAAAATATTAACTAATCTAATAAACAATTATAGTGATCTGTACATTGATAATGAGTCTACTGTCATAAAAGTATCTGGCGAAGATGCTAAAAAGTTTCTGCAAGGACAATTAACAAATGATGTTGAAAGTCTAAAAGATAACTTCATTAATGCATCCTATTGTACTCATCAAGGAAAAGTTATAGTTAATATGCAAATTTTCTCAGATGATGGTGATATATTCTTATTATTATCAAAGTCTTTATCAGATTATTTTTTAGAGAAAATTTCAAAATACATCTTAATGTCTAAAGTTGAATTTATTGAATGTAAACCATCTAAAACTTTATGGTCAATAGGTAATAAAGCAAAAAATCTCTTTAATGAATTTCAAATCAACGATCATTACTCAGTGAAAAAAATAAATGAATTTGAATATATAATTAATATGTCTTCAAAATTTATTAATCAATGTAAATACATCAATTTAGGAAGCGATGATTGTGAATTATCTTATGAGATGATGTCAGAAAATCAAACATGCCTCATAGATCTATTTGATATGCGAACAAGGCTTAAAAAAGATCAGATAGAAAAGTATATCCCTCAAGTATTAAACTCTGATAAATTACAAACAGTCAGTTATAAAAAAGGTTGTTATACAGGACAAGAAGTTATTGCCAGAACACACTATTTAGGAAATGTTAAAAAACATATATATCTAATAACAGTTGATTGTATGATTATTGATAAAAAAAATGTGGTGAATAGTGATGGAGAGAGTGTCGGAGAGTTAGTAGGTCATAGTTTTGAGTTTGATGGAAAACTTCTATCACATTGTATAATAAGAGACAGCGTAGATTTTAATGATCTATATATTGAAGATAAAAAACTAGAGATATTAACTATGGAAGATACTGTTTGACAATATCTCTTTCTTGAACAAGCTCCTCTTCTGTGATTTTAATTAAATCAGTAAGTCTGTCATTTATTTTTATATTCTCTTCTACTTTGTATGCGCCATCACAAATCTTCAATGGCATAGAAAACATTAAGTCTGGTCTGATGTCATATTCGCCGTTTGACATTATTCCTAATGCTTCAATATCATTTGATCCGTTTTCCAAAACATAAAGATGATCATAGATAGCTGAAGCAGCAGATGCAGCACTTGATAGTCCTCTGTATTCGATAATTTCACCGCCTCTTTTTTGAACTTTTGGAATGAATGTATCATGAATCCAAGAATCATCTAATTTAATTTCTTCAGAATTCACAAGACAATTATATAAATCAGGAACTTGAGTAGTTGAATGGTTACCCCAAACAATCATGTTCTTAATGTATTCAACTTTCTGATTTATTTTAGAAGCTAAAATACTTTTAGCTCTATTTTGATCAAGTTTCATAAGAGATGTAATATTACTGTTTGGAATATTAGGAGTATTATAATTAAGTATCAGTGCATTCGTATTAGCAGGATTTCCAATAACAATTATCTTGGTAGTTTGAGAGCATACCTCATCAATAATCTTCGCCTGACTTTTGAAAATGTTTGCGTTATCCATAATTAGATCAGACCTTTCCATACCTTT
>CBFIBF010000027.1:4694-8682 GCA_965660795.1 Gammaproteobacteria bacterium
CCAACCATTATAATATAGTCTGATTCATCAAAAGCTAATTCTGGATTGTCTGTTATCGTGATTTGATTTAATGTTTCAAATGCACAATCCTCAATTTCATACTTCAAGCCTGTAAGAGATTTAATAGATGGAGTAATATCAAAAAGAGTTAAATTTAACTTATCTAAACCTTTGAATGGCGGGTAAGAAAGAATTCTAAAAATTAATGCATAGGCTATGTTACCTGCTGCACCTGTAATAGTAATGTTTTTAATTTTCATATAATTCTCTGGCTTTTTTTAAATCACGGGCAGAGTTAATACCAATAGATTGATTTTTTTTAACTTCCAAACAATCAATTGGTACATTATTCCAAATCAATCTTAATTGTTCAAGACTCTCATTTTTTTCATAGTTACATAGTTTCATCTCAGAATAATTTAGTAGAGATTTGAATGTATATGCATAAACTCCGACATGAATTAAATAAAATGTCTTCACTGATGATATGGTATTTCTTGTAAATGTAATAGCTTTATTATTCTTATCAATGAGTAACTTAACATTGTTTTTATTATTATATTCACTTTTATCTTTAGTTTTATAAAATAAAGTAGCTATAGATGACTGCTTAGATGATTTTAAATGTTTGATTAGATTATTAATATCTAAAATGTTTATATTAAATTCATCTGCTTGAAGATTGATAATAATATCATTGTATTTTGCATTAAATTTTTTTGCAGTAAAGCATGATCTCTCAGTGCCATTATTAAATTTCTTTTTTGATAAAAGAGAGTCTACATCATTCTTTATCGCATAATCGTGAATAACCGAAGAGTCAGTAGAAACAATAATTTTTGAATTTTTAATTTTTTTTGCAGAGATTATCATATGCTCAATGAGAGTCTTGTCTCCTATTTTTCTAATTAATTTATGATGCAGTCGTGAAGAGTTTAACCTTGCCGGCAATATAATAAATACTTTCATAATAATTTTTCAACTAATTTTATCAGTTTACCATTAGGTACGATAATTTGTTCAAGAATAAAAATATTTTTAAGACTTAGTTTTTTTATTTTGACAAAATCTTTTTGTGTAACTAGTATAGGCAACTTTAATTCATTAAAATCAGATTTCTTGAATCTATAATGATCTGCATAATTAATAGCTTGTAAATTAATTTTATATTTTTTTAATTCTTCGATGATTATTCTATTATCTGCAATTGCAGTTATTAACAATGCATTCTTGAATCTATTGTCTTCTATACTCAGAGATTCTCCAGTCATAGAATTCTTAATTGAGGAAATTTTAGAATAAAAACCCGGAATATCATTATAATAATAATTACTTGATATGACTTTTCCATGTGGATGAAAAAAACAAGGCTCTCTAAAAGGACCAGATGGAAGAAGAAATTTATTTTTAATCTTTTCGTTTTTAACGATTATAAATTCATGATCTCTTGATAATCTATAGTGCTGAAGGCCATCATCATGAATAACATAATCCAAGTCATACTGATCGCAAAAGATATTTGATTGAACACGATTGTTACTCGATACCGTCATGTTGTCAGTCATATTATGAATAAGAACAGCTTCATCGCCTACTTCATACGGATCAGATTTATCATTAATTATTTGAGGTGATGAAATATTTGAGCCATAACCTGAACTGATAATTGAGAATCTTTTTTTATTTTTCTTCAAATAATTACTTAACCATATTGTAAATGGAGTCTTCCCAGAACCTCCTACAGTTAAGTTACCGATGATTATAACTTTGTTTTTTGAAACATATCTTTTTAGTATTTTTGTATAAAGAAATTTTCTTAGAGCTATAATTAAAAAAAATAATAATGATAAAGGCAGAAATGGAATTGATAAAATAAGATTTCCTTTATACCAAATGTAGGTAAAGAGTTTATTAATCATGATTGAAATTGAGAATTATATAAGTCGAAGTATGCTGCCTTATTATTGATTAAATCATTATGACTTCCCTCTTCTAGAACTTTACCGTCTTCGATCACTATTATTTTATCAGCGTTTATAATTGTAGATAGTCTATGAGCTATAACAACTGTAGTTTTATTTTTTGATAATTTTAATAAAGATTGTTGAATGGAATGTTCAGATTCTATATCCAAAGCACTAGTAGCCTCATCAAGAAGAAGTATAGGTGCATTTTTAAGTAATGCCCTTGATATCGCTATTCTTTGTCTTTGTCCTCCTGATAGTAGAACTCCATTCTGACCAACAATTGTCTCAAATTTTTCTGGAAGCTCATTAACAAAATCAAGTGCATCAGCAAATTTAGCAGCTTCATAAACATCATTTTTACTTGAAGAACTGAGTTCTCCGTATGCAATGTTATTAAAAATAGTATCATTAAAAAGCGTAAAATCCTGTCCTACATAAGAAATATAACTTCTAATCTCATTAAGATTTATATCTTTGATATTTATATTGTTAAAAAAAATTTCTCCACAAATTGGATCGTATAATCTTGGAATTAAATCAAGTAAAGTAGTCTTCCCGCTTCCTGATTTACCAACTAAGGCGACAGTTTCACGCTGATTAATTTGAATGTTAATTTGATTTAATATATTCATCTGTGAGGATGGATATTTAAAACTTACATTTCTAAATGTAATTGAAAGATTACCTGTTAGATTAGAATTATTCTCTAAATTTATAAATTCACTATCTGAGTCGAGCAAATCGAATATGGATTCGCTTGCTGCAATACCTCGTTGTAAAGTCACATTTACTTCCGATAGCCGTTTGATAGGAGCAAAGAGCATTATCATTGCAGTTAGGTAAGACATGAACGTTCCAATTGATATTTCGTCAAGATAGTTATTGGATGTGACAAGAAAAATAATTGAAGCTAAAAAAACTGCTACTACTAATTGCATGATAGGAATACTGATACTTTGAATAAATACAAGCTTCAGGTTTTTTTCGCGATTAAATTCATTTGCGCTACTAAATGTGTTTTTTTCTTGTTCCTTACCACCAAAGATTTTAATGATTCTATGTCCTATTATAGATTCTTCGACAACATTAGTAACCATGCCCATTGATTTTTGAATATCACGACTTACAGCTCTAAATTTAACACTCATGATTTTTAAAAACATACCAATGAGTGGCGCGATTAAAATAATGCCTATAGATAGTTCGAAACTATAATAAAACATTAAAGACAGCAAACCGATAATAGTTAGACCGTCTTTGATAATTGTAGTTATTGCTTTAGTAGCTGCTTCTGCGACCTGTTCAGCATCAAACGTAATTTTAGAGACTAGTTTACCGGTAACTGACTCGTCATACATGGATGATGATCTTGTTAAAATTTTATCAAACATCTGTCGTCTAATATCTCTGATTAAACTCCTTCCGACATATGCCATGCCATAGCTAGACATAAATGATCCAAAGCCACGGAAAACGAAGATAAGTATAATTATAATAGGCATAAGTTGGATAAATTCGGGATCTTTTTCTATAAAACTACCGTCTAACAACGGTTTAATGATTGCAGCAAATGACGTGTCCGTTATAGCGTGAACAATCATGCCGATTATTGCTAATACAAATACGCCTTTATATACGCTTGTACTTCGTAATAGCCTTTTATAAAGGTCAAGTCCGTTAATTTTATTGAGTGCCATTATTAATTTATAGGATTATAGAAATATTTAATTATCATACATGATATTGTTTATGCATTGAAATATACATACAATTATTTACCTGTATAGTTCACATAAAATGAAAAAGTTCTTTAAAAATAATTTGCCCAAACCTGAGGATATTAGGAAATATAAGGCTTTGGGTATTCTTGGCGATTCAATATTTCATAAAGATTTATGGAGTATAAATAAAAATAGCTTAGCAAGGGCGATAGCAATTGGCTTATTCTGGGGATGGTTGCCAATGTTTTTTCAAATGATACCGGCTGCATTTTGTGCTGTTTATTTTAGAGCAAATTTACC
>CBFIBF010000028.1:0-4010 GCA_965660795.1 Gammaproteobacteria bacterium
AACTACTAAACCAGCAATTAAAAAGTTAGTTGAGATTCCCATTTGAATTAAATCTTTTAATGCAGCCAAACTGAGACCAATCTCATTATTTAAAAACAGAATTGGAGGAAATTGTACAAACTCTCTCTGTCCTGTCCACTCAAGAGGACCTTGTGCAAGGTTAAGCCATTCAGATGGAACAATTCCTAAAAGAATAGACATTTCAATCCATGTTATAAAAGCAAAGTATGTAGCTTTTGCCCAGGTTAGTTCTTTTTGATTCCACACGATTAAAACCATACCTAACAAGAGTGCTTGACTAGCACCAAATGCTATGAGCTGACCTATTGTTTGTGGTAACCACCCTCTAGGAATCCAGTTGAAATATTCTGTAACAGCATCAGTTGAATATCCAGCATAATGTGCAATGACTACTCCAATAGTCATGCCACCTATACCAGCAACAATTGACATCAAACCTATTCTGTATCTAAATTTATAAATTGTATAAATCAAGTTTCCTCAAACCTTACCTATATATAATATCGCATCATCTGAAAAATATATAAATTGAAACGACTATCTTTTTTAATATTTTTAGAGGTTATCAATGCGCATTTTTTTAATATAATAGTAAAGTCAAATTGAATAATTGCTAAATATGAAACTGAAGTTAATTCCTAAAAACGAACAAGAGCTATCCAAATTCTTTGTAATTTTATTTCCTCTATTTCTGATACTTTCATCAGCAGTTATGTTTGTAAAGAACTCATATTTTACATTTGCTAACATTCTTCCTCACAATGCTATTTTCAACTACGGAAAATTAGCAACAATTGAGAGTCAGGTAAGCTTTAATCTTCTAACAAGTGCTTCTTTATCACTTTTGTTTGTTTATTTGTTTTCAAAATCTCTCGGAAGAAAAATGGTACTGTTCCCGTTAGCTTTCTTAACTTTATTAGGTTTGATAGGAGTTTCATTTCTTGGGGTGATTGTTCAAAATTCTTTAGTATCTTTATTGACTATTCTCATACTTTTTGGACTTACGGGGATAGCAACAATAAATGTGCTTGCAAAAAAAGAAAATACAATTTTTTCAAGTGCTCAACATATATATGGTGCGATTGTAATTTTATTTGTTGCCACAGTGATATCTCGTTCAAGTTTAGAAATTTATTCTGATCAAATTCTTGTTTCATCTCTAACTTCATCTCTTATAAATATGACAGCTATTCCCCTTTTGTTTATGAGTGCAATTTACTTTTTAATGACAAAAGGATTAGGAGCAACTTTATATAGTAAGACTCTTTCTTCGATTTCATTCTGGGGTTTTTTATTTTTACTTCCATGGACAAGCTTTAAATATTATTACGGATCAGTGCTTCCTAATTGGCTAGAAAATGTCTCTATTTATTTATCTTTGAGTTTGATTGTTCCACTATTGGCTTTTGTGGTTAACTTTATTCAATCTTCTCAGGATAATAACGATAGGTCTGACAGGCTTCTTTCACAATTGAACTTTTCTATGATTGTTTTTACTGTAACAACTGCTTTGCACATAGCATCTAGCTTTGCTAACTTGCTTCCGATTTTAGGTTTAACAAACTTTGTTTATGCAATTAAGTTTGGATATCTATCTTCTTTAATAATTGTTGTAATGTCTTTAGTTCTTTATCTAATTCCAAAGTTGTTTGGTAGAGAAGTTTCTTACACAAACTTTGATAAATTAGGTTTAACAGCAGTCAATATTTCTCTTCTTCTTTATTTAGTCAATAATTTAGTTATTGGAATAAATAGTGGTTATTCATGGAATGCTGGAGCAAACGCTGGTAATCCAACAATATATGGTGAAGGGTTTCAAATTCAATGGGAACTTATAAGTGTTAACTTTATGGCAAATACATTTATCTCACTTCTGTTTTTTGCATCTGCAGGTTTGTATTTTATAACGACAGTTAAAGCAATTTCTTCAGGAGCGGTTACAACTGTTGAAGAGATGGTTTCATCATGAGTGATTTAGTAAATAAAGTAGCTGAGTTATTAAACGCACCTGTTGATTTAGTACAGAGATCTGCTGAAGCAAGGGCTGCAGCATCAGGGACAACTGTAGATGCTGTACTTAGTTCATGGGCTGGAGGAGAAAGCGTTGCATCAGCAGCTCCCGCAGCTGAAGCCCCTAAGGAAGAAGCACCTGCTGAAGAAGAAGTTGTAGAAGAAGCACCTGCTGAAGAAGAAGTTGTAGAAGAAGCACCTGTTGAAGAAGAAGTTGTAGAAGTTGCTGGAGAGATTGTAGAAGAAGAAGTATTTCTCGAGGTAGAAAAAGAAAGTTCATTTGCATTTATTGGTGGTGTTGTTGCAATAGCTGTCTTCACTTTCTTATTAGCTTTCTCCATACCAAAAAATCAAGAATTAGCAATAGTTAATGACTCTTTGAACAATAAAGTAGAGACTACTAATGAAGTGATTAAAGGGGCTCAAGTATATAACGAACTTAACTGTCAATCCTGTCATACACAAAACGTAAGGGCGTTAATACCTGACACACAAAATGGAAGAGTGCTATCAAACAAGTATGCAAATGAAGCATTAATTAAAACTGTGGGTGATTTAAGAACGGCTCCAGACCTTTCAACGAACAATACAAGAGAACCTACCAACAACTCACAATGGCTAAAAAGGTATTTAAAAGATTCAACTTCTGTGAATAGAGATATTCCTCATCCAAGTTATACGTTTGTTAGTGAATCAGATTTGGACTACCTCATAACTTATTTACTATCATTAGGAGAGAGTAATGAGTGATTTAGTAAATAAAGTAGCTGAGTTATTAAACGCACCTGTTGATTTAGTACAGAGATCTGCTGAAGCAAGGGCTGCAGCATCAGGGACAACTGTAGATGCTGTACTTAGTTCATGGGCTGGAGGAGAAAGCGTTGCATCAGCAGCTCCCGCAGCTGAAGCACCTAAAGAAGAAGCACCTGCTGAAGAAGAAGTTGTAGAAGAAGCACCTGTTGAAGAAGAAGTTGCAGAAGAAGCACCTGTTGAAGAAAAAATATTAGTTGGAGCAACCACTGCCGTTCAAAAAGTATCCAAACAAGTTTCTTTTGTCAATGAAACTATGGATATTAAAACTAACGCCGAATCTAAATTACCAAGATGGTTAAATGTTAGCTTCATCGTAATTCCAGTATTTATACTTATCGGCCTAATCAGTTCTTCAAACACACAAGAATGTGGTGAAAGAGGAATTCTAGATATCGATAGAAAATCCCAACAATCAGTAAATTGTGATGGTTCTCCTTTTGAAGGTAAGGGAGTCTCTGCAACAAATACGATTAACTATGTTGCATTAGGTCAACAAGTTTATTCTGGAGGAGCAGCCTGTGCAGGATGCCATGGCGCAGGAGGTGGCGGTGGTGTAGGTCCAGCATTCACCGGTGGAGCACTATATACAACATTTCCAACATGTGCAGATCATACAAAATGGATCCAATTAGGCTCTGCGAATTGGCAATCTGAAGTTGGTCCTACTTACGGTGCTGAAGAAACTGTTTCAATAGGTGGCATGCCAGGATTTCAAGGAAAGCTTACTGAAGATGAACTCTATGCTGTAGTTGTTTTTGAAAGAGTGGTATTTGGTGGCGGAGACACAGAAGAGGTATTAGCAGATTGTGGTCTTCTTGAATCAGACGAAGAAGAAGTCACAACTGAAGCTCTCAGTACAAATCCTTGATGAAAAGTTTTTTTAATTCAGAAAAAAGTTCCTTACTTTTTATATTTGCTTTTTTTGATGGACTGGGAGTTGCTTCTGGTGCAATATTTGGATTTTTCTTTCCAAAACTCGTTTCAGATATTTTCGGAGCAAATTTTGGTACTAATGATTTAATTTGGTTTCAATTTGTTCTTCTTCCTGGTTTTGCGATAAATGTTATATATATGTACTTTGCACTATCAAAAAATAGGACCGGAATACTTTTATCTAATGTATTAAGAACTATGACAACGATTGCCTTTTTTCTCATGTGGAGAGA
>CBFIBF010000028.1:4110-6078 GCA_965660795.1 Gammaproteobacteria bacterium
AAAGCATCTGCACCTCTAGTTGGATACAAAAGAATTAAAAGCTCAAATGGTGATGTTGAAAGAAGACCGTATATAAAGACAACATTGTTAATGGACGGTATTAGTAAAAAAATAGAATTAACACTTACAGATCGTGGTCCTATGGATTACACCATGCTGATTGGCAAGAAAGCATTAGGTAGAAGATGGCTTGTGAATCCAGCAGTTAGTTACTTAACCAGCTCTAAAATAGAAAGTAAAAAATGAATCTCGGAATTCTATCTCAAGATATAAATCTTTACTCAACAAGTAGGCTTTATGAAACTGCAAAAAACCGTGGACATAATGTAGAAGTAGTTAGTTACTTGCGATGTTATATGAATATTGCAAAAGCTAATCCAAGAATCTTTTTTAGAGGTACTGAACTTAATTTTGATGTCGTAATTCCTCGAATTGCAGCTACGTGGACTTTCTATGGTGCAGCGGTAGTTAGACAATTTGAACTTATGGGTGCATTATCTGCAAACTCATCATCTTCAATAAGCAGGTCTCGAGATAAATTACGTGCACTTCAATTAATTGGCAATAGTGGAGTTGAGATGCCTGTTACTGGTTATGTACATTTGTCTAGAGATATTGAATCTGTTTTGAATACTGTTGGAAAACCTCCCTATGTAATAAAGCTTCTTGAAGGAACACAGGGAAGAGGTGTCGTACTTACAGAGACTATGGAAGCAGCAATAAGTGCAATTGAAACGATGAAAAAAATTGATGCAAATATTCTTATTCAAGAATTTATAAGTGAATCAAGTGGTCAAGACATTCGTGCAATTGTAGTTGGCGATAAAGTTGTAGCCTCTATGAAAAGAATTGCAAGACCAGGAGAGTTTAGATCTAATGTTCACTTAGGTGGAAGTGTAGAGAACTACACTCTTACTGAAGAGGAAACAAAGAGCGCTGTGAAAGCTGCAAAAGTTCTGGGGCTGTCAGTTGCTGGTGTTGATCTCATACAGTCGAATAGGGGTTCTCTTGTATTAGAAGTAAACTCATCACCCGGTCTCGAAGGCATAGAAAAAGCAAGCGGTATAGATGTCGCAGATGAAATAATAAAATATTTAGAACATAAGCATTCAAATAGAGATAAATCTAAGCCTATCGATATTTAATTAAGTTTTTTAAAACTTTAATTCTTGAAAAAATTCCCTCATCCAAAATATTTTGTTCCCTTAGTAACACTGGAATTCTTAAAAGATATTCTTGATACCCATCCTCTACATCTTTTTCAATGATGTTATAAAAAGTGTTTAAAAAATTAAGTTTTAATCTAGCTTTTCTGCAAAGTTCACAATTAGGTGAGGTTACGAAAACTAGATCTCTCATGTATGATTAGGTGA
This sequence comes from Gammaproteobacteria bacterium, assembly GCA_965660795.1. GTDB lineage: Bacteria > Pseudomonadota > Gammaproteobacteria > CACLCV01. The sequence goes on from CBFIBF010000028.1 coordinate 5,484, forward strand.
TGAGACCTTGGACTTTAGTATTTGTTATTCTTTTAGTACTCATAATTTTTGTTGCAGGAACTATAGCAATTTCCAACATCAGAATTTAATCTCTATTTTTGAACCATCTTTGTAATTCAAAAGTTTTTGAGCATTTCCATTGCTTAAAAATATTGAAATCATTCCCCATGAATCCGTTACAAGTCCTACCCCACCAATAGCTTCATTCTGATACGTTGGACACCACTTAGCTTGTAATTCTTGATTGTCTATTTTTAAATCAAGAACATCTCCTATGGATTTACCTTTATCTTTTAATTCTTGTGGAGAAACATTTGTTTGACCATTCCCGTAATGATCTACATATAATATCTCACCTTTAATTAATTCATCAGAAACATCTGTCAAAGGAATAAGATACTGTTTCAAATCTTCTAAATCGAGTTCAGGACCAAATTCTTCCAACTGTATTTGTCCTGATGCATACCCTGCAGCAAATGGGGCAAAAATATCTCGCGCATGGAATGTATTGCCCTCATGAGGAATTATCCAATTCTCATTTTCTAGTAAATAAGCTTTTTGAGCTCCTCCAACAGTTGCACAAGCAAGATTTAAC
>CBFIBF010000028.1:6176-8542 GCA_965660795.1 Gammaproteobacteria bacterium
ATATTTGATGCTTTGAGCAGGTATGCCGTGAGATATGTCATTAATTTTTAAATCAGGGTCAACTCTATTTATTACACCCTTAACAACCCCAACAGATCCGTCACTTGTTCCAAAATCAGAGGCAAAAGAAATAATTTTTTTCATAACTCATATTATAAGGAGGATTTAAATCAAGATAATAGAGATGCTCAATTAGCAAAATTATTTTTATCTGATTATATTGAATTAAGTAAGGGGTAATCTTGAAAAAATTCTTAGTTTTCTTTTTAGTTCTTATTGCTGTCAGCTACTTCGGCGCAGGATATTATGTTTATGATATTGCTGCATCTGTTCCATGTGCAGTGTGGGAAGGTGAACAAAATAATACACCGTCCAATTTTGAAATCTGGGAAGACTACAAAGATACAATTAATGCTTCTGATTATTTCATAGATAGTTACGAAGATGTAATCTTTCCTTCAACTGATGATGTGGTTATTAGCGGTTGGTGGATGGAGCAAAATCCCGGTGGTCCAACTGTAATTGTTAATCATGGACTTACAAGTAGTAAGTACTCTTCTGGAATATTGCTTTCTTCTGGAATATTGTACAGAAATGGTTTTAATGTCTTAGCTATTGATTTACGAGACCACGGAGATAGTACTTGTGAAGATGGCTTTTATTCTGCAGGACAAAAAGAGTCTTATGATTCTGCAGCAGCAGTTAATTGGTTAGTTGACAAGAAAGGAATTCCACCAAGTGCCCTTGGTATATATGGACAATCTTTAGGTGCTCTAACAGCCTTGACTACATCTCAACATACAAACAACTTTTCTGCAATTGTAGTTCACGACCCTCCTGTAAACTTTGAAACATTAGTTAGAGAAGAAATGGAGTATCAAGGTTTTCCTGCTTTTCTTTTTGAGCCAACAAGTCATTATGCAAGAGTATTTGAAGGAATAAGTTTAACAAACATAACCCCTGAAACTTCATTAACAAGAAGTGAAAAACAACCAATCTTAATCTTCAATGGAATGCTTGATGAGAGAGTTCTTCCTCATCATAGTTTAGATTTAGTAGAACTAGCTGAAAGCTTAGGTATTAAAACTGAATTATATAGATATGAAGATGCTGGACATGTTCAAAGCTTATGGACATATACAGATGAATTTGAACAAATAATTGTTCGTTTTTTTCAGGACAATTTAACTTCCTGATACATCTTTAATAAACTGTCCGCTGTCATATCCCAATCATATTTTTCTGATTTTTTTATACAATCTATCATCACATTGTTAAAGTAATCATCGTCATTTAATAAATCTTGAACAAAAGTATTTACATTATTGTTTGTGAAATCTTCTGTAAAATATCCATTTTTATTATTTTCAATAATCTCTATTAGCGATCCCGTATTAATCGATAAGATAGGAACTCCCATAGCGTTTGCCTCAATCGCAACCAGACCAAAAGTTTCATATTGCGATGTATGTATTAAGAGCTTTGATTTATTCATAAAATTTTTTATTTTTGCTTGAGGCAAATTTCCTAAAAACTCAACATGAGACTCTAATTCAAACTCTTTTACAAACTCTTTTAGTTCAGCCAAATAATCATCTCCTGACTTACCACTTGGACCACCAATAAAATAACATAGGAAGTTGCTATCTACTTTTCTAAAATTACTTAAAAATTTTAATGTCTCACGTTGTCTTTTTTGTTCTTGTATCCTCCCAATAGAAAGAAAGGTATTTTCTCTTGGAAGGTTTAGATCGGGAATAAAAATTTTTCTATCAAGACCAGGAGTTATTTTTCTTATCTTATCTTCGTCGATTTGATAATTTTCTGAAATCATCACATGTTCATATTGAGATGATGCAGTTACAAATGCTGCGGATGTCATTACCATTTTTTCGCAATCTACACGCTCTTTATTGTATCCCTCCAGAAATACACCCAAACTATGAGACGTAAAAACATAGGGTATATTTTTTTCCTCTGAAATTTGTCTTGCTACTAATCCTGATAACCAATAGTGAGCATGAATAATATCAAAACTATTTATATCAAATTTTTCTTCTAGTTGTTTTTTGAATTCTAAAAGATAAATTTCTTTATCATCGACAGAGAGTCCTGATTCAAATAAATCTAATGAATAAAAGTCGAAATTATCTGATTTAAAATTTTCTGCTTTTTCCGCGGTTACTACAGTAATTTTGTTTTCATTTGATAGATGTTTTGATATTTGCTGTACATAAATATTCAGACCTCCTGAATCAAACTCACCAACACTTCCAAAAGGTGACGTATGAAAGCTAATTTGTAAAATATTCATAATTCGATGGCCAAATCATATAGCTGAACTGAATTTCCACCTAAATCATATT
>CBFIBF010000029.1:0-6842 GCA_965660795.1 Gammaproteobacteria bacterium
ATAGAGTCTATATCTGTTCAAGATTTTAGATCTCTAAAATTCCTCAATCTGTCTTTTTCTAAACCTATTAACATTATATATGGTGAGAATAATGCTGGAAAAACGTCTTTATTAGAATCTATATATATTTGCTCAAATTTTAAATCATTTAAAAGTGTCCCTAATACTGAATTGATAAATAATTTGTCTAAATCTTTTAAAATATCTTTAAAATACCGACAAAATTCATTAAGTAATTCTATATACCTTGAAAAGTCATTAAAATCGTCTAAAGTACTTTATAATGATAAACCTATTACAAAAAAAGCTATATCGCTTGCCTTTCCTTGTTACTCACTAGTATTTGGTTTCAACAACATACTCCTTAATGACTCTTCTTATAGAAGATCATTTTTGGATTCTGGGATGTTTCACGTGGAACCTAAAAGCGAGAATTATTATAAAAACTATGAGAAATGCCTTAAACAACGTAACTTTTTACTTAAAACCAAACGTTCTATGAACAACAACAACTGGGATGAACAGTTAATAAGCACCAATGGAAAACTTAGTGAATTCAGGCTCAACTACTTTAACCTCCTTAATGTAGAATTTGTACAAATAATAAAGGATTTAAAAAGTGAGATACCAGAGATTTATGAGGACATATCGTCTCTATCACTTGATTACTACAAAGGATGGGACGAACTAAGTTTTGAAGAAACTATAAAAGCAAACATAGATAAAGATATACGCGCTGGTTACACAAATTCAGGTACGCATAGAAGTGATTTTTGCGTATATTCACACAATAAACCGGTTAGAGAATCTGGGTCCATGTCAACCTTAATTATCGCTTGCTTGATAATCAATTTAGCTAGGATTAATGTGTTTCACGTGAAACATGGTTTTAAACCAATACTATTAATAGACGATCTGTTCTTCGGAATAGATAAAAAAAACCTCACTGCTGTGGTAAAATTACTTGTCTATATAAAAGGGAATATAGTGCTCACAGCACCTAATATCTACATAGATATCTTGAAGAAGGTGTGTCAGGAAAGCAATGATATTGAAATAATAAATATGGAACAGAGCGCATGACTAAAAATAATTATACATCAGACAACATCAAGGTATTAAAGGGTCTAGAGGCAGTACAGAAAAGGCCAGGAATGTATATTGGAGATACTGATGATGGTAGCGGCCTCCATCAAATGATTTATGAAGTCGTAGATAATGCCGTAGATGAAGCACTTGCGGGATATTGCAAAAATATTAATGTAACTTTGAATGAAGACGGCTCTGTCACAGTTAAAGATGATGGAAGAGGTATACCTGTAGACATACACAAAACAGAAAATAAATCAGCAGCAGAAGTTATAATGACTACACTTCATGCTGGTGGCAAGTTTGACGATAATTCTTACAAGGTTTCAGGCGGACTTCATGGTGTAGGTGTTTCCGTGGTAAATGCGTTGTCTGAGAAATTAGAGCTTACTATATACAAAGAAGGATCCAAATACACACAAAGCTATGTTGATAGTAATCCAATAAAACCATTAGAAAAACAGGGTAATACAGAAAAGAGCGGGACACAAATACAGTTTCTCCCGAGCTTGAAATATTTCAAGAATCTAGATTATAAAGATGAGTTGATAAAGAAAAGATTAAAAGAATTAGCTTTCCTCAACTCAGGTATAAGGATTAATTTAATAAATGATATAAGTTCGAAGAAATATGAATACTTTTATGAAGGTGGTATAGAAGAATATATTAATGAAGTCCTGCGAGGTAAGAAAGAAATACATGAGAAATTGATAACTATTCCACCAACTGAATCAGATGGTAATTCAATTGAATTGTCTCTAAAGTGGACAAACTCATATACAGAACAAATTTTGTGTTATACGAATAACATATATCAGAAAGATGGAGGGACACATCTGAGCGGTTTCAAATCTGCTCTGACTAGGACAATTAATAATTATTCTACTAAAGTAAATGGAAAATCAAAGTATGAGATAACAGGAGATGATTGCAGAGAAGGCATAGTTGCGATTGTTTCTGTAAAAATGTCAGATCCTAAATTTTCATCTCAAACCAAAGATAAACTTGTCTCATCTGAAATAAAAAGCTTAGCAGAATCAACATTAACCACTAAGCTTTCAGAATTTTTAGAAGAATCACCTAAAGATGCAAAACTCATAATAGCTAAAATACAACAAGCTGCTATGGCTCGCGAAGAAGCAAGAAAAGCTAAAGATCTAATCAGAAGAAAAGACCCCCTTGGGATAGCAAATCTTCCTGGCAAGCTTGCTGATTGCCAAGAAAAAGACAGAGAGCTTTGTGAGCTATTTATTGTAGAGGGCGATTCTGCTGGCGGTTCAGCTAAGCAAGCTAGAGACCGTAAAACACAGGCTATACTACCCTTGAAAGGTAAAATATTAAATACTGAAAAATCTCAAGATTATAAGCTTTTATCATCATCTGAGGTTGGAACACTAATTTCAGCACTTGGTTGTGGATTTAATCACGAATCAGAAGACTTCAATATTGACAACTTAAGATATGGAAAAATAATTATAATGACTGATGCTGATGTCGACGGCGCTCATATCAGAACACTATTACTTACATTACTTGCAAGAAAAATGAAACCTTTATTTGATCAAGGCCGTGTGTATATAGCACAACCACCTTTATATAAAATAAAGAAAGGGAAATCAGAAAAATATATTTCTAATGATATAGAGCTTAATAACTACCTATCTGACATTTATTTTGATAGTAATGAATTTCATGCAGGAAAAACAAAAATTGATAAAAAAGACGCATCATCTCTATTAGTGAATTATCGTAATGTTGAGACAATATTATTAAACATTAGTAAATCAAAAGATCGCGACCTATTAAAAAGCATGTGCCTGTTGCCTCCATTAGATGCATCAAAAACTGAAAGTGTGATATCTGATTATTTATCAAAACTCACAGATATAGTTAATATTAATACACCTATAAACTGCTCTTATAAACTATCATATCAACCATTGGAAGATAATTCTTTTCAAATAGTGGTCAACAAAAAAGTTAATGGCATCCCGGATGTATCTATACTGCCACTAAACAAAAAGTTTTTTAGCTCGAAGATTTATAACCATTTAATGAGCTTAATGCTTTATAGATATCATACCGAAACACTTACAATAAGAAGCGAATCTTCTACTAATACCTTTCCAAATATAGCAAAGCTGTGTGAATATGCACTTTCATCATCTCGTAAACTTATTACCTTGCAAAGGTACAAAGGACTAGGCGAAATGAACCCAGACCAGCTAGCAGAAACTACTATGAACCCAAAAACCAGGTCTCTCTTACAAGTGTCTCAAATAGATGATGCAGATTACTCTGTTTTTGAAACATTGATGGGTGATGATGTTACTAAAAGACGTGAATTTATTATAACTTCTGCAAACAGCGTCGAAAATCTAGATATATAATGAAAATTACAACTTGGAATGTTAATTCTATAAATGTTAGATTACCGAATGTTTTAAAATACATATCTGAATATCAGCCAGACGTACTATGTTTGCAAGAACTTAAATGTAATGATGATAAATACCCATTAGATGCAATTCAAAACGCTGACTATTATTCGATTCAAGCCTGCCAGAAAACTTATAATGGCGTATCAATTATTTCTAAATCAAAACCAACTGATGTAGATATTAATCCAGTTAATATTGTTTCTGGTGAAATGCGCTCTATAGCAGCTACTTTTCAAGGCATTAGAATAATTAATTTCTACGTTGTTAATGGACAGGCTATTGAATCGGATAAATACAAATATAAATTAGAATGGTTAAAAAAAGCAAAAGCCTATGTTAAGAATCAGTTATCTCAACACAAAGACCTAGTCTTAGTAGGAGATTTCAATATAGTACCTTCTGAACTTGATGCACATAATTTTTCTTCAGAAGATATACTCTGTTCTGATAAGGAGAGAAAATCACTTGAGGATATACTTAAATTAGGCCTTAATGATAGTTTCAAGATGATAGGTAATGAATCACCATATACGTGGTGGGATTATAGAGCTGGCGCTTTTCATAGAGACATCGGATATAGAATAGACTTAATTTTAACTACAAATAGTCTGTATGACGGCATCAAGTCTTATGAAGTTCATAGAGACACAAGACACAAATCATGGTGTTCTGAACAACCTAAAACCTCTGATCATGCGCCTGTTATGATAACTCTTTGATACAATCCTAGACTAATATGATCATTCTGATATATTTAAAATAGAGGTTTTTATGTCTAGCATAATGGTAATTAACGCCAAAGGCGGTTCAGGCAAAACGACGATATCAACTAACTTATCATCATATTTTGCAACAAATGGCTATAAAGTAACTTTGGTTGATCTAGATCCGCAAGGTTCTTCAACTAAATGGCTTTCTTCTAGACCGTTCACCAAACCTAAAATAAAGGGTGTTACATCATTGCCGCCTAACAAGGTGTCCATAAAAAATGATGAAGTAACTATTTATGATGTACCTGCTGCTATATATGGCGCTCGTCTTCAAACATATATTAAGAAAGCAAAAAAAATAATTATCCCTGTTTTACCTTCACCTATTGATATGGCAGCTGCAAAAGATTTTCTTAATTCTATTAGAGGCTTGGGTAGCGTCATAAGAAACCGCACTGATATATGCCTAGTGGCTAATAGATGTAGGGCAAACACTAATATATTCGAAGAGTTGGATGATTACCTAGTTCAGGTAAAGGGTATTAGATATGTTACTGCCTTTAGAGACAGTACAAATTATATTAATGCTATAAAAAGAGGCATTGGTATTTTTGAAATGGGTGAGTCAATGACAGCACAAGACAGAGAAGAATGGAAACCTCTTCTTTCATGGGTTAAATCAAAAAAGAAATAATTACTCTTCTTTTAGGCTATGCTTAATACCTTCTCTTAGGTCTTTATATTCAATAATATCGGGAAATATTTTATTCATCAGACTTGTATCTAGCTTTCTTGATTCTTTTATAAAAGATTTTCTTTTGTCATCGTATAATTTTTCGGCTGTTTCATAATCAATAAACTCTGGATATGTTTTTTTAAGCGCATCATAGATATACAAATAATATTGTGTAGATTTAATCGCAGTCCCATCGCTCACGTTTATAATTTTATTAATTGTATTTTCATTCTCTATTGATGACATGATAATCTTTGCGAGATCTTTGGCATGTATCAAATTAGTATGCCTACATATATCTAGATTTATTAGAGGTAGTTTTTGTTTAATTCTATTTAACGGAAGTCTACCATAGCCATAAATACCCGGCACCCTCAAAATTGTATAACTCAAATTAGATTCAATAACTTGTTTCTCAGCATTAACTCTTCTTTTTGCACGATCAGTTAGTGGCTGTAAAGGTGAACTCTCATCTACCTCCCTGTCATTCTTATCTCCGTAAACACCACTTGTGCTTATGTATATAATCTTTTTAATGTGCTCCCTTTTTTGCACATACTTTAAAAAATTATTAATTACTTGATCAGTGGTACCACTTTGTTGTGGTGGGGCAAGGTACACTACATACGAGTCTTCATTAATTAACTCTTTCAGCTTACTTGTATCTTTTAATATGTCTGCTTGGATATTTATTTGACAGTTATTTTTCTTACTTCTGCATACTCCAATATATTTATATTTTCTTGATGCTAGTGATGTTATGTAATCACATACATAACCATTTCCTATCAAATAGACATTAATCATTTATTTTCATTAGAGTATCAGTTAGCGACTCTATGTCGTATATATCATTAATCTTCGTTAGAGATTTGACTTGATTTTCATTAACTATGCTCTCATCTGATTTGTCTAGCACTACAAAATGGAGCTCTTTGAGACTAGTACGCTTATCAACCAGAAGCGGCTCAACACTACTTTTACTGAAGCCAATTATTATAGCCCCATTTTGCGTGACCTCTATTACCCTATCTATATTTTCTCTATTGAGCACTCTCTCATATACATCACTTACACTATAATTAATTTTTCTTTCATCTAGATATTCCTTGATAACATTTTTGCCACCTATGCCTTTTAGTAACAGCGTTTTTCCAAGAGAGTTATTTTCTTTTTCTATTTTTTTTATTAAACCGATACTTGAGTAATCATTATCTGGAATAGTACAATCTAAGCTGAACTTTTTACTTACCCATGCTCTACAGTTTGGTCCGATTCCATATATCTTTTCAGCGTTGTAAATATGATTATTGCTGGAATCTATTTTTTTTATTGCGTTTGCGCTTTGTATGATTATTGTCTTGTATTCATCATCAATTGGATATCTCTCGATGTGTTGGATATCTTGAATCATTAAATCATAAAAGTTTACATTATTTTCTTGTAAACTTTCTTTTAGTTCATCTTTCATGGAATAGTTTGAAACTAATATTACATCTAGCATTTCAGCATCCTTTTTGACCCCATAGAAATAAATAGTTTAGACAACTTTAACGATAGATTTTTATAATCTTTTTTATGCCCAACAATAATATTTTTAATATATTTTGTACCATCCAATTTTGAGACAAAACCTGTCAGTCTCATTTCATTTTTGTTTATTTCTGCATATGCGCCTATTGGTGACATACAATTGCCGTCCATAGACGCAGCAAATATTCGCTCTGCACAAGCACAAATTTCTGTGTTTTCATCAACTATATTTTTAATTTTTTTTAAATCTTTTTTTTGGTTAGCTAGATATTGAATGCATAGTATTCCTTGGCCAGGTGACGGCACAAATGTATCTGTATCGAGCGATTCTGT
>CBFIBF010000030.1:0-3634 GCA_965660795.1 Gammaproteobacteria bacterium
CACAATTTATTTCGTGGCTCTGCTTAATTAAAGCGTCATTGAGTTGGTACAGGTGGCGTTAGGATATGTTAGGGCGTTGCACAACTACATATCTGAGCAGGAATTAACCTGCACTTAGAGAAGAGCAACTATCTCTATGTTGGATGTCGGCATAGAGCGATATATCAAATCCCTTCCGGCAGAATTCTGCAATATCGGTAGGTGATAGGGCATCCCGAATTAGGTACGCCAGTCGCCTACGGCTAGTCGTCGTGTGGATCCTAGTTGCAGAGTAAGACTCGAGCAAAAGGTTGGCACAATACAAAGGAGAGATTACTTCGGTAATCGGGAATTGGGAGACTTCGGTCTCCCTTTTCTTCATAGTGCTGAAGGTGCACCATGCCTCATGATCATAGAGTCGCTTATGTCAACAACAGGTCCATTATTAGTAACCATAGATTGTTGATTAGAAACATTTGTACTTGCATCAGTTGTATTCATAACGATTGGTGGTGATTTTTTCATTCCTACATCATCAACAGCCTTCATTATTGTCTCATATGAAGGTTCATCAAATGACATCATTGCGTCACGTTCTTTTCTTAGTTGTTCTGTATGTCTATATTGTGCTTCATTTATAATTTTTTGTATTTGAGAAACGTCTGTAAACCCACCTATTCTATATGCTTCTGCACCAATAGTTCTTGCTACATCTTTTGCAAAAGCGTCAGCATCATCAACACCCAAGTCTTTACCTAGTTGTTCTAATGCTTTTCTTGGAGCTCCGGAGATTAGAAAACCAGCCGGACTTAAACCACTATATAATTGTGCCTTTTCATCATCTGTTAATTGACTAAAATCTTTACCATATTTTGCTTGAGCTTTTTTATTTAAACCTTGAGCTGTTAAAAAATCAGAACTACTAGCAAACGCACCGATATTTTGTGTAGCACCTACAGCTAATATTTCTTCTAATGCTGTTCTTTCTGTTCGAGATTTACTGGCAGCAGCCAAACCTGCTAATTCAATATCGCTTGCACCGCCATATTTACCACCTGATACTTTTTGAAGTTGTTCACTCATAAGTCTTGCTTGTTCTAAGGCATTTGCTCTTGCATCTGCATCTTCCAATCTATTAGCTTCATCAACAAACTTACCAATTGCCTTTGTCGCACTAGAATAATCTTCTAGATTAATTGCTTGACCAAATTCATCTACATATCCAGCCAATTCCAAATTTAGTTCTTTTTCTAATCTTTCTTTTCTATCATTTAAATATCTGGTTAAAATATTATATCCTGCATAAGCAGTACCAACAATAGCACCAATTAATAAACCATACGGTCCACCCATAGCAAATAATGAAGCTACCTGAATACCTGATGCAATGTCAGCGCCAAATGAGTCTTCACCTGTATATGCTGTAATAGCAGTTGCAAGAGCAGTACCAATAGCAGCAAGACCCAATCCTTTCATAAGGGTTGCACCAGTACCCATTTTAGACATAAATCCGCCTTTTATGGTATTTTTTGCTGCAGCGGGTAAAGCTAATGCAGCTGTTCCAACAGATGCTGCCCCAAATATCGCTCTAGTGATAACATATTTTACTATTTTAGGACCTATGAATAATGCAATCATTCCTCCTACTACTTCAAATATCCCCTGAGCATCAATATAATCACTAATACCAAACGGCAATTTTTCTAATTGTGCGTCAGTCCATTCTCCAGCATAATTATCAGCAATATCAAAACCAAAAACGGATTTAAATCCATAATTTAAAGCTGATCCAAGTAAACTTCCAAGAGCAAGAAATATACCAGCCTTTTTACCAAATATCAAGCCAGTTAATCCTAATGTGATTGACCGATCCATTGCGGCAGTCACATCTCCTCTATTTTTGTTAAACCAATCTGAAATACTTGTTGGTAGATGTTCATTTATTAAATTAAACATTCCATCAAAGAAATTTTTATTAAATGTTTTCCAAAGACCTATAAGTCCGGCAAAAACTAATCCTCTACCAATATATTTACCAATTTGCCCCAATAAAGCGGCCACAGTAGCTCCACTGAATATCCCACCTAATATATTTTTTAACCAACCGAACCCAGTAGCATCTGATATGCCTGTTTTTAATCCGGAAACAAAACCACTAGGTCCACCAGCAGTGGTGGTTTTACCTTTCTTTTCACGATCAGATTCTAAATCTTTCCTTGATTGATCGATAGCTCTTTGTTGTTCAGCTGCAAGAAAATCCTTAACAGAGTTTAAAGTATTACCCTGTTTTCTTAGTTCTTTTACTACATCCGTTAAGGTCATTTCAGCCATTTTTATCTACCTGCTGTTTCCTGTTCGTATTTTCTTTTCTTTAGTTCATCAATTAATAAGGCAACATATATTTCCCTCTCCCAAGGCATTTGATATTCTAGATCTGATAAGGAATAATTAAAATTTTGCATTAATTGAAAATTAACCTTATAGTAGTTTTCTAGAGACTCGTGGGAGAGGCATATAGAAAAAAATCATTAATACCTTTCAATGTTCTTTCATATTCTTTTTCACATACTTTACAATGATATTTTGCTTCTTTAGTAAGAGTCGGTAAATTTTGAGTAAACGTTAAGATTTTTTCGAAAGTTTCAGGATTCAGAGAATCTAAAAACGATTCAACTTCTTCTTTCGTTTCATCTCTAAAAGATATTTTTTCTTCATCACTCAGTAAACTATCCATACAAAGATATACTAAGTCGTATAATTTTTCAACTGCAGATTTATCATTAGAATCTTTTAATTCTTTTATTAAGTCACCATAATTTGGATATCTCATTTGAATGATATATTGATCATTGACTTTAATTTGATTTTTACCTTCAGGTATATCAATTGTGATATCTTCTAAATCAACTTCTGTTTCACATTCACTTTGGCATTCTCTACAATTAAAAATTAATTTTGTTTTTTCTCCCACAGATTTAGCTCTTATTTGCATAAACATATATTCTATGTCAAATGTTGCTAATGTTGGAAGATTTATTTTTTCCAAAGTGCAAAGATCAATACAATTCATAATTGCTTCTAGAATTTGTCTTTCGTCCTGTGACTCTAAAGCAATTAAAAGAATCTTTTGTTCTTTCACTAAAAATGGTCTAAATTTTACAATCCGTTTAGTTGATGGTATCGTTAATTGATATATTGGGGTTTCATTAAACTTTGGTAAAGCCATTATGCAGTTTTCCTTCTCCACACTTCATTTGCATTCACTCGAATAAATCTCTTATTCGTTTCATTCTTATTTGGGTTTTCAATGGTTAACATAACTCTTTTGCCCTTTAACCAAGCTTCAAGTTTATTTTGCATCTGAGCAGTGCTACCATTATATTCCCTACGATATTCTTTTCTCCATCTTGGATCAATTGGTTTTCTTTCACCCTTTGATACCTGATGTGCTCTAGATCTTTTCTTTCCCATTTCAATTCACCTATCCGAAGCTTAAACTTCCTTGTATAAAATTTTGTAAACCAACTTCAACTGGTTTCCATCTTGTATATGAAAAGGTTGCAGTGACCTGAACCAATCCATCTAATTCATTACTTAAATTAATTCCTTGTACATTCGTTGGAAATGCTTCAAGCAATTCTACTGTATATACACT
>CBFIBF010000030.1:3732-6698 GCA_965660795.1 Gammaproteobacteria bacterium
ACGGTTTTCTTAACTGATGTATCTTAATTGATTTAGCATAATCTGTTTTATATGCAATCTCACCAGTTTCCTCATTCACAATTGTACTGATCCATGAATCTAAATATTTTTTAATCCCATAGTCATTCATACAATAGAATGTCATTGAAATATCATCTACAGCATAACTATACCCAACTTTATCAAATTTCATTCCAAATCTTCGTTCAGTAGTAAGAATAGATTTACCAGGAAGAGTGGTGTTTGAACATAAAAGATTCATTTCACGAGTACTTGGAGCACCAGTATCCAATACACCAGGAATATTTGGTAATGGTGGCAAAAAGTTTGAAAGGAACCCACTTAAAAAACCACCTTGACCAATCGTAGGCATCTCTACTAAAAATTGATTTGCTCGGGCAAAACCAAGTTTAGATGTTGCTACTGATTTAAGTTCGTCAATTGATGCCATTAGATCATTGCCCTTGAATCTCTATAAACCTGTGAACCACTAGCTTTTCTCCAATCTGCAGTTGGTAGAAATGTTGCTATTTCCCATTCTGGTGCTGGTACTAAAGCAAATCTACTTCTGACATGACTGGTTAGATATCTTTTAAAACAAGGTTTAAAATGTTTGTATTTTTGTGCTTTTTTAAGTAATCCATACGATAGATCAAATTTTGTACTGTCGTTATATTTTTCATTTGTTGTAATATCTAGCAACGAATCTAAAAACTTTGCTCTTAATACAGGTGGAAGGTAATGTAAATTCAAACCATAGAATCCACCCTCAGCTGGTTCAACTGGAATGACAAGAGGGAATGCATCGTAATATGGTAATGTGTCTTTTGTCTTAGGATCGTAGAAGAACATGTACATATTTCCCATACCAAACCGATTGCGCAGTTTGATTTCATCCTCATTCATTAACTCGTTACGGTTTACTCTCCGCATCTGTTGTGCTTTTTTACGAAACCAATCACGTGACTCTTTCGTACGTGGTGTAATACCCTTACGAAATGCTTCTAACTCTAGTGTTTTAAATAGATTACTCATAGAACTATTTATATCAAATTATTCAAATTCGTATCCAAATCTTTTGATATCGGCTCCATGTCTTTGAGCAACAATATCTACTAGTTCAGGTGTATAATAATCTCTATATGAGCGATGTTTAGATTTGTTTTCTTGAGTTACAGGATTAGAACATTGAAATACTTGCTGAATGATTTTAAAATCTTCTTGAATATTTTCAAATCGAATAATATGATCAATTTCATCATCCTGAAAATATTGTGCCTGAGCCTTATTGAGTTGACCCCAATCACCACCATGAATCCATTGTTCAAAAGTAATATCCTGTAGTTTCTTTCTTTTTCGATAATAAAAATATCCACTAACAATTCTATCCCAAGGATTTCTTATACAGGCGAATATATAACCCAAATCTTTTTTATCTACTCTACGAATTTGATCTAATGTAAAATGTTTTCCACCATGATGATTTTGATATGACCATTTTCCTTTATTGAATGTGATCAACCATCTACTAATACTGGTACCAGCATTCTTGGGTATATGAATAAATGTAGCATTTGGTTTTGCTATTCGTATAGTCATTTCTTTTTCCTTCTATATGGTGGTAATTTTTTCAGAGGTTTCTTTATCTTTCCAGGCATCGGTTTAGATAATAATCCCATTTCTCTCAATGTGTTTTCAGTCCAAATTTGAAACTCCCATCCTCTATCTTTTGCATATTCATTCGCTGCTTCCCATTTATTCATATTCTTAATGTATGTTAAACTTTCATTGATATATCGTTTAGTTCGTTTTTCACCGATAGGCGGTTCGGTTTCTTTTGCAGGTTTGATTTCAACAAGTATGGTTTTTTCTTTTGTTACTATTTTAAGATCAACAAAGTATCTGTGATATTTTTTATCTACATCATAATAATACGGAATCACTACTTCTTCTGATGACCATTCTTTTACATTGGTATTATTATCACACCACTGAAATACTTTCTTTTCCCATGACGATCGGTAGACAATGTTGGTAAAGTCTCCTTTGTACTTCTTGATATTGATTACTTTATAACGTCCAGAATATGCCATAATTTGATATAAATAGTTTTTGATAGTTTACATTTATTTATTAAGGTTGTAACATGCCTCCAAGACCATCGCAAAGAACGAAATATCAAACCACACCAGACACTGTGAGTTTAAATTCCGAAGAAGGAATGCAAACCAGATCTAGCATTTTGAATAGAGGATTTAATAGAATCCAATATCCAGAAAATCAAAGTGAACAATTTCTTGGTAAGATTCGTTTTGCTGTACATAAGGCAACACCTCTTTCTTTTAATGCTGAGAAGATTAATGAGACACCGATACAAGATAGAACACTTTATGTACGAAATCGTGGAGTTGGGGATTTTGATGCTTCTGATACAGAATTAACTCCTGTAACATTAGGTCCTGGAGATTTTGATGCTGCTGATGAACAAGATAAAGCAATAAGAGATCAAAAATCCCAAGCAGCTGCGGAGGCTTCACAATTAGCGCAGGGTGTATCATATAAATTATCTCGATCCGCACCAATTGTTGATATGTATATTCCGTTATCACTTACATATAATGATGGTGCACAATATGAAAATGCTAATTTAAATGTACTTGGCGCTGGAACACTTGAAGGTATGCAACAAGGATCTAGTATTTTTGCTAGTGCGTATAATGCTCTTGCTGAAGGTGTTGGTAGTGTTTTCGGGTATTTACTTGATCCTTCAATAAGTGGTGAAGCAGCAAGACTTGGTGCATTAAGAGCATCACGTGCTGTTCCTAATGCTGGGTTTCAAGCAGCAGTTTCTATTGGTGTTCAGAGAACAATGAATCCAAACACTCGAGCAATGTTTAAGGGTGTAAATCTTAGAGAATTTAGTTTTAATTTTAAAATGATTGCTAATTCGCAAAGAGAAGCAATTG
>CBFIBF010000031.1:0-2342 GCA_965660795.1 Gammaproteobacteria bacterium
CAAAACATTCTAATCAACTTAAATATCTCCAAACAGTAACTAGAGAAAAAGTCGATAATACCATTAACGCACGTATCCCAGATGCTATAAAAGATGGATCAATTACAAATATTTGTGGAGAAATTAATTCATCATCACAGTTTATGCTATGCGGCAATCCCGACATGATTAATGACATGGTAGACCTTTTAGGCACCTATGGTCTTGAGAGAAACCGAAGAAGCAAACCTGGCAATATCACTCTCGAGAAATACTGGTAATATTTAACTAGCTATATTACTCAGACAGGAGTTTATTAATCATGCTTACAAGTTTGTCGCCTTTTGGACTAGTGACCATAGAGTAACTTTTTACAACTTCACCATCTTTGTTAATTAAATATTTCCAAAAGTTCCATTTTGGAGAACTATTTGTCTCAGCGGCAAGATTCTTATAAAATGGGTGCGCTTTCTCACCTCTTACATTTACTTTCGTAAACATTGGAAACTTCACATCATATGTAAGATTACAAAAGTCTTTGATGTCTTGTTCCGGCGCAGGCTCTTGATAAAAGTCATGTGATGGAAAACCTAAAACTACAAAGCCTTGATCCTTCTTGTCAGAGTACAATTTTTCCAAGCCCTCATACTGAGGAGTAAAGCCACATTTGCTTGCTGTATTAACTACGAGAATAACATTGCCTTTATACTTGCAAAGACTCTCAACTTTATCCTCACCAAGACGTTTTATTTCAAAGTCCAATGCTTTTGGACACTGATTTGCAGATACATCATTCATAACCAAAGATAGTAACATGCAGAGCGATAAAAAGATTTTTTTCATATAGAGGATTATTCTTATTGCACCTGATAATGTCAAGAAATGTCTAATGCATATTCTTTAAGATTATCCAAATCAATCTTCTCGAGTGCTTTTATATTAGTTGATTTAAGCTTGATATGTGGAGCTTTATTATTTTGATAAGCTTCTAACCATCTATCTGCGCATAAACACCAACTATCACCTTCTACCAATCCTTTGAAATCGAGCTCAGGTATAGGTGTTGATAAATCATTCCCTTTAGATTTAGAAAATTCCAAAAACTCATTTGTCACAACTGCGCAGACTGTATGCGAACCTCTATCAAATGTATCGGTATTACAGCAGCCATCTCGTAAAAAACCTGTCATAGGATCTTTGCCACATAACTCTAGTTTTTCGCCTAAAACATTTTTCTGAGATTCAGACATACATAACCTCAATTATTTCATATTCAATATCTCCAGAAGGTGTCTTTATGTTAACAACATCCCCTTCACATTTGCCGACAAGAGATCTAGATATTGGAGATGTAACTGATATCATTCCTTTTTTTAGATCAGCTTCATCCTCCCCCACAATTTTATAAGTGATTTTTTTATTATTTTCGTCAACAACGACTACAGTTGTACCAAAAATTACTTTATCTGATTTCGGAATTTGTGTTACGTCTATAATCTGGGCATTCGATAATTTGCTTTCTATGTCTTTTATTCTGCCTTCTGTGAAACTTTGTTGCTCTCTCGCAGCATGATACTCAGCATTTTCCTTGAGGTCTCCTTTCTCTCTTGCCTCTTTAATTGCTTCTGATATCTGAGGTCGTTTAACTGACTTAAGTTGAGAAAGCTCATCTCTGAGTAGCTTTTCACCTTGAACTGTCATTGGTATTTTATCCATCTATACTTACCAAGTTAAATGAGCCACCTGTCAGATTCGAACTGACGACCTGAGGTTTACAAAACCCCTGCTCTGGCCAACTGAGCTAAGGTGGCGATTACTTAAAGTTATTATAGACATAATGATATAATACTGACGTATGATATCGAAGTTTTTTGAATGAATAAAGATTTACCTCTGAAAGTTAGAAGTATATTTGCGGATCTTGACCCCCTAATTTGGGAGGGTGTTTGGCTTGATACACTCTCGTCACTTTTAGAGTCATCGTCTATGTTAAAGATTTGGGAAAAACTCCTTATAGAAATTAACCTAAACAAAAAAAAATATCCTGATATTGACAACTCTCAGTTCATTAAATGGGAACTTAAGGCATTTGTAGCTCAAGCTGTAAGTTTGACTGATAAACATTATAATAGAGATATATTTGTCAAAAAATTTGAAGAATACTTTGCGAAAAAAGGATATAAAATTGATAAGGATATGATAAATGAAATTTACAAAAGTATTTTTAATTAAGATTACTCTAATATTCCCACTTTACTCGAGTACAATTAATGCTCAACCGAATCAAGTCTTTGTTGATCTTGTAAATTATTCTGCAAGTATTGACGGGTATAGCTCACTTTGTGTAAAAAATTATGATGATG
>CBFIBF010000031.1:2440-3968 GCA_965660795.1 Gammaproteobacteria bacterium
CAAGTCTTTGTTGATCTTGTAAATTATTCTGCAAGTATTGACGGGTATAGCTCACTTTGTGTAAAAAATTATGATGATAATAAAGAATTAACTTCTCTTTTTAGTCTATTAAATGAACTCAAAGAGAAATACATGTTATTTACTGATGATGACTATAACATATTGCAATCATCATATATGAAAACTAAATCAGCGACAGTTTCTCAGCTTATGAAGCTAAAGCTTAATTCTCAAAAAAGTCGATGCAACGATTATTTAAAAATATTTGAGAGGTTTGATAGAAAAAAACAAAAAAATTTAGAAGAACTGGAGAGAATAGTTGAAGCATATAAGTAATGAGAGTTTACGTTTTATCCATTCTTTTTTTGTTATTAAAGAAAAAGCTTTTTATCAGGCAAATAAGAAAATTATTGATGAATTTAAAAGTAAACCAGGCTTATTTCATATCTCTGAAAGAACAGGAATGAATGTAGAGGAAGTCTATAATATAGTCAAGACTCATGATATAAATGTACTTAATACTAACATTATTAAACTTATGGAGTATAAATGAAGCCTCTAGGTCCTCCCCCAAGAATATTTGGGATGAAAATTACATCTAATAGAATCGAGTCATTTTTTGTTTTATTTGCTACGTTGGTTTTGTTTTTTATCTTCTATGCAAATAATTTTGATAAAACCAGCCAAGTTATCTTAACTCTTGGTATGGCGTGGGTTTTGTATTTATGGTTTATTAAAAAACCTGAGCGACCATATTAAGTAAAAATTTAATGCTATAGACTTAATGCTTTGTTAATATACACAAGTTGATTTTCGGAGGGGTACTCAAGCGGTCAACGAGGGCAGACTGTAAATCTGCTGGCCCTGCCTTCGCAGGTTCGAATCCTGCCCCCTCCAACTTAATCAAATGCGGGTATGGTACAATGGTAGAACTTCAGCCTTCCAAGCTGACGATGCGGGTTCGATTCCCGCTACCCGCTCAATTTATTAAATAAATTTCACTTTATCTTAATCTAATGTTCACGATTAGAGTTCATAATACTTTTGATTTTTCCTCCAGAAAGATGCTTGTGCTAGTATGTTGCTCCATTTACACAGCTGCATAGGTATCTAATGATGATTTACTGCCTTTGTTAGTTGTATATACTCTATCTTTTTAATATTATCCGAGTGATTGAGAAACTGCCCATATAGCTCAGTCGGTAGAGCACTTCCTTGGTAAGGAAGAGGTCACCGGTTCAAATCCGGTTATGGGCTTTTTTCATTGATTTTAGTAAAATTTTAGTGTAATGGACGTAAAAGTGGTTTATTATATCACCCACTTGAAACTTAACTAACTCGGGATTTAAAAAATGGCTAAGGAAAAATTTGAAAGGAATAAAGCCCATGTAAACGTTGGAACAATTGGCCACGTGGATCATGGCAAAACAACACTTACAGCAGCTATAACAAAAGTTATGGGTGAAAAATTTGGTGGCGAAACTAAAGCTTATGACCAAATTGACAATGCACCAGAAGAAAGAGAGCG
>CBFIBF010000031.1:4065-5895 GCA_965660795.1 Gammaproteobacteria bacterium
CGTGGTATAACTATCGCTACAGCTCACGTTGAATATGAATCAACAGATAGACACTACGCACATGTAGATTGTCCTGGTCATGCTGACTATGTAAAAAATATGATTACAGGTGCCGCTCAAATGGATGGTGCTATACTTGTTTGCTCTGCTGCAGATGGCCCAATGCCACAAACAAGAGAGCATATTCTACTGGCTCGCCAAGTTGGGGTGCCACACATCGTAGTTTACTTAAACAAAGCCGATCAAGTCGATGATAAAGAGTTAACAGATTTAGTCGAAATGGAAATTAGAGAACTTTTATCAAAGTATGATTTCCCAGGAGACGACGTACCTATAGTTTCAGGTTCTGCATTAAAAGCAATTGAGGGTGATTCATCTGAGATAGGTATTCCATCAATTGAGAAACTCGTTGAAGAAATGGATAAATTTATTCCTGTTCCAGAACGTCCAGTTGATCAAACATTTCTCATGCCAATTGAGGATGTCTTCTCAATATCAGGCCGTGGTACTGTTGTTACAGGCCGTATTGAAAGAGGCAAGGTTAACGTTGGTGAAGAAATTGAGATTGTCGGTATCAGAGATACACAAAAAACTACTTGCACAGGTGTAGAAATGTTTAGAAAACTTCTCGATGAAGGTGTTGCAGGTGATAATGTTGGAGTATTACTCAGAGGAACTAAACGTGAAGAAGTTGAGAGAGGACAAGTATTATGTGTTCCAGGATCAATAAAACCGCATACCAAATTCGAATGTGAAGTTTACGTATTATCAAAAGATGAAGGAGGAAGACATACTCCGTTCTTTGGTAACTATAGACCTCAGTTCTATTTCAGAACAACAGACGTCACCGGTGCGATTGAATTACCAAAAGACGTTGAGATGGTTATGCCTGGCGATAATGTGAAAATGAATGTCGAACTTATTACACCTATCGCACTTGAACAAGGTCTTAAGTTTGCGATACGTGAAGGTGGCAAAACTGTTGGAGCAGGAGTCGTATCAAAAATAGTAGAGTAAGCTATCATTGATTTAAGAATGATAGGCTAGTAGCTCAACTGGTAGAGCGACGGTCTCCAAAACCGTAGGTTGGGGGTTCGAGTCCCTCCTGGCCTGACGAATTGACATAGAGTATTGCCATGGTAGAAAAAAATATAGAATCAAAATCTAATAATACTTATCTGATTGTATCAATCATTGTTTTGATATCAGGTATGATACTTTTTTATTACTTTAGTGATGTAAGGTTATTTTACAGAGTTCTTGCTATGATCTCAGTTGTCATTTTATCGGGTTTCATAGGTTATCAGAGTGATTTTGGCAAATTAGTCTATTCATATATAAGTGACTCAAAAGTAGAAATCAAAAAAGTTACTTGGCCAACTAAACAAGAGACAACTCAAACTACTCTTGGTGTAATAGTGGTTGTTATTATAGTTGGCATTCTTCTGTGGCTATTTGACATGTTGCTTGGTTGGGCTATTGGCACATTGTATGGAGTAGCGTGATGGATTGGTATGTATTGCAAGCGTTTTCAGGTTACGAGAATAAAGTAAAACTGGCTCTCGAAGATAGAATCAAACGTAGTGGCCTGCAAGACTCATTTGAAGAAATTTTAGTACCAACAGAGGAAGTTCTTGAAATCAAGGAAGGAAAGAAGAAGAAATCTGAGAGAAAGTACTTTCCTGGGTATGTCATGATTAAAATGGATATGAATGATGAGACATGGCACTTAGTTAAAAGCGCGCCGCAGGTGCTTGGTTTTATAGGTGGTACCAGTGATAAACCAGTTCCATTAAAACAATCTGAGGCGGATAATCTAATGCAATCGAT
>CBFIBF010000032.1:0-1040 GCA_965660795.1 Gammaproteobacteria bacterium
CCGCAGAAAAAAATATCCATGACCCTTGGAAACCCAAGAGAGATTGTTAGACGCACCGGTTTTAAGATGATTGCTGATTTCAGGCTTACAGACATGAAAGTTGGAGGTCAAGGTGCGCCTTTAGCTCCTTACTTTCATGACTATATCTCATCTCATGAAAAAAGCTTTATAAATATTATTAATTTGGGAGGTTTTGCAAACCTGACTTGTAAATCCAATGATAAGTTAATCGCATATGATACTGGGCCTGCAAATTATTTAATAGATGCAATTGCAAAAAAATATTTTAAGAAAGATTTTGACAGAAATGGAGCGTTTGCAAAAAAAGGTCTTGTTAATGAAGCAGCTCTTACAGCAATGTTGTCAGATAAATACTTTGATTTACAACCTCCTAAAAGTACAGGTTTTGAGAAATTTAATATTAAATGGATAGATAAGTTTAAAAAATTATTTAGATTTAAGAATAAAGAGTCTTTAATAGCAACGGTTACACAGTTAACGATTATTAGTGTAGCCGATGCAATTGCAAGAAGTGATATTGATTCCATTGACATATTTTTTGCAGGAGGTGGGGCAAAAAATAATTTTATAAAAAAAGAAATCTTAAAAAGAACTGGGTTAAATGAGATTAAAAAACTTCCTTGGGGTTTAGATTACAAAAATCTAGAAGCTTCATCATTTGCATGGCTAGCAATGAAAAGAAACGCCGGGAAATTAATTTCTAAAAGTTTTTTAACTGGAGCACGAAGAAGTAGAAGACTTGGATCTATCTATCAGTAATGTCCTTGTAAGCTCTATCATCTGAGCCAACATAATTTTGAGTAGGTCTAAAAATTTTATTATCTTGAATCTGCTCAATCCAATGAGCAAGCCAACCCGATACACGTGACATTGCGAAAATTGGTGTAAAGATATCTGTTGGTATATCCATTTCTTTGTATAAAATCCCTGAATAAAAATCTACATTTGGATAAACGCCTTTATGCGCAAGCTTTTCTTCACATGCTTTTTCTAATTCGATAGCTTTTTCAAAAATATCA
>CBFIBF010000032.1:1050-5604 GCA_965660795.1 Gammaproteobacteria bacterium
TCTTTAAAAAGTTCTTGTACCATGTCGGTTAGAATATTAGCTCTTGGATCTTTAACAGAATACTCACGATGACCCATTCCCCAAACTACATTCTTGGCTTTCAAAGTCTCATCTAGCCATGGGCGAATATCTTCTTTTGAATCAATTTTTTCTAACATTGACACTACTTTCTCATTTGCTCCACCATGCAGTGGTCCAGATAGAGAACCAATGGCAGACGCCATAACTTGTGATGCATTTGCAAGTGTTGATGATGTTACCATAGCTGTAAATGTTGAAGCGTTGATTGTATGTTCACCATGAAGGACAAGTGTTGCATCCATTATACGTGTCATAAGCGGTGTTATATTTTCAGCACCTAGCATGCGTAGAAAATTCTCTGCATATGTTGATTCTGGATTAGACGCAATAGGCTCATGTCCATTTCTAATTCTGTGCCATGCCGCAACAATAGATCCTAGCGAACCAATTAAAGTGGCAGAGGTTTGCATGAAATATTCATGATCATATTTTTTAGTTTTTACTTTTTCAGGACTAACCTCAAGATCATAAAATGTACCCAGTGATGATACTGCCATTTGTAATACATCCATTGGTTTAGTATTTTTGGGCAATGATTTTAAGATTGTAATTAATTCATTTGGAAGCTTTCTATATTCTGTGACTAGAGATGTAAATGCATTTAATTGATCTGGATTTGGTAATTCGCCAAATAATAAAAGATAAGACGTCTCCTCAAATGTGCTTTTTTGAGCAAGCTCTTCAATTGAATAGCCTCTATAGCTTAAGATTCCTTTCTCGCCATTGATGTTTGAAACAGAGGATTCAGTAGCTATTATACCGACTAGCCCGGGGCTATATAAGTGCGTGCTTGAATCGGTCATTGATAATATTAGGTTGAAAAAGAAGATCCACAACCACAAGTAGTTTTAGCATTTGGATTTTTAATTATGAACTGTGCTCCCTCAAGTCCTTCCTGGTAATCAATCTCAGCACCTCTTAAATACTGTATGCTCATAGGATCGACTAATAGTTTGACACCACATTTTGCAATTTCAGCGTCACCATCTTGGACTTTCTCATCGAATGTAAACCCGTATTGAAAACCAGAGCAACCGCCGCCTGTTATAAAAACTCTTAAGTTAAGAGAGGGGTTCTTCTCTTCTTCGATTAATTTTTTTACTTTCTCTGCAGCGCTATCTGTGAAGATAAGCGGCTCTTTATCTTGAATAGTAGTAACGTTTTCCATAGCGTGTCCTTTGCAGTGGATACATTATAGCAAAAAAGTCTGAAATAACAATTGTGCTACAGGAGCTTTTCTTTTGATTTACTATCTGCAGATTGGATGTCTAATTTGACTGCAGGGTCATTACCAATTTTTTGAGGCTCTTTCCCCTTATTTCTAATAAGGTTACCATTGACCGTAGCGCCTCCATGCATATCTAAAATATCGTAATAAACATTTCCAGATACAAATGCTGAGCTTTTAATGGTGATTTTATTTTTACTAGAGACGTTGCCTATAACTTCTCCTTCAATCACAACATCGTCTCCAAATACATCTCCTTCAACAATACCACTTTCTTTGACGACTAACATTGCTTTAGTACAGTTCTCAGCCATCTTTATTGTGCCTGTGATCTTGCCATAAATCTCCATTGTTTTATCAAAAACTATGTCACCATCAATAGTACAGTTCTCTCCTATTGTAGTAGTTTTATCAACAACAGAAATAGCTGCTGCAGTACCAGATTGTATTTTATCGAATATTCCCATCACAAATTTAGTCTACCGTAGATATTTAGTGGATATCAACATAAAAATTAGTATTATTTTGTGAATTTAAATCAGACCACTAGATTCATTGAGCCCAAACATTATATTCATGTTTTGAACAGCCTGCCCTGATGCCCCTTTTACAAGATTATCAATGGTGCTCATTATAATTAAGTTAGAACTATCATTCTCATCAGATGAAGAAAATAATGAAATCATGCAGTTATTGGTATGATTTACTTGACCAACTTTTGGATATGTTTGATTAATGATTTTAATAAATTCTGAATCACTATAATACTCGTTATAAATTTGATATAGATGGTCTAAATTAAGATTTTCTATTGTTACGTAGTGCGTAGAATATATTCCTCTTTCAATGGAACTTAAATGTGGCACAAATAATAAATCAATGTTTCTATTCATATTATGAATCTGATTCAGCATTTCTGGATAATGTCTGTGTTTAGCTACTGCATAAGCTTGATAATTATCTGTCCCAGCGGCAAATAATTTCTCAGGATTTAAATTCCTACCAGCACCTGATATGCCTGATGTAGCATTAATAATAATTCTTTGCTTACTGATTAAATCTGCTATAGGCATAAGACAAAGTAGTGATGCTGTTGGATAACAACCAGGATTAGCTACAATTTGAGCATCGGCAATTTTCAATCTTTGGTTCTTAATTTCAGGCAAGCCATATACAGATTCTGATATGAGTTCAGGGCATGCATGTTTTTGACCATACCACTGCTCCCATATATCCACATCAGATATTCTAAAATCAGCTGAGATATCAATGATTCTTACATTATGCTCAAGTAAACCGCGCGCCATATTCATAGCTACACCATTAGGTGATGCAAAAAATACAACATCACAATTTATTAAATTATCAACGGTAGGTTCTAGAAAATTTTTATCTAATTTTTTATCAAGCTCAAATACTTCGTCAACAGATTTCCCAAGATGGGTTCTTGAAGTTAAAACATCAATTGATACATCAGTGTGTTTTAGAAGAATTTTTACAAGCTCTTCTCCTGTATAACCTGACGCTCCTACTATACCTACTGAAATCATTATCTCTGAATATTATTTAGCTAATTATTTAGGCACATTATACATTTAAAGGTAGAATAATAAATATGCTACTCTATAAAACGCTTCACATAATATTTATGGTTACATGGTTTGCAGGTCTATTCTATTTACCTCGCCTGTATGTATATCATGCACAAGCTGAAGATCAGGTTTCTAAAGACCGTTTTAAGATTATGGAGAGAAAATTATTTTGGGGCATCATGACACCTGGTGGAATTTTTACAATTCTATTCGGGGTGCTTTTAATTAAATATCACGGTATGCCATATTGGCTTCAGATGAAATTAATTCTTG
The DNA here is from genome assembly GCA_965660795.1 of Gammaproteobacteria bacterium. Taxonomy (GTDB): domain Bacteria; phylum Pseudomonadota; class Gammaproteobacteria; genus CACLCV01. The sequence continues at coordinate 4,225 of CBFIBF010000032.1, forward strand.
TTTTTCTCCTAGTGATCTATCACATATGGTGTGGAGTCTTGCTTAAGAAGTTTAAAACTGATACAAACACCCACGGCCATGTTTGGTATAGAGTTTTCAACGAAGTGCCAGTTATATTTTTAGTTTTAATTGTAATATTAGTTATTTACAAACCGGTCTAGGTTTTCCTCAAACTCTTTTAAAATACTTTTATAAACATCCCGTTTAAATTTAATAACACTTTTTATAGCAGTGTCTTTATCTCCCCATTTCCAGTCATCAAACTCAGCATGTCCACTAGCATTTAAGTTAATTTTAGAATCACTATCAATGAGCTTTAAGAGGTACCATTTTTGCATTGCTCCATCGAATTTTTTATTGTGTCTTTGAAAGACATGAGGTATGTGATAGACAAGCCATCGTTTACTGATACTTATTATTTCAACCATATCTTTTTCTAGACCTGTCTCTTCTTGAAGTTCACGATACATTGCATCTCTTACTTTTTCTCCTTTATCAATTCCGCCTTGAGGAAATTGCCATGCCTCAGTACCTATTCTTTTACCCAGCCAAAAGCGTCCATCATCATTTGTTATGATCATTCCAACCCCACGTCTATAGTTTTTTTTATCCATTATAGTTTCTCAAAATAGATTAAGAGTGATACCCCTGACTTTAATCATCCCCTTCGAACCGATATACTACTTACAGTATATACGACTAAATATTCCTAATTAATCAAAAATGACTGAACTTTTAATATTTGACCTGGACAATACCCTTCTTGCTGGTGATAGCGATAGAAATTGGGGTATTTTTCTAGCTGAACAAAATGTCGTTGATTCATCGTACTTAGATGAAAGTGAGAGGTTCTATAATAATTATTACGAAGGCCGTCTTGATATAGACGGCTTTCTCTCATTTTGCCTTAGACCTCTTATTGATAATGATATGTCATATTTATTGAAATTAAGACAACAGTTTATAGATGAGAAAATAAAACCAATCATGACACAGACAGGTAAAAAATTAATCGATGAGTCACAAGCAGAGGGTAGTACAGTAATCATAGCAACTGCTACAAATGATTTTGTGACACGTCCTATTGCAGATTTATTTAATGTTGACACTTTGATTGCAACTGAATTTGAAATTCAAAATAACCATTTCACAGGCAAGGTTTTAGGTGAGCCATGTTTTCGTGACGGCAAACTAAATAAAGTAAAAAAATGGATTAATGAAAATGACTATGATCTATCTAAGACATCTTTTTATTCAGATTCTTTTAATGACCTACCACTTCTTGAGCAAGTCAAATATCCTATTATTGTAGATGGTGATGACAAGCTTGTAGAAATTGGTAAAAATAACAACTGGGAGTGTATAAGTTTTAGATGAGAT
>CBFIBF010000033.1:0-5384 GCA_965660795.1 Gammaproteobacteria bacterium
ATAAGTTAGTTTATCACCTACTAGTGGTAAGTCTTTAAGAGGTGTATTGTATGTACCCTCACCCAATGTTATACCTGGTAAGTTTGCTTCGGTAGTAAAGTATTCTACTTTGGGTAATTGATTAATCAAAAAACGAAACTGTGTAGGACTTGAATAGTCTAACTTTGTAGGCTGTCTACTGATTGGTGATGTTGATGTTGTCATACTATTATTTATAAGACTTGTAAAGAAAAGGGGTAGACTTCTCTACCCCAATTCCGTAAGTATTTAGAGTTAATTACTTCTGTGCTTTACGAAGACCTAAGTCTACATTTCCAGCATCTTGTAATACATCACCAACAAAAGGTGTACCTTCGTACCCTACTTCTTTGTTGATTCTTGTTGCAATTGCTTTTTCTTCATCAGTTGCAAAATGTGTATCCCAAGCAGCTAATCTTTTACGCATGTACCAATGCCAGATTGGCGGTACGAGAGCGATAAAGAATACTACAAAGTATCCCCAACCTGTATTAGGGCAACCAACATTTTCCAATTCCCAGAAATGAGTTTCACCTCTGTCATGGTGGTCTGCTTGTCTGCCGATTTCAATAAAGAACCATGCAGTAAAAGCTGTTGAGTTATCCCAATTATGTCTGTAATCAATTGGTTGGTCTTTAACACGAATTAATCCGTAGTGTTCTAGATAGTTAAGAGCTTCTAGTTCAAAATTTGAGATACCCCAAATTGTTGCTAGTACTGCCATTCCTACCCATCCACCAGCTGCAAAGAATAATGCAACTGTTGGCACTGCCATTAGATAACCTCTTATCCAACGATTTTGCCAAGAGATAAATGATACACCCATTCTTGATAGTCTTTCTTTTTCCATATTGAATAAGAATTTAGACTGACCTAGATATGAAAGTGGGTAGTGACCATAAATAGTACGACCGCGTGGTGCAGTTGCAGGATCATCTTCACTTGCAAGTTCTAAGTGATGGTTGTATACGTGTGCATAGCAGAAATGTGCTGAACCAGATAGCGCCATCATCAAACGTGAAATCACGAAACCAAAACCTTTAGTATGTGAAAGTTCATGTCCGTAAATAATACCGATACCGATGAAGATACCAGAAGATAATGTAGCACCGATTAAGTTAACAGCTGTAATTCCTTCGTGCATTACTAGAATGCCTGGAATTAATTCCATTACTACCGCGCCTTCAGCTCCACCTAGTGCCATGAATGTATAAAGTCTCCATGCCATTACTAGTTGGAAAAGTACGAATACAGGTAACATGAAATACATTGTTAAGTTTTGGAATGTTGGCCATCCTAGACTTTCACCATTTTCATCGTACCCTACACCTGTTGTTTCAAATTTTGTAGCGATGTCTACTAATAGACCTACAAAAAGAAGTACAACGCCTAACCAAGCCATAATGCCGCCTAGTAAGACACCAGCACCAGCTACTATGATTAGAATTGGTGCAAGTAGGTAACGAACGTTTAATAGTATGTTTCCGATCATCTTTACCTCCAGATTAATCGAATTTGTTTTCTCAGTATCCCTTGGCGTCATGCCATTTTCTACTGAGTTCCCTAGGGAATAATTTCCCAATAAATAAATATTAGTCTTTGCTGACGCTACTGTCAAAGTAATATTGTCCTATTAGTGAAGATAAGAATATAAGATTATTCTTATATAAATGCTGTTAAATCCTTATAAAAAATGGAATTATTCATTCAAAATTAATTCTGCTATTATGCGTTTGTGAAATTCCAAAAAATTAAACTCAATCTTGCTATGGCGCTATTAACTGTCATTCTGAGTTTCAGTTTTTTATACGCTAAAGCAGATATCTCAAAAGCCTTCCCTGACATGTCAAATGTTTTTGAGCATGTTGTGTTTTACAACCAAGATGGTGAGTTAGTTAATTTTAGAGAATACAAAGATAAAGTTCTTTTGATTTTTTTTGGATACACACATTGCCCTGATGTTTGCCCTACCACAGTTTTGGACATGGCTAGAGTCTTAAAAGGTCTTGGCGAATATTCTGAAAATGTACTACCAGTATTTATAAGCGTAGATTACCTCAGAGACGACTTTTCAAAAGTGAGAAATTATGTTGATTTTTTCGACAAGAGAATAGCTGCTCTTACTTCAGACAAAAGTAATATTGATAAACTTACTAAGCTCTTTAAAACAAAGTATGAATTAGTGGAGCCTGATAAAAAAGGTTTTATCGTGGAGCATAGTTCAAACATATATATCCTTGATAAAAAACTCCAAGTTAAAAAAATCATACCTAATGGAATTCCAAGTGAAGAAATTACCATGTTGGTGAAAAGATATCTCTAAGTCTAGTCGTCGTACTTAATGTACTTAAACCTCGGATCGTCTGGCGTTCCTTCTAAAGTATTATCTTCAGCTCCAGGTTGCCATTGAATAACTGATTCAATTTTTTCTGCTAGCAAAAAATCTTTATCAGTGATTCCTTTTGCAGCATGATTTTGTAATTTCACTACTACAAAACCATAAGACGCAGCAATATCTGGGTGATGCCATGCTGCCTCAGCTAGATGCCCTACTGTATTTATTACCATTAAGGTGCCTTTCCAGCCACTTGTCTTATATTTTCTTCTAATCCAACCATTCTCATAAAACCAGTGTGGTAATTTGTCAGTTAAATAACTTTTAATTTCTTCTTCTGAGTAAACCTTTTCATCGCTCATGTTGTAAGTCTCCTTGAAAGTAATAATTTTTGTCAGGTTGATTCAATATATAATAAACATATAATCGTGTATAGTTACCAAGGACTTAATTAATCAATGATGAAAAATAAGCTCAAAGATAAAATAACTTTGAGGCCGAGAGGTCGAAAAGTTGATTTTGAAGTACTAAGCGCACTCGAAAAGTTATTAAATACAGACTTTTATCGACGTGACCATCTAATTGAATACCTTCATTTAATCCAAGACAAGCATGGCGCAATAACAAAAGATTACATGACAGCGCTTGCAAGTCTGATGGGAATATCTCTTACCGAGGTATATGAAGTTGCAACCTTTTATCACCATTTTGATGTCGTTGAGACTGATGATGATAAACCACCAGCACTAACTGTTAGGGTTTGCGATTCTGTATCTTGTGAAATGAATGGTGCAAAGGAACTGGCTCAGACTTTAGATAACTATTTCAAAGGCACTGTTAGAGTTCAAAAAGTCCCATGCATTGGACGATGCCAATCTGCTCCTGCCGCTGTAGTTAAAATGAATCCCGTTGATAATGCAACTTTTGAAAAAATAAAAAAAGCGGTTAACGATAAAGCATATGCTCCAGAGATACCTAACTATATAAATTTAGAGTCTTACATTGAAAATGGTGGATATGAAATTTATCGCTCGATTTGTGATGAAAAAATATCTAAAGATGATGCAGTGAATATTCTTGAGTCATCTGAACTAAAAGGTCTTGGAGGAGCGGGTTTTCCTGCAGGAAGAAAATGGAGAATCTTGCGCGATCAACTAGCACCTAGATTACTCGCTGTAAATATTGATGAAGGTGAGCCTGGGACATTTAAAGATAGATATTATTTAGAATCAGACCCCCATAGATTTTTTGAAGGAATGTTAATAGCATCAAAAGTTGTAGGTATAGATAAAATTTATATTTATCTAAGAGATGAATATCCTGCCGTAAAAATAATCATGGAAAAAGAATTAGATAAAATAAAAGAAAAATTTCACGGTATACCAGAAATAGAAATGAGACGAGGAGCTGGTGCATATATTTGTGGAGAGGAGTCAGCAATGATTGAATCAATTGAAGGTAAGCGTGGCATGCCAAGGCTTCGTCCTCCTTTTGTAGCTCAAGTAGGTCTTTTTGGACGCCCTACTTTAGAACACAACATGGAAACGCTTTTTTGGATTAGAGATATTCTAGATAAAGGAGCATCATGGTTTGCTGATCAAGGAGTAAATGGAAGAAAAGGTTTTAGATCTTTTTCAGTAAGTGGAAGAGTAAAAAAACCTGGTGTACATCTTGCTCCAGCTGGTATTACTGTACAAGAACTGATTGATGATTATGCTGGAGGGATGATAGAAGGTCATAGTTTCTATGGTTATTTTCCTGGAGGTGCATCTGGAGGCATACTGCCTGCAAGCATGAATAATATCCCTCTTGATTTTGGAACTCTTGAAGAACATGGATGCTTCATAGGTTCTGCAGCAGTAGTAATATTATCAGATAAAGATAGAGCCAGAGATGCCGCGAGAACTACGATAGATTTTTTCAAACATGAGTCATGTGGTAAATGTACGCCATGTAGAGCGGGAACATCAAAAGCTTCAGAGTTAATGAAAAGCGAACAGTGGGATACAGATCTTCTTCAAGATTTAAGTCAAACTATGTCAGATGCATCCATCTGTGGTCTAGGTCAAGCAGCCTCTAATCCAGTTAAATCTGTGCTAAAATACTTCCCGGATGAGGTAAAAGATGTCAGCAAAGCCTGAAGATATTAATTTAGACTTTAATTGTTCTATAAAAATTAATGGCGTAGATTATTCTGCGCACACAGATGAGACTATACTTGATGTATCCAAAAGAAATGGTATAGAAATACCTCATTTATGTTTCAAAGAAGGAATGAGACCTGATGGTAATTGTCGTGTTTGTGTTGTAGAGATAGAGGGAGAAAGAACTCTTCAGCCATCTTGCATAAGAAAAGTAAATGATGGCATGGTCATCAATACAGAAAACGAGAGAGTAGTTCACTCACAAAAAGTTGTCATAGAATTACTCGAATCTGATATTTCAAAAGAACAATATGATCCTAACTCAGAGCTGACTCATTGGGCTAACAAACTAAAAGTTGGTGAAAGTAGATTTCCTTCAAAAATTCAAAATAAACATGATTTATCGCATCCAGCAATTTCAGTTAACCTTGATGCATGTATTCAATGCACAAGATGTGTAAGAGCATGTAGAGAAGAACAAGTAAATGATGTTATAGGATATGCAAAACGAGGTATTTCATCAGAGATTATTTTTGACCTCGATGATCCGATGGGTACAAGCACATGTGTTGGTTGTGGCGAATGTGTTCAAGCATGCCCAACAGGTGCTTTAATGCCCTCTAAAGAGGTAGGACAAGTAACTCCAGATAAAAAAGTTGATAGTGTTTGTCCGTACTGCGGTGTCGGCTGTTTACTAACCTACAATATTAAAGATGACAAAATACTCTATGCTGAAGGAAGAGATGGTCCTGCGAATATGAGTAGATTATGTGTCAAAGGTCGTTATGGATTTAACTATGTAAACAGTGATCAAAGGCTAACTGTACCTCTTGCCAGAAAACAAGGTGTTTCAAAAGATATTAAGCCAGAAGACTTTGACTTGGATA
>CBFIBF010000034.1:0-5352 GCA_965660795.1 Gammaproteobacteria bacterium
GAAAAATTCAAACGAATCTGTTCTTCAACATATTAGTAGATACATTAATAAAAAATAATTATTTAATTATTGAGTTAAAGACTATATCTGGCGTGAGATTGATCATACATAGATTGGATGGACATTTTCTTATAGCATCTGTGTTGTAGCAAGGTGAACATTTCATGTTTATATTTGCCTCCCTAATTATATTATTGCCATTTCCATAAGGGCCAGTTTCTTTAAATGGAGTAGGGCCATGTAGTGATATTACTTTTTTACAACTTACACCTGCAACATGTACAGCACCACTATCATTAGCAATTGTACATTCAGCATTTTTCATTATCTCAACAAGATTAGGGATGTTAGTTTTCCCACATAAATTATGAACTCTGTGATTATCAAAGTTAAGCTCATCAATAAAATCCTTCTCATTATTATTTCCTGTGACAACGATATCAAAATCTGTTGATTGAAGAACTCTATCAATTAGATCTTGCCAGTTTTTTAGTGGCCAAGCTCTGTAGCCTCTATAATTTTGTTTTTTGAATTTACTGTTTGTCGGACAACAAACTACGTATTTATTCTTAATTTGATATTCATTAAAAATATCTATACCAGAACCTTTTAAATATGGGTACGCTTCACTACGATTTATATTCCGATAATATGATTCAATGATTCTAAGCTGGTGGTGCACTCTATGTTCATTTTTGATATCTTCTGCAACATATGTTTGAGGCATACCAACCTTCAACTTTGCTTTTGTATACTTGGCTAAACTGATAAACTTTTTACCTAATTCAAGATTAATAACTACGTCATAGGGTTTAAAAAAAGACTTAATAACTATATTAAGCTTATCCAAATTCAACAATAGTGGTAGTTTAGTAAATTTTACAAATATTGGTTTTATTTTTTCGTCAAATTCAAATAGATCTTTTAAATTTGGTTTTGTAACCCATTCAATCTCTACATCATCTTTATAGTAATCAAGTAAAGGTCTTATTACAGAAGTTGAATCAATGGTATCACCAAGTAATCCACATCTAATTATTAAAATTCTCTTCTTTTTTTTATCCATTAATTCGTTTAGAATATCGCAATTGTAATTATATATCATCATGGCTAATTGGATAAAATTCGAACATAATAATTCTCAATCATTTGGTATCGTTAATGATAATCAAATAACTGTTTATGAGGGAGATATGTTTAATGACCCAACTGAAACAGACAGTAAAATTAACTTAAGTGATGTGATTGTAAAAAATCCTTGTGAACCTTCTAAAATGATCGCCTTATGGAATAACTACCAATCACTTGCTAATGAAAAGGGTTTATCAAAGCCAAATAACCCACTTTACCTTAATAAGGCTATTTCATGCATAATAGATCAGGGTGAAAATATTATTCGTCCGAAAAGTTATGATGAAAGTATTTTTTTTGAGGGTGAGTTAGGTATTGTGATAGGTAAAAAATGTAAAGATGTATCCGTAGATGATTCATCTAAGTATATTTTTGGATACACATGCATCAATGATGTAACCGCAATGGACCTCGTTAAAAAAGACCCAACATTTGATCAATGGACAAGATCTAAAAGTTATGACACATTCGGAATATTTGGTCCATGTATAGCAACCGATGTTGATCCAATGGCTCTTGAGATTACTACTACAGTGGATGGAGAAATTAAACAAAAGTATAAAACTAATGATATGTTTTTCAATGTATTTGAAATTGTAAGTTTTCTATCTCATGACATGACTCTAAACCCAGGAGATATAATTGCATGTGGCACCAATTCGGGACTTGGCCCAATGACTTCAAATCAAAGTGTTACAGTTTCAATAACATCTATTGGCAAGGTAACAAATAAACTCATTTAACTTTTATCTTCTTTTCCAAATATCTGGTGCACCCTCAGGACGCGGTTCAGGTATAGCATCAAATTCTATTTTATCTTTACCGTTATAAACCAAAAAATGCTTCCCTTTTGCTCTACCAAGTAAGGTGACATTTGTTTCTCTAGCAACACTTAATCCCATTTCAGTGATACCTGATCTCGACAACAATGTAGGTATGTTCATTTGTGCTACCTTGATTACCATTTCAGATGTTAATCTTCCCGTGGTATAAAACAATTTATCATTTCCACTTATACCGTTTAGCCACATATGACCAGCGATTGCATCAACAGCATTGTGCCTTCCAACATCTTCCACAAAATCTAAAATTTGATCATTATCACATAATGCACATCCGTGAACAGCACCAGATTTTCTGTAAATTTCATTTTTATCATGAAGGAGTTTGAGCAGGTGATAAATTGTCGACTGTTTGATTGTATTATCACTCACTTTGTTTGACTTCAGTTCATCCATTATGCCGCCGAAAGTTGTACCTTGACCACATCCTGATGTAACGACTCTATGTTTTAATTTATTACTCACCTTAGATAAATCCAATGAATCCGTTGTTACTGCTGCTGCATTTACAGACCAGTCTACATGTACTGACTTTAGTTGCGATATATCCTCTATGATTCCCTGATTCCTTAAATAACCAATAACTAATGCTTCAGGGTAGTGACCAAGAGTCATAAGAGTAACTATTTCTTTTTTATCTACATAAATAGTTAAAGGCAATTCACCTGTAATAGAAAAAGATCTTTCATTATTATATTCATCTACGACATTAATCTCAGCTGTATCTGGTCGTTTTGAATTAGATAAGTCTATTTTGGATTCATTACTCATATGTTTTAAATTATATTACAATACAATTATGATTAAGTTTATTTTTTTGTTTCTATTAGTTATCTCAAGTAATAGCCATGCCGAAATAATCAAAATAACTATTCTTGGAAGCGGTACACCAAGAGTAAATATTGAAAGATTTTCACAATCTATATTAATAGAGCATAAAAATGATAAATTTCTTTTTGACACAGGAAGGGGCGCGCTTTTAAGACTTTATCAATCCAATGTCATGCCTAACGAAATTAATAATATCTTTTTTACTCATCTGCATTCAGATCACATTCTTGGTTTTGCAGATATATTAATGACTGGCTGGGTTTATCACAGAAAGCAACCTCTTAAAATATATGGGCCAGTTGGCACAAAAAACTTTGTTAACAGTACATTGAAAGCATATGAAGAAGATATAAAAGTAAGAAGTATGGCGCCTGAGAATTTAGATGTAAATGCGATTCAGTCAGATATAAAAATTATTGATGATGGATTTAAGTATGAAAAAAATGGCCTTACCATAGAAACTTTTTCGGTTAAACATGAGCCATTTACTCATGCTTTTGGATTCAAAATATACAATAATAAATATTGTTTAGTAATATCAGGTGATACCACATATTCTGAGAGAGTAATAGAAAAATCAAAAAGCTGCGATGTACTTATTCATGAAATAGCTCATGCGTCTGAGCATACATTAGAGAAATACCCAAAAGCAAAAGGAGTAATCTCTTATCATACCAATACAAAGCAAGTAGCTGATATTATAAATAAGGTTAAACCAAGACTTACAGTGCTCAATCATGTTTTGTCATTAGATGGCTCAACTGATAATCAAATATTAGAATCAATAAAAAATAATACCGAGCATAAAGTTCTTATTGCAAAAGACTTAATGACAATCGACTTAAAAGAAGAAATCTATATTTATAAGCAAAAAAACTTATGACAAAAATCATTGGCATACTCAATTTAACTCTCGATAGTTTTTCTGATGGAGGTAAGTACTATGACTTAAATTCAGCAAAAAAACACATCTCAGATATGATTGAATATGGTGCTGATGTAATTGATATAGGAGCTGAATCAACAAGATCTGGCTTCACAGATGTTGATGAAGATATCCAAATAAAAACACTATCACCAGTAATTGAATACATAAACAAACACTTTGATATTGAGTTAAGTATTGACACAAGATCTAGTAAAGTTGTGAATGCATTTAGATCAAATAATGTTAATTATATTAACGATGTTTCTTCTGGAACATATGACAATAGAATGTTTGATGCAGTATCTTCCCTAGGTTGTAAATTTATACTCACGCACATGCCTAGTGAACATAAACAAGGCACTATTAAAGAATATCAAAATATATTAGATGAGATGAAAAATTATTTTTCAGAAAGAATAGATACCTGTGTTAAAGCTGGTATTGATAACGATAAAATCATTATCGATCCAGGAATCGGATTTGGTAAATCTGGTGCTGATAATATAAAACTATTGACTAATATTAATCAACTGCAAAATATTCATCCACATGTTTGTATTGGATCGAGTAATAAAAGATTCTCATCAAAATTATTCGATAAGGTCAAAACAAAAGAGGATTTGAAAATTGCAAATCTTGTAAGTTTTACAACTTCTGCGTTATCGAATGCTAGCTACCTCAGAGTTCATGATGTAGAACTCACCAAAGACACAACAATGATTATTGATAAAGTAAAGAGTCTTATGTAAAGATTTTTAAGATTGTTTTTTGAAATGATTCTGCAAACAATTTAATATCAAGCAAGCTTGATTCTTTTAATTGCACACGCATGGAATTCCTAATCTCATTTCGCATCGATCCATTTTCAATTAAGTGAGAAACTTTTTCTCTATAGTCATTGATGCTAATGGTTATTAATTCATTCATATTAAGAGCTTCTAACAAACTCGCGCTGACTCTTGATGCAAAATGAGTACCTTTAAGAGTTACTAGAGGGATACCGCTTTGAATCATCTCTATTGAAGTGGTATGTCCGTTATATATGCGCGTATCTAAGGCAATATCAATATGCTGTATTCTTGATAGGTGTTCTCGATAATCTAATCTTTTTGCATAAATTATTCTTTTTAGATCAATACGATTACTTACAAAGTTATTAATATTTTTTTTCATTTCTTCATTTTCATCCAACAGCCATAGATATGTATTGCCATGCTTTTGAAGTATTTGAATCCATATTTCAAACAAGACTGGATCCAGTTTAAATGATTGATTAAGGCTACCCAAGATTAGACCATCCGCAGGAAGACCAAAGCTCTCTCTGGTTGTAACCTCTGTAATATTTACCTCACCATTGTTAACCTGATAGGTGTTTGGTAGAAAAAGAAACTTTTCTTCAAAATAGCTTTGTTGTGTTCTAGGTGTTACAGTTTTATCCGTAAGTATAAAGTCATAGAGATTACTCCCTGTTGTCCCTGGAAATGCTAAATATGAGATAATGAATTTCGCAGAATTATCATTCAAGATACTTTGTCTATTGTGTGAAATGATTGTTGTTAAATCTATTAAGATATCTAGACTGTAATCGCTAAGACACTTATTCGCATCATTGTCATCAAG
>CBFIBF010000035.1:0-3861 GCA_965660795.1 Gammaproteobacteria bacterium
AAGAGGGAATGTATAGTTAAACTTTTTTGATTTGTGCCATCACCGTGTAGAAAATTGGACCATCACCCATATCAGTAGGTCCTAATATGGCACATAATATATGTATTTATTTTAAAGATTGTACTAAGATAACTTATTAACTAATTGAAGGAGTTAGCATGAGTTGGAGTTTAGAAGGCGACTATGCCGAAAATTGCAATTGCGACATAATGTGTCCATGTCTTTATTTGCAAACACCTACCGAAGGTTTCTGTGAAGCAATGTTGGTATGGGACATTAAAAAAGGGCACCTCAACGACGTAAACCTTGATGGACTTAAAGTATCTATCTGGTTACATGCACCCGGTCCTCAGTTAACCGAAGGTGGTTTCAAGATTGCGCTTTACATAGATGAAAATGCAACTGATGAACAAGCTGCTGCATTGGAAGAACTTTACGGTGGCAAACATGGTGGACATCTTGGTGTTATAGCTAGTCTGGTTGGCGAAGTAATGGGAGTTAAAAGAGCTGCGATTACATGTGATATATCAGGCAATAAAAAAACACTTAAAGTCGAAGGAGCAGGCGAATGGGATATGGATGCTGTTGAAGACGGAAACGGCAACGTTGCAAAATGTGAATATCATCCATTAGCAATTAATCCAGGCTTCCCAGTAGAGGTGAATAAAACAAATAAACAAACGTTTACGGATTATGGACAAAATTGGAGCCCTAAACCAGATAGAGTTGGTTTATCAGGACCATTTTCTTACGCGCCATAATAAGGTAATTATCATAAACAATAAAAAGGAGAGTCTTGCTCTCCTTTTTTACATTTAAGTGAAATCATTACTCTATATCATAAATAGTATTAAAAATTATGACTGAAGATCAAGACGATAAAATTAAACAAGAAATTAACAAGGCTATTAATTTTTTAGGTCAAAACAAATTTGATGAAGCAGAAAAAGCTTGCAAAAAAATCCTAGATGTTGGCGATAATCCAGATGCATACCACATATTATCTTCCATAAAAATTTACAAGCGGGAATATGATGAGTCGATTGATTACGTCATGAAGTCAATTAAAATAAATGATACAAACCCTGGATATCACGTAACTCTTGGTTGTGCGTATAGTTCAAAACAAGATTATGTTAAGTCTGTTGAAGCATTCGAAAATGCACTTAAGATCAATAATAAAATTGCTCAAGTTCATTTTTATCTAGGTGAATCATATCGTAAATTAAAACAATACAATAACGCAATCTCCTCTTTCTACGACACTATTGAATTAGCACCTGATCACACAGGAGCACACATGTTACTTGGTATTGTTTATCAAGAAAAAAAGCAATTTGATTTATCTATTAATTCATTTAAAAAATGCATAGAAATTATGCCAGATTATGCAGAAGCACACATAAATCTTGGTTTATGTTATTTATTAATAGGTGATTATGATAATGGTTGGAGAGAGTATGAATGGAGAAGGAAACTATTTAAAACTAATGAAGATAAACTTCAAAAAGAATGGACAGGGCAGAACCTCGAAAATAAAACATTGCTGGTAATTGATGAAGAATCAACTGATAACTTAATTCATTTCGTTAGATTTTTGAAAGAGCTAAAGAAAGAGCATTGTAAAATTATACTTCAATGTAATCAACAGTCTCAAACTTTAATGTCACAGCAATCATGGATTGATAATGTGGTTGATCATGAGCACTATCCTGATCATGATTATCATGTACAAATTGGCTCTATAATGAATGTTCTTAAATTCAACCCTAATCATCATGAACAACGTTTTCCTTATCTAGAAGTTAATAACAAGCCATCTGATTTAATTATTGATAATAATCTAAATGTTGGAGTACTGTGGGAGGCAAGTAGAGATTCGAATGCGCATGATGATAACAGCATCAACTCAGAGTCACTTGCAAGCGTACTCATGGGACAGGAAAATATAATTTGTTTAGATAAAGAAATAAGTAAAGACAACAAGCCAAACTTTGTAAATGAAATTGCAGAATACTCAGACTTATTAGAATTAGCACAACTTATCAAGCAGCTAGATGTTGTGCTAACTGTTGATCATACTGTAGCACATATAGCTGGAGCACTTGATATAAATACAATACTCATGCTACCTTGTGTCCCAAACTGGAGATGGGACATGAATCACAGAAATACTTCACCTTGGTACAGAAGTATAAAATTATTTAGACAACAAATACCAGGTGATTGGTCTTCTGTTTTAAATAAAGTCTCTAAAGCATTATTGGAAATAAAAAATGGCTGAATTTTTAATAGACCAAGCGCTCAAGGAAGCAATTGATCTTCACAATAGAAATCAACTAGATGAAGCCAAATCAATATATATTAAAATAATTAATCATGACAATAAAAATAGCGATGCTCATCACTTACTGTCACTCATCTATTTAGTTGAGGGTAAACTTGAGGATGCAAAAAAATCTATTGTCTCTGCAATTGATCTCCAGCCTAATATAGCTGTTTATCATTCCAACTACGGAAACATACTTTACCACAGTAATAATTTAGAATTTGCTATACAAGAACATAAAAGGGCAATTAAGCTAGATAAGAAAAATTTTCAATCTTACTATGGTCTTGGAATTATTTATTCTCACCTAAAAAATTTTGAAAAATCTGAAGAGAATTATCTAAAAGCAATATCCATTGACAGTGAATCATCCGTTGCACACAACAACCTTGCAAATTTATACAATCAGATTAATCCAAATAAGGCCGAAGAGCATTATCTAAAAGTCTTAAAATTAAAATCGGATGATCCGATGCCATACATAAACATTTCAAATTATTATCTTAAAAATACTAAGTATAAAAAATGCGTATCAGTCCTCGAACAAGCGCTAGATAAACAGATTAAATCAAAAGAGTTACTAAATAATCTTGGGATTGCATATCTTGCAACTAAAGATAATGAAAAATCTAAAATGATGTTTGAGGAAGCTCTTAAGCTTGATGCAAGCTATAAACCAGCTCTTGATAATCTGGAAAACTTGAAAAATATTGATATTTCTTGAGTTTTTTATTTACATAGGTATTGCTGTTCTTTAGTATGATATACAGGGGAGTCTATGTATAAAGCTAATATATCAAAAATCAGTGGTGTCTTGCTGTCTGTAATTTTAGCCAGTAACGTATCATTCGCCGGCGGTGTCAAAGAGGCACTAGATGGTGCTAAAAATAGAGCTATTCAAAACGCTTATTCCTATGGAGATAGCGCTATTGAATCTTGGGCCAGAGATAATTTATCCAGTCTCAGATTGATAGAGGTTGAAACACGCTCCCGAGCTGATTCGAAACCAACCTTCAGAGCCATTACTCTTTTTGAACTTACTGGGAATCAGTTTGATAAAATTCTAAGTCAGATATCATATTCCACTTTCAATGATCGCGAGACAATTAACACTGGTTTAGTATATAGAACAATGAATCCTGCCATGACACATATTTATGGAATAAATATTTTCTATGATCATGAATTTAATACAGGCCATACTAGAACAGGTTTGGGTTTTGAAATGAAATCATCAGTATACGATGTGAACATAAACTTTTATGAGGCGATGTCAGAAAGACATCATGTTAATGGTGTACCTGAAGTCGCAGCAGGTGGTTATGATGCCGAAATTGGTGCGCTCTTACCTTATTTGCCATGGGCTAAACTCTATTACAAAACATATCAGTGGAATAGCGAAACATTGAACATCAAACATGGCCAAACAGTGAGTTTGTACATGGAACCAACATCTCGGTTATCAGTAGAAGCGGGTATGCAAGATGACAGTACAACAAACAATCATAATGCATTCATCAAGTTCAACTATA
>CBFIBF010000035.1:3959-5208 GCA_965660795.1 Gammaproteobacteria bacterium
ATCTTGTGTTGTAATGAAAGGAAGATGGGTCCAAATATTTTCACAGTATCTAACAATGCATATAATTTCGGCAAAATAAATTCAGATAGAATGTATGAGAAAGTAAGAAGAGAAAATAATATAATAACCGTTAAAGGTGGTGGAGCAATAGCTATTACGGCTTCAGGATTCTAAATATGAAAAAAATCATACCCTTATTATTGTTTTGTATCATAAGCCCAATAAAAGCCTATGCCGCTTGTAGTGGTGAAGATTGCTGTGCTGTGAGTTCAGGTGTCACCACACTTCCATCTGGAAGTAGCTGTGCCATTCTTCCTGACTCATACGGTATTACCGTTTATGAAAAATATCTATGTACATCAGAACCTACTGCACCTACTGCATCATCAAACGCAGATTTATCCATGTGTGTTCAAACTTTATCTGCACCAACGGGATCAACTGTAAGAATTAATGAATCAGAAACAGGTACATTTACAGACGGTACATTTACCAGGCCACCTAATGGAGTCTACACTCATGGTGTGGTACTAATTAAAAATGTATTTTTACTTAAATTTGCACTTGAACTTGATACGCCTTGGGATGGCACTGGAGGAGCAGCATCAGGAACTGCTGGAGGAAATGGTGTTTATTGCGCAACCTTAAATGTTAATAAATATGAAGACGAAGGCTTAATGATGCAGTGCGATAGTTCACCACTTACAGCTGGGGAATTAGGGGCTGGTTTATCTAGTTTTGGAACTGATGGTCTTGGAAACCCTGAATTCTCCGTAGAAGCAACTAATCTGAATAATTCAGGCGCAAGCATAGCAGGATATCTTTTAGCATCGACTGGAAATCTTGCAACAAGCACAGCAGAAGTCAAAGCATATGAAAGGTTGTTAGGGATAAATACATTTGCTGCACCCGTTGTTGTTACACCTGAAACATCAGGATTTGATATGGCCTTTGGTATAAATCAAGGCGCTACAATTTGGTCGGAAGGTGATTCAGATGCAAATACAGTTGAAAATATAGGCGGTGGAAGCGGCCCATTTCAGGTCATTATCACACCTACTAATTTTTAGTCTCTTCGTGACATGAGAAATGTTCTTTTGAACACAAGTCTCTATTTCTT
Source organism: Gammaproteobacteria bacterium (assembly GCA_965660795.1). Lineage (GTDB taxonomy): Bacteria > Pseudomonadota > Gammaproteobacteria > CACLCV01. Next base: position 5,080 of record CBFIBF010000035.1, read on the forward strand.
AAATGTGTAAAAATCAACAATGTACTAGCAAATAAAGTTAGTATGACTGATAAGACTTCATTGAAATCATGCAAGCTTATTGCCATCAGTAGAACAAAAATTGCACATATTCCACCAAGTTTCACGATG
>CBFIBF010000036.1:0-1695 GCA_965660795.1 Gammaproteobacteria bacterium
ATTAAACATGTCTCCATCAATTACCTTGTTTATTACATCATTAATTTCATTGTTTGATGGCCATATGTCCTTCAAATAGATGTCTTTGCCATTTTGATCATGACCAAGAGGTGTTGTATTTATATCAACATTGATCTTACCAATTATTGAGTAGGCAACAACTAGCATTGGACTTGCGAGGAAATTCATTTTAATTTCTGGATGTATTCTTCCTTCGAAATTTCTATTACCTGATAAAATGGAACTTACTACAAGATCTCTGTCATTAATTTCATTGACATACTTTTCCTCTAAAGGTCCAGAGTTACCAATACAGGTTGTGCAACCATAACCAACTATATTAAAACCAAGCTTATCAAGAGATTCTTGAAGGCCTGCCTTTCTTAAATAGTTTTCAACGACTCTTGATCCCGGTGCCAAAGAGGTTTTAACCCAGTCTTTTGTAGTTAAACCTTTTTCAACAGCATTTTTTGCTAATAACCCTGCGCCAATAATTACGCTTGGGTTAGAAGTATTTGTGCAACTAGTAATTGCAGCAATTAAAATACTTCCGTCATTAATTAAACCATTAGATGCTTCAGATTTTTTAAGTTTTTTTATTTCTTTTTCTGAGACATCCTTTACATCTGATAGTAAAACTCGATCTTGTGGTCTTTTTGGTCCGGAGAGACATGCTTCAACTTTACTCATATCCAATGAGAGAGAATCTGTGTATTTGATATTATGTTGTTCATCTCTAAAGAAACCACATTTTTTACTGTATTCCTCAACAATCTTTAATTGATTGTCATCTTTACCTGTCATTTTAAGATAATCAATTGTTAGAGAGTCTACTGGAAAGAAGCCACATGTAGCACCGTATTCAGGGGCCATATTAGAAATTGTGCATCTGTCAGCAATGCTTAAGTTATCTAAACCAGACCCATAAAATTCGACAAATTTTCCAACAACATTTTTTTCTCTTAACATCTGAACTATGGTTAGGACAAGATCAGTTGCTGTTGTAGTCTGATTTAGTTCTCCGGTCAATTCGAAGCCAATAACTTCAGGTAATAACATTGGGATTGGTTGCCCAAGCATCGCGGCTTCTGCCTCTATTCCTCCAACGCCCCATCCTAATACACCTAAGCCATTAACCATTGTAGTATGTGAATCAGTTCCAACAACGGTATCAGGATATAGACTTCCATCTTTTTCGTATACAACTCTAGCAATATACTCAATATTAATTTGATGAATAATTCCGTTGTTAGGTGGCACAATTCTTAAGTTTTTAAATGCCTGTTGACCCCATTTTAGTAGTTTGTATCTTTCAGTATTTCTCTCGTATTCAAGTTTAGTGTTCAAGTCTTTAGAGTCTGCTGACCCAAAGTGATCTACCATCACAGAGTGATCTATTACTAGATCTGTTTGACATTGAGGGTTTACAGCATCTGTTTTTGATGCATCCAGAGATTTCATAGCATCTCTCATTGAAGCTAAATCTACTACAGCAGGTACACCCGTGAAGTCCTGCATAATAACTCTACTAGGATAAAATGTAATTTCAGTATCTTTATCTGCTTCTCCGTTCCAATTTATAAACTTTTCTATAATTGAATTGAAGTTAGAGTTGTCTGATTCATTTCTTAAATAATTCTCCATTAAAACTCTAAGAGAATAAGGTAAATGGTTGACTTCAAAGTTATTTATGTT
>CBFIBF010000036.1:1795-3706 GCA_965660795.1 Gammaproteobacteria bacterium
GATTCATTTCTTAAATAATTCTCCATTAAAACTCTAAGAGAATAAGGTAAATGGTTGACTTCAAAGTTATTTATGTTGAATGTTTGATAGGTATTATTATTTATAGAAAGTTCTGATTTTTCTGACATTTATATTTCCTCTTTGACTAGAATTTGCAGTATTCTATCAAAAAAAAGAGGCTAATTCTATGAATTACTTGGGAGGTAGTTTTTTTTGAACGCTTTCAATATACATCCCTAGCGCATCTTTATTATTGGGGTTACTTTTTCTCACAACTACATCTTGTCCATCTTTTTTAAGACCGTTATATTTTCTCAAAAACTTATTTAATTCAATACTCTTTTTAATGCGATACAGTCTAGGCTCTTGATCTTGTTCTTTTATCAAAATTAATACGCTATCTTGATTTGTATAAGTATTTAATACATAGAATTTATCAGGTAATTTATCTGTTGTCGCATAACCCTCATTGTTTCTGATATTTTCATAAATCAGTATAAAAAGCATAGATATGCTTAGGGCAATGACTATTTTTGCACTGTAAGATTTGCCATTTAGAAAGTTATGAATTAAAAAAATATAAAGAAATAGTGTAATTATTAATAAAAAATACAACAGCATGTCTAAAATCCTTTTAGGTTATATGGTGTTAAAACTTTTTTTTGATTTCCCCCCGAGGAGTATTCGCCTTTTTCATCTAAGTAAAATCTTGTAACAGTAACTTCTGAGTCTTTTTTTTCTAAAATAATATTTTTGGCATAAACCAGTTTTAAAGTTGGATTAACTTTTTCAATAATAACTTTCACTTCTACAGGATTTAAACTTTTATGCTCATAAAGATACAAATTCAGTATATACTCTCCAGGTATGATTCCTCTTAGAGTAACGACTTCTCTATTAATTGGATAAATAATTTCTTCACCATCAATTGTTACAACATCATTAATTATACCCTGGTCATCTCTATCTAAATGTAACCATCCAGCATCTTTTTTTAAGTATGAAACTGTTTCACCATTGGGATCCTGAACCCAAATATCAACATCATCGGGTAGACTATCTTTCCAGTCAACAGTAACAATATATTCAGCTTTCATATTAACATTGCCTATTTTCGATATGGGATTGATAAAAAGAATTGTTATAAAAAATAAAAAAGTAAAGCCAAGCAAAGTGTTAAAAAGTAAATCAGTGAAAGGTTCTGTTTTAGTTCTAGTTTTTCTTCTCATCATGACACGAATTTATTATTTCGCTAATGAATGCATTAATCTTATTTTCAAAAAAATTATTTTGAATAGTTAAAAGGATTGATCCTATTAAACCTGATAATGTTGTATATAAGGCTACCTTCATGCCACCACTCATGCTCAATAAAAGATTATTCATTTTAGATAAATTCATCTCATCTATGGTTGATAGAGAACTTAGCATTATTATGAATCCAATCACTGTGCCTACAATACCTAGTTTTAACAAGATATCAGAAATGAAAAAACCATTATCTACTATTTCATAAAACTTAGATTTAAGTTCATCCTGTTTTGTAATATCTTTACACGGACTTTGGAGAAAATTGTTGGTAATATCAAAAAAGATATTATTTTGTATTTTAATATCATGATGATTAAGTTTTCTGAATGCGTCTCTAAGTTTATACAGATGTATACCTCCAAGCACTAGATAAAATAAAAAAATGAATAGTATAAGTGTAGAAATATAACTTATATCATCACGGAATATGCCTGAAATTAGTTCATATGACTCAAGCGCATATGCAAAAATAATAATTATAGAAACGAAGTAAATCCAGTAGATAAAAATATTATCTATTTTCTGATCATTCATTTAAATCAATTTTTTAGGATCTAGTATCTTTAATAGATCAGCTTTTGTTAAATTAGTCATTTTTTC
>CBFIBF010000036.1:3806-5191 GCA_965660795.1 Gammaproteobacteria bacterium
CTTCCCACACATTCAATTCTTGCTCAAAAGATATAGGTACGGCATCCATTAAATGCGTTCTTCCAGATTTAATTATGCTTGAAAGAGATTTTGATTTTTTATGTAATGAGTCACAAAGAAAATTCATAGATATAGATAGGCTATTGCTCATTGTCAAACTAGATATATTAATTGTTGTTGGAATTACATCATTAGAGCTTTGAGACATATTTACATCGTCATTTGGATGAATTTCCTTTTTATATTTTCTTTTAGCAATATTGGATACAACCTCATTCATATTCATATTTGTACTAGTTCCTGAACCGGTTTGGAATATATCAACAGGAAAATGATCCATATAATCCAGAGTATTTTTAGCAATATCTTTTGTAATCAAAGATATGTTAGATGCTTTATTTTTTGGTATGACACCACATTTTAAATTCGCAATAGCACATGCGTTCTTAAGGTTAGCAAGACTTTGTATGAACGCAGGATCAAATGAGATACCGCTGATTTTAAAATTGTCTATGGCTCGTTGAGTTTGCGCGCCATACAAAGCATCATTTGGCACCTTTACTTTACCTAGAGAGTCTGATTCGATTCTATAATTATTTTTTTTCATAGACTTGGTAAATATTATTAAGTGTAATGATATGTTATAATAACATTATAAAAACCTGTTTAGTATGAAAAATTATAATCTTGATATTAGTGCACCCACCGATGGTAGATACGCCAGTCTTTGTGAAGAAATTAATACTATATTTTCAGAGCATAATTTAATAAAAATGCGCGTCAAAGTTGAGGTAGAGTGGTTCATATTTATATCAAACCAAAAGAGCATAAAGTCTTTACCTGCATTGTCATCAACTAACCAAAAAAAATTAAGGAACATCTATTTGAGTTTTAATAAAAAAGACTCTCAAAAAGTAAAAAGTATTGAAGAAACTACTAAACATGATGTCAAAGCAGTGGAATATTTTTTAAAAGATAAAATAAAATCTAATAAATTACTAAATAAATATAGAGAGCATATACATATCTGCTGTACATCTGAAGACATAAATAACATCGCTTATGCTTTCATGCTTCAAGAAGGAAGGGGTATTATCATAAAAAAAATTGATGAACTCCAAAAAATTCTAAAAAGCATGGGTAAAAAATATAAAAATGTATCAATGTTATCTCATACTCATGGACAACCAGCATCTCCAACAACGATGGGAAAAGAATTTATCAATTATCAAAAAAGAATTCTAAATCAACTAGATGATCTCAAAAAAATTAAGATTAGAGGAAAATTTAATGGGGCTACTGGAAATTATTCCTCTCACCATATTACCTATTCAAATATTAATTGGCCTATAACTATAAAAAAATTCATTAAGAGCTTGAAACTA
>CBFIBF010000037.1:0-5024 GCA_965660795.1 Gammaproteobacteria bacterium
GAAAAAATGCTTCCAACTGTTGCAGAGGGTCTATGGGTTGCTTTGGATGCTCTAGATAAAGATAGAGAGTTTCTAAACGTCGGTGATGTTTTTACTAATAATATGATTGATTCATATATTGATTTAAAAACTGAAGAGGTTCAAAGATTAAGACAATCAACTCATCCTTGTGAATTTGAGATGTACTATAGTCTATAATTTAGAATATCATGCTGCCCGTTATGGGCAGCATGTGAATGAAATGGAATTACAAAAGAAGATACAACTAGATTCTAAATTTCTTCTAGATATTTTAGAGAATATATCAACGTCAGTTGTAGTACTAAATGAAGATGGCTCTTATTTATTTGTTAATAGTTCAGCGTTGGATCTTTTAGGCTTGAGTAATAAATTCCCTGAGGTATCGTCATTAAAACCAACTATCGGACATATGAGTATCGACTTTCATATTAAGTCTGTAAGTGAAGATAATCACTCTAAGATGCTTAGAGATTTCAAATTTAAGAATTTTGAGGGTCATGAAAAGATTGTTGATTGTAATATTTCACAAGCATCCTTTGAAAACAAAAATGTTACGTTAGTTGAATTCACTGAAACAGGACGATTGTACACTATTTCTCTTGAACAAAATTTGATTGAGCAAGAGCGTGCTACACGAGAAATGATTAAAGGTCTCTCCCATGAAATTAAAAATCCACTTGGTGGCATTCTAGGTGCTGCACAGATTTTAGAAAAATCATTAGATTCTTCATATGGAAAATTTACAAACATTATTAAAAAAGAGACGGGACGTCTGGTAAATCTTCTCAATGATATGGCGCTGCCAGTTACATCAGTAAATAAATCATTTATTAATATTCATGAAGTAACGGAACATGTAATAGATTTATTTCAATTTGACTTAAAAAATAAAAACATTATTTTCGAAAAAGATTATGATCCGAGTATACCTGACATAGAAACAAATAAAGAACAATTGATACAGGCTTTAATTAATCTCGTACGTAATTCTGTACAAGCACTGGATTACAAAGGCAATGTAACTTTAAAAACACGGGCGGAGCCTAGCTATACTATTGGAAGTTCTAAATACTCACTAGTTGCTAAGATAGAGGTCATAGATAATGGCCCAGGTATACCTGACGATAAACTTAAAGAAATTTTTTACCCCATGGTTAGTACAAAAACTGAAGGCATGGGTCTGGGTCTCACTATTGCGCAGTCCATCATTATGCAAAATTCAGGGTTAATTGAGTGTACTAGCAAAAAACGCGAAACTATTTTTACAATTGTTTTACCCGTAAAGAGTGATGTAAATGAATAAAGTATGGATTATAGATGACGAAGAGAGCATAAGAACAATATGTACTAGTGCCCTTGAGGATTTATTTGATGTTGAATCCTTTGGAAATGCATCGGAAGCGTTATTATCTCTCAACTCATATCAACCTGATCTTATAATTACAGACATTAAAATGCCCGGTATGTCTGGTCTAGAGTTTTTAGATAAGGTGTCAGAAAAGTTTCCCAATATTCCAACCATTATAATAACTGCGCATGCAAATATAGATAATGCATTATCTGCATATAAAGGTGGTGCATTTGAATATTTAACTAAACCCTTTGATATAGATGAAATAAGAAAGCTTTCTATAAAAGCTACTAAATCAAAAAGTAATGAAAATAATCATACAAGCGTCGATTCCGCTAATAATATTATTGGTAAGGCAGATGCTATGCAGGATGTATTTAAAGCAATTGGTAAAATTTCCAAAACTGATATTACAGTTCTTATCAGAGGAGAATCAGGTACTGGAAAAGAACTAATTGCCCAATCTGTTCATGAAAATAGTCCTCGCAGTAAAAAACCATTCATAGCGATAAATGTAGCGGCTATACCACATGAATTATTAGAGAGTGAACTTTTTGGTCATGAAAAGGGATCGTTTACTGGTGCACAATCTCAAAGAATAGGAAGATTCGAGCAGGCTCTAGGCGGAACTTTATTTCTTGATGAAATTGGAGACATGCACCCTGAGTTACAAACAAGATTGCTTAGAGTCTTATCAAGTCATGAATTTTATAGAGTAGGTGGACAAAAACCAATTAAATCAAACGTAAGGATAATAGCTGCAACTAATCAAAATATTGAGAAATTAATTAAAACAGGTAAATTTAGAGAGGACCTCTATCATCGTCTTAATGTCTTTAGAATAGAACTTCCTCCGCTGAGAGATAGAAAAGAAGATATACCAGATTTAGTTAATTACTTTTTGACGAAAAGCGCTAGTGAACTTAAGACTGATAAAAAAACTATTGATGAAAATGCTACACAAGTCTTAAATAAATATGATTGGCCTGGAAATATTAGACAACTAGAGAATATTTGTAGGTATATGACAGTGATGGCACCATCCTCAATAATTACAAGTGATGATCTGCCTGATGAAATTAAAGATTCTTATGAAAATGGCATTTCTAGTGCTAGTAATGAGATGTTTGATACAAACATATCCTGGGAACAGAATCTTTCAAGTCATATTAAACAGGTAGTATCTGAAACAAATGACTTAAGCATGTTTTCTAGAGAATTAGAGAGGCTTCTTTTAAAAGAAGCCTTATCAGCATGTAAAGGAAAAAGGATAGATGCTGCAAAAGTACTTGGGCTTGGAAGAAACACAATTACAAGAAAAATAAAAGAATTAGGCTTATAAAAATTCTTTAAGTAATCTTTCGCGATCCGAGTTCCTAGACTTTAAAATATCATATAAAAGTTTTGTTAAACCATTAGAAATATATTTTGATTTTTCTACAAGCGTTTGACAGCAGTCATAGCCCTCAACCGTTCCTATCCTTTGCTTAGCATCTTCAACACTTATATTTGAATCTGCAATAAGTTTACCAAATTGATAATTACGAGATTGATTTTGTTTACAAGTTAGAATCATGTCGCCTATATAACCAGGAGAAGAGATAATTTCGTCTTTATCACGAGTCAGTTTAGCAGCTACATTTTTATATTCATCCTCATGGAGAAGCTCCCAATCTTCTAACGCCTGATGCCATATCTCATCACAAGCCTTTTTGATAATTTTATTTGTATGAACACCCTTTTTAAAACATTCATCTGCCATTCCACATATAATTGCAGCAATGTTTTTTATAATTCCTGCAATCTCGATATGATAAATGTATGTTGTAGGAATAATCTTAAAATATGTACCTTTGATTTTATCAGTAATGCTTTGTGATAAGTCATCATCTAAAGATGCAAAGGACACAGCAATTGCTCTCTCATCACATAAATCCTTTGCAAAAGAAGGGCCAGATATGAGTCCGTATTTTTGTATGTTTGTGAATTTATCAAATACCAAATCACTAAAATATTTTCCACTTTGATGATCAATGCCTTTTGTCAGAGATATTAAGCTAGTTATTCTACTAAAGTAACTCTCATAATCATTTAGAAGATCGCTAAAGCCTTTACTGTTAACTGCAACAATATTTATTTCATTATCATGCTGAAGATCATTAAGTGTATTTAATGGTTTAATGTGATTGGGTGTTATATTACTAAGTCCTATTTTTTGAATATTTTCAGCTTTTAAACTTATATTTCGTCTGAATATCTCTACATCATGACCTAATTTTATAAGATAATCTGAAAAAGCTAAGCCCCAAACACCAGCGCCGATTACTCTAAATTTAGATTGCATTAACTATCTTTTCGTTTATCTAGTTCGTTTTGATAGATAGTGTGAAAATCAATTGGTGATAAAAATAGCGGTGGAAAACCACCTTTTTGAATAACATTTGAAATGTTTTCACGCGCATATGGATATACAATTTCTGCGCAATGAACATTTAGAAATCTTTTTCTCATTGCTTCATCATCCGTAGAAATAGAAAAAACGCCGCATTGTTTCAATTCAACCAAGTAAAGTGTTTTATTCTCAACCTCCGCTTTAACATTAAAAAAAAGTGTAAGTTCATAAGTATCATCGATTATGTTATTGATATTCGATTCAAAGTTAAAACCGACCTTAGGTGATGATGACATATTTGTAAATACATCTGGTGTCATCGGTGACTCAAATGATAAATCTTTAAGATAAATTCTTTGAATATTAAATTGTACTTGATTTGCCATTATGAACCCTCAATAAGCGGGAAGTTATTTTCAGTCCAAGATTGTATCCCGCCTTCAAGATATAAAACAGTTATAGCATTATTTTTTGATATTTTTTCCGCGCTGCTAATTGAAGATGCTTCGTCTTTGTCATAAACAACTACTTCATCATGATCAATTTTTTTATCAGAATTAATATCAAATAATATTGCATTTGATATATGTCCTTTTTTAAATTCAGACTTTTCTCTTGTATCTAATAAAGTAATTTTATTATCATTTATCTTGGTTACAAGATCATTACAGTTAATCACTTTATATTTTTTTGTAAAATTTTTTATCTCAAAAGAAATTATTAAATAAATAAATATAAATAATGCAACTGATAAAACAGGGTGATTTAAAATAAATTCTAATGAGTTATCCATTGGATGGATTAGTTGTGCTTAGAACAAAAAACTTCTCTCATCATATCGATTAGCTTTAATGTTTTAAAATCACTGACCTTGTAGAAAACTTTATTTGCATCTTTTCGAGCTGATAAAATACCTTTATCTCTTAAAATAGCTAGATGCTGTGAGATATTACTTTGAGATGTTCCTACGTTATCAACGATATCTTGCACACTAAATTCTCCTTCACCAAGCTTACATAAGATCATGAGTCTGAGCGGATGAGACATAGCTTTTAGGGAACGTGAGGCTGTTTCTATATCTTTTTCTTGATCTGCTGAAGAGTAGTCGATTTTCTCGTCCAGCTGTACTTGCTCATTTTCCATTGTATTATTATATACCTATATTAGATGAAACTAATAATAAAAATACGAATAAAGTGCTATTATTGTTTTGATTTACTATGATTAAAAACCTCAAAAATATAGCTTTTTTTATTATTT
>CBFIBF010000038.1:0-4908 GCA_965660795.1 Gammaproteobacteria bacterium
AAGAGCTTGAAACTAGATTTTAATAGTCATACTACGCAAATTGAACCACATGACTATATTGCAGATATTTGTTACAAGCAAAGTCATATCAACTCTATCTTAATTGATTTTACTCAAGATATATGGTCTTACATTTCTAAAAATTATTTTAATCAAAAAAATATTGCTGGAGAAATTGGATCTTCTACTATGCCTCATAAAATCAATCCTATTAATTTTGAAAATGCGGAAGGTAATCTAGGTATGAGTAATGCGCTCTCACAATTTTTTGCGAATAAATTAACAATATCAAGATTACAGCGTGATTTATCAGATTCAACTGTACTCAGAAATATCGGACTGATGTTTTCTTATTCTATGATTGCATATAAAAACATACTTATCGGTCTTAATAAGTTAGAAATAAATAAATCTAAAATTAATAATGATGTAGATAATAGCTGGGAGATTTTAGCAGAGCCTATACAGATGGTTGCTAGAAAGTATCAGATATCAAATTCTTATGAATATTTAAAAAAGTTCACACGCGGTAAGACTGTCAATAAAGAGATAATTTCCAAGATTATAAATAATTTAGACATCCCGCTTTTTGAGAAAAAAAACCTTCTCGCATTGACACCAAGAAAATATATTGGTTTTGCAAGCAAGCTTTGTGATCAATAAAAATCTTAATTCCATAAGCCTCTTGGAAAACTTTCTAGATGAGAGAAACTATGAGTATCAATCTTATAATGACATAATTGAAATTTATGATAATGAAAATGAAGTTTTAATTATAGAATTTAAAGAAGTTAAAATTTTAATGCATCATCAAAATGAAAAGCACGAATATTATGCTATTGATAACAAAATATTTAAAAAAATAGACAATATCTTAAATTAATTTTTTGGTTTCATTAGTGGGAAAAATAGTACATCTCTGATTGATGATGAATTCGTAAAGAGCATAACTAAACGATCAATGCCTATTCCAGCTCCTGCAGTAGGCGGCATACCATATTCCATCGCAGTAATGAAATCTTCATCATAATTCATTTTTTCATCATCATTTTCTAGTTGCTCATGAAATCTTTGTGATTGATCTGCAGGATCATTTAATTCTGAGAAACCATTAGCAATTTCTCTTCCAGCTATAAATAATTCAAATCTTTCAACAACTTCTGGATCATTATCTGTTCTTCTTGAAAGAGGTGATACTGCCGTTGGATACTCTGTAACAAAAGTCGGTTGTATTAACTTAGATTCAACATTCTTTTCGAAAATATCAAGCTGAGTTTTATATAGGGATCCTTTGACACTTATATCAATATCATTTGACTTGCAGTAATTTTCTAAAAAATCATAATTATTAATGTTCTCTTTATTAATATTGTCACAATATTTAATTATTGAGTCGTAAAAACTTATTCTGCAGAAACCGCTCACAAAATCAATTTCATGATCTTGATAAATGAGTTTTTCATTAGAACTAAGAGACTGAAATAACGATTTAAATAAACTCTCAATTAAATTCATCAAATATTGATAGTCCTCATAAGCAGCATAGAACTCTATCATTGTAAATTCAGGATTATGTTTAACTGATAAACCTTCATTTCTAAAACTTCTATTAATCTCAAATACTTTATCAAAGCCTCCAATAATTAATCTTTTTAGATATAACTCAGGAGCAATTCTTAAATATAATTGCATATCAAGAGAATTATGATGTGTTACAAAAGGTTTTGCTGCTGCACCGCCTGCTATTGGGTGCATCATGGGTGTCTCAACCTCTAAATAATTAAATTTTTCAAAAAACTTTCGTATTAGTGAAACTAGATTTATTCTTGTCTTAAAAATATTTTTAGATTCTTCAGATATCATTAAATCCAGATATCTTTGACGATATTTAATTTCTACGTCGGATAATCCATGATACTTCTCTGGCAGAGGTCTTAGTGATTTAGATAATATAACAAACTCTGTTACATTTAGTGTGAGTTCACCTGTTTTTGTTTTAAAAATTGTACCTTTAGCTCCAATAATATCTCCTAGATCAATGAAATCCAGATCATTATACATCTCCTTTCCAATTGTGTTTTTTGATACAAAAAGTTGAATTTTGCCTGAATAATCATGTAGATTCGCAAAAGTAGAGTTGCCCATTTTTCTAATTGTTAACAATCTGCCAGCAAGAGAGAAAATGTCTTTCTCGTTTTCTAAGTCTTCCTTAGTGCGTTGTCCATATTTTGATGTTAACTCTTCAGCGTATGTGTCACGATTAAAATTATTTGGATATAGCTTAGCTTTTTTGGATAGCTCACCTAATTTTTTTTTCCTCTCGACTATTAACTTATTATCTTCTGACATTTATATTCCTTTTTTTAAACTTTCCTGAATAAATTCATCTAAATTTCCATCCAGGACTGCTTGAGTATTTCCAGTCTCATGACCAGTTCTTAAATCTTTGATTCTTGAGTCATCTAATACATAAGATCTTATTTGATTACCCCAACTGATATCTGATTTTTCTGATTCAACCTGATTTTTAATTTCATTTTTTTTATTGAGTTCGTAAGCATACAGTTTAGCACGTAACTGTTTCATAGCAGATTCTTTATTTTTATGTTGCGATCTATCATTTTGACACTGAACAACGATTTTAGTTGGCATATGTGTAATTCTTACAGCAGATTCAGTTGTGTTGACATGTTGTCCTCCTGCTCCGCTTGCTCTATAAACATCTATTCTTAGGTCCGATGGATTTATTTCAACTTCAAATGAATCATCAATCTGTGGATAAATGAATACAGATGCAAATGATGTATGCCTACGATTACCTGAATCAAAAGGAGATTTCCTAACAAGTCTATGTACACCGGTTTCTGTCCTTAACCAACCATAAGCGTAATTACCGTCCACCTTTATTGTAATGCTTTTGTAGCCAGCAACTTCGCCCTCACTGGCTTCAGTTATTTCTGATTTAAATGAGTGTTTTTCTATCCACTTCAAATACATTCTCATAATCATTGCTACCCAATCCTGAGCCTCTGTTCCGCCAGATCCTGATTGAATATCTATGTACGCATCAGCATCATCATTTTCTCCCTTGAAGAGTTGTGTAAATGAAAGATTATCTAGCTCGTCTGATGTTGATTTATACAGCTCTAGCATTTCACTTAATAACTTCTGATTATCATTATTTGGCTCATCTAATATAGATTCTAGAGTATAAGACAAGAGGTCTATATCGGATTGGATTGTATCTACATTGTTTTTAAGCAATGTATAATTCTTAAGTTGTTTATTAAGGTTTTTGGTTTGATTTATATCACTCCAAACGTTAGGATCATTGAGTTTATTTGAGACATCATCAATTTTTGAACTGAGGGCTTCATAGTCAAACTAACCCCCTAAGCTCATCAAGTTTAAGCTTATCTTCTTTAATCTTCTCAATTATCTCATTAGATTGTTCGATTATATTTGTCATACTGATACGTCATTATAGTAATTTAATTTTTCAGTCCACATCAATTTGTACTTCGATAGTAGCTCTGAGTCAGCTTCAATAATCTCATGATCATATGTGCCCTTGTAAGCAACAAAAATTTTAGCACTTTCTATTTTTGTATCAAACATTTTATCATGTGCGATTGCATACGCAGCAAGTTGCTGAAAATGTTCATCAATTAAGAATGCACTTTTTTTACGAAATGAAGATTTATAATCAATAATTGTTAGCTTGCCGTCTATTTCAGCTAACAAATCTAACCTACCAGCATATTTTAAGCCTTCGTGAATTATTGCTTCAGAAGAAATAAATTTATCGATTATTGGGAATATGTTATCTATTATTGTTTTTGAGAGCTTGGCTGCAATTTGTGAATTTCTATTTTCATTTACGTTAATGGATTTATTAGTTACATACCTATCCAGAATTTCATGCATAAGGTTTCCAATTTCGAAAGAATCTGCTTGCGAATTTGAAAACACATCGTTTTGATTTAGCCTTGATAACCTTATAATTGATGTAACGCTGGGAACTAGTTTTTCTTTGATTTTATAGTAACGAAAATTATTCTGCTTAATTACATCATATTCATTATATTCAAATGAAGGTGAATATAAATAACTATTATTTTTCAAGAACATTAATAATTTTTTGTATATCTTTTTTGATTAAAGATAATACTGGGTTCTGTTTAGATGAATTACTAGATGTATTATCTAATTTTTGCTTTGCACCCTCAACTGTGAACCCTTGTGTAGAAATCAAATTATGAATTTTTAAGATTGTAAGAATATCATTCTGCGTATAATATCTCCTGTTGCCTGTTCTTTTTACAGGAGTCAGCGTATCAAATTCTTTTTCCCAATATCTTAATATGTGCGTTTTAATATTAGTGATTTTAGATACTTCCCCGATTGAAAAATATCTTTTATTAGGTATCTCTATCGAATTAATCTGATCCATCATAAGCTTCAAGTTTAGATTTCAATTTTAGTCCAGATTTGAAAGTGACAACTCTTCTTGACGATATCGTTACCTCTTCACCAGTTTTAGGATTTCTACCTGGTCTAGGAGATTTATCTCTTAAAATAAAATTACCAAAACCGGATAACTTTATATCATTTCCCTCTTCGAGAGATTTTTTTATTTGCTCGAAAAAACACTCAATCAGCTCCTTTGCTTCTCTTTTGTTGAGGCCAACTTCATTGTGAACCATTTCTACAAGAGAGTCTTTGGTAATTGTCATTGCGCTTCTTGAATATTCAACTTATATATTTTTTTAATATCTTGGGTTATATTGTTAATCGCTTTATTAATATCCTCGTCACTTAATGTTTTATCAACCGATTGAAGACAAAGCTCTAAAGTAATATATCTATTTAATTGTAGTTTATCTTTATCTATAAATATATCTTTAA
>CBFIBF010000039.1:0-4633 GCA_965660795.1 Gammaproteobacteria bacterium
AGAGCATATCAAACCATCTGGTTAACAAACTCATGATCTATTAATAATTATCTGAGTTACTTTAACTATCTTGAGATAATATAGACAAAATATATATCATAGGAATTATCACGAACATTATGATCAAATATGCTCTTACCATAATTCTGAATTTCATTTTTGTTTTAGCATTTTTGTTCACAATATAATCCAAACATATTATTCTTACTTTTTCGAGGTATTTTTCAATGAATAATGATAACTCTCTACAATTTGAGTTGCATCTTGTAGATAAATATATGACTAATCCTAATCCTGAATTAGCTGAGGTCTTAATTAAAGAGTTTTCGTTTCATAAAATTAATCATACAAAACCCTCATTAGAGCTATCTCAATGGATTATCGAAAGATCAAAAGCCGCCTTAAAAGACTATAACAAAATTGCATCAATTTTTGGTTTGATTGGTGTAGGAGCAAGACCGACTCTTCATTTAGAATATGTATCTATGAATGCATATTGCTGGATGTCTATACTAGATAATTGTGATTATCAACATGCGCTCAATAATACCGCAAAATTATTTAGGACCGATTCAGATTCTGTGAAAATCGCATTTGAAAGAAAAAATCATGATTTTGGTGTACGCGAGCTGTGTCGTGTGGGCCTAGATTTATGTATTTCACTTCATCAGATTGAAATAACATCTCATCATAGAGAAATTGTTTTAGCTACGTTAAATGAGGAGATCGATATTCAAATGATGAAAGACTACACGCACCACCGCGCAATGTATGAAAATTTAAATAAGTTATAAAATAATGAGTCAGCTTATTTTTAATGTTATTAAATATATTAATCCCATAACGAATAGAAAAGACAGACTGCCGGACAATATATAACTTAAATTAGAATTTAGTGCTGTATTATTTAATAGCATTATTGAAAAGACAAGAATCAAAAGTACAACGATAAATTCCATATCTACATAATAAACTACTTAATGATTTTTTAAAATAAGGATAACTTTCTTGACATTGAGTCTATATTTGTAGTATTAGTTTATTAAATATTTATCCTGATAGTAATGAAGATTAAATTTAAGCTCTCAATGCTGATAATTTCCAGCGCTTTGTTCGTTGGCTGTACAACCACGAGTCATGATCGTCATGCAAACATGTCCATGGAAGGTAAGTCATGTTGTTGTAAATCAGGATCTGAATCTCAATCAAACTCGTGTTCTATGCATAGTAAACATGACCACCATAATGAAAATGGTATCCCAACTGATTCTACAAATAACAGCAAGAGCATGATGTGTAATAGCGATAGTAATGAGGGTTGCTCCATGAAAATGAAAGATAAAAATGTAGAGCAGCTTTTTGAAAAACTAGATGAAAACTCGGATGGTAAAATCAGCATTTCTGAATATCTAAAACTACCAGACCAGAAGTTTAATTCATTAGATGCCAATAAAGATGGCTATATATCCAGAGATGAAATAAATGAAGTGAAAAGCGATTCACATTCTCATCACTAAAACCGAATTCATCATGAAAAAACTACAACAAAAACTAAGTTAGTTTTATAACTGAACTTTCACTGATTATTAATTAAATTGTAATTATCAAATTTTATGATTAGCTATCTTTTCCTCCTAGGTAGTGAGTGCTAGTCATAAATAACACCATATGGCTAGCACAGGTTTGCAAACTAATAACTATAAAACTAAATTTATGGCATGAATTATGCATCTAAATCAACATGAAAGACTTAGATTTATTTATATGGTATCCAGCATTACTATTTCCTGCAATTCCAATAATGCTTCTTGTTTTTACTAACAAATATACAGCACTTGCTATGCTAATTAGGAAACTGCATGTTCTATCCTATGACAATTCAGGAAATTATCTATCAGCAGAGAGGATACAAATATTATCGTCAAGACTATTACTACTTAGATGGATGCAATCTTTATGTGGAGTCTCATTTTTATTCAATTTATTAACTATTTTTTTTGGTTATATTAACTTGATGAACTTAGCATTGAATCTTTTTGGCATCGCAGTCTTTATTTTAGCTATAGCTATCATTTTATTTATAATTGAAGCTCAACAGTCACACTACGCACTCAATTTACATATTCGAGACCTTGAGAAATATAATAAAAAAAATGATTATTAACTATAATTTATTTTTTAAATAAGCGGGTAGAGTGATGTAAACATAAAAGTGAAGTAGAAGTATCGGTGTCAACTCCAATACTTCTACCAGTATTTTTATCCGAATTACATTTCATTTCCAATCCATGTAATCTCTTGCTTTTATGAGGAAGATAAAAATACTACTTACATCCTGAGTTTGGGTCAACTGCTCTATTTTTTGCATCTTGTGCTATTGAGTTGCCAGCCCATTCACTGATGTAGCTAACCTCTTCTATCCTATTTGCTCTAGATGCAACTAAAGCTTTCCCAAACTTGTCTACCCCCCAAATGATGTAAGCGATAAAGTCTTTTAAATGCGCTGGAACTTGTTCTTGATGCGGTACACCAAATTTTGTAACGTAGTTACTTCTCTTATCCCCATTAAGTTTTTGCTCATTTTGTATTCTCTGTATTTCTTTTTGTAAATCTTTAATATGATTACCATTCCATGAACCAACTACTTTCCCGTCAGGAAGTGATATTTGATCGTTGACAGGAATATTTAATAATGATTGTTCTGTATTATTCATTTTTACCTCCATTTTCTAGTTAAATACTAACTAAAGTTTAATCATGTTAAATTGATTGAAATCAATTGATGTAAATTTGATTCAAGTCATAATTAAGAAAATATATGAAAAAAACGTGTACATATAATATAGAGTGTAATAAGTGTGAAATACGTTCGAAGTTATTTTGTAGTAAATTAGAACAAGTAGAACTCAAAGAATTATCGAAAACTGTCACTCATTTAGAATTTCCTAAGGATACCTATATATTATCTGAAGGCGACTCTATTACTCATATCTATAACATCATATATGGAATGGTAAAAGTTTATCAGCTTAAAGCTAATGGAGATGAACAGATTATAGGGTTTTTATACCCAGGGGATTTTTTTGGTTCACACGAAGGAGGGACATATGATTTTTATACACAAACAATCGTACCTTCGAAACTGTGTAAAATTCCTATAAATGATTTTGATAAATATCTTCAAAACAATAGACCTGTCTACGATGATTTTTATGATGCAGTTGTCAATGAATTAAAGTTAGCTAGAATACAAATTAATATTCTTTCTCAAAATAATGCAGAGGACAGAGTCATTGATTTTTTTAAATTAATTTCTAAAAAACAAGTTTCATATGGAATGCCGCAGTCACCAGTTACAATTCCAATGTCTCGATATGATATTGCCAATTATCTTGCTTTGACTACTGAATCTGTGAGTCGAGCTATTACTAAACTGAAAAATAAACAAATGCTCAAAGCAAAATCTTTAAATACATTTGAATTGTGTTTATAGATATCTATTTTATTTAGGGTTATGGATCAGTTGGCCCAATTATAATTCATAAAAAAACTAAGTTAATTTATTTTTAACAGTAAAAATTACAGAAAAGACTCGTATATCTACATTAACAGACAGCAAGTAATCCTGAAGACATTTGGTAATTAGAACTAGAGGTAGGTAGCCACACACTCACACTCCTGAATTTTTTTGAATTGGAGGACATTTGATATCTCCATAAGAGCAAAACACGCAACAATCACCAGCTTTAGCTTTTATAACTGTTTTGCAATTTGTACACTCTAAAAAATATTGACAAAAAGTCGAAGGCATCGTGATAGTTTTTTCATGACAACAGTGTGGACAAATGAGTTTAGATTTATGATTAATCATATCTATAATTATATATAAATTTAAAAATAACATTAACAAATTCGCACAGCTTTCTTCACAAAATATGTTTGAACTAATGTCAGATGTTGGGTTGCAATTAATTGAGTGTTGAAGGTCTTTATTTTATTGTGTATTTAAAGTTCGACTTCGTTCCCAAGGGCTAAAATGTTTTTATAATTATTATAAATCATGTCAAGCTTAGATCTTCTAATCACAATCATACAGAGTGTCAATATAGCTATGGACACAAATTCTATTTTTTTTGCAAATTTCATTAAATGGGTTTTTCATATTCTCAGTTTTCATAGTTTTGATTTAAATCATTCATTAACTTTTTATTAGTATTATCATTCAATTGTAGTTTCTTTTAACAACTTAATTATTTAGAGAGGTGAGAACATGGTTAATTTAACAAAAAGTCCTGTAAGTATTATTGACAAATTCTTTGATGATTTTAATAGCTCTGGTTTTTACATTAAACCACTTCATGGCGATGCAAATCTACAAAACTTCAAGTTAGAAATTAAAGAAAACAAAAAGACTATTAAAGTGCAAGCTGAAATACCGGGGGTTAATAAAGAAAATATTCATGTTGATGTTAACGGAAAATTTTTAACTATCACTGCCGAAGTTAAACAGCTAGATGAAGAAAAAGACGATGAAAGGGTAATTCATAGTGAAAGATATTACGGTTCCATTTCAAGATCTTTTCAATTACCATCAGAAGTAGATATGAAGAAGTCATCTGCTAAATATCAAAAT
>CBFIBF010000040.1:0-4505 GCA_965660795.1 Gammaproteobacteria bacterium
ATTGAAAAAACACTGCCCGAGGGTGTGACCTTACATCCCGAGATTTTCCAGCAGGCTGATTTCATTCAAAACTCAATTAGTAATATTACCGATGCGCTTCAGCATGGTGCGATCCTCGTTGCAATTGTCCTGTTTCTATTCCTTTTGAATTTCAGAACAACGGCCATTACATTGATTGCAATTCCGCTTTCTTTTGTCGCAACGTTTATCATTTTCAAATGGTTCGGGATGAGCATCAACACGATGACACTCGGCGGTCTGGCGATTGCTATTGGTGAGTTGGTGGATGATGCGATTGTCGATGTGGAAAACTCTTTCAGGCGTTTGCGTGAAAACCGCAAAAAATGTTCGCTACTGCCAGCCAAGGAAGTGATTTTCAGAGCATCCAAAGAAGTGCGTGGTTCGATTGTCTTTTCAACCATCATCGTGATTTTAGTCTTTATGCCACTTTTTGCTATGGGCGGTTTGGAAGGTAAAATATTCACGCCGCTTGGGGTGGCCTATATCACTGCCATTCTAGCCTCTATGGTGGTGTCTTTAACGGTTACGACTGCGCTGTGTTATTACCTGCTTCCCAATATGAAACGGATGGAGGATGATAAAGACGGATTTTTGGTCAGAACACTAAAAGTCGTACACCGTAAGCTACTCGATTTTGTTCTCCCGCATTCAAAAATAGTCTTCACTGTAGTGATTTTGCTATTTGTAGGAACGGCGGCTCTGGTGCCGGGTTTTGAGCGTACCTTCTTGCCGGAATTTAACGAGGGCAGCTTTACGATCAATATCTCAATGCCGCCGGGTACATCCTTGGCTGAATCTGATCGCATCGGATATATTGCCGCCAGGCAACTACGGGCAATTCCTGAAGTCGTTCAAACAGGACGACGTACGGGACGTGCCGAAGAAGACGAGCACGCGCTTGGTGTAAACACAACCGAGTTTGAAGTCACAATCAAGGAATCCGAACGCGGTAAAGAAGAAATTCTCGCCGATATTCGCGAACGGCTCGGCACAATTCCCGGTGTGATTATCAATATCGGTCAAACGATTTCACACAGGATTGAGCATATCACCTCCGGCGTAAGCGCCCAGATCGCACTCAAAATCTTTGGTGATGATCTGAATGTGTTGCGAACAAAAGCCAATGAAGCGCGTGAGCTGATAGCAGGCGTTGAGAGTATTGCTGACTTGCAAGTAGAACAGCAGCTTCTCATCCCGCAAATCCATATCAACTTTGACCGCGACAAAGCTCGTGAGCACGGGGTTATGATTGGTGAAGCCGCAGAACTTGCGGAACTTGCTCTACAGGGTGAGGTCGTCACAGAAATTATTGACGGCAACCGCCTGTTTGATGTTGTGCTGCGTCTTGAAGATGAAGCCCGCGAGGATATTCAGGCGATCTCTAAAATCCCGTTTGAAACCTTGCGCGGCAACGTCGTACCGCTTGGTACAGTTGCCAATATTGAGGAAGCTAAAGGCCCCAATATGATTAACCGCGAGAATGTAAATCGCCGGATAGTTGTACAGGCCAATACGCAAGACCGTGATGTTGTCAGCGTGGTGCAAGATATTCAGGCCATACTGGATGCAGAGCTTGATTTACCACCCGGCTATTACATCAGCTATGAAGGCCAGTTTGAAAACCAAGCCAAAGCACAGCGCAATATCCTGATCTTGAGCATTTTCTCTATCATTGGCATGTTCTTGGCGCTTTATACACATTTCCGTAGTGCCAATTTGAGCCTTCAGGTTATGCTTGCCATTCCTCTTTCCTTTATTGGAGCAATGATTGGCATTTATCTGACTGGTGGCGTATTCTCGATTGCCACCCTGGTCGGCTTTATCACACTCACAGGGATTGCGTCTCGAAACGGGATCATGGTGATCACCCATTACCTGAACCTAATGAAGCAAGAAGGGGAAAGCTTTGATCTGGAGATGCTCCGGCGTGGAACACAAGAACGGCTCGTACCTGTTCTTATGACCGCGTTGACAGCATTATTGGCTCTTACGCCCTTGATCATTGCAGCAGGTGAAACCGGAAAAGAGATTCTAAGCCCGGTCGCTGTGGTGATTTTCTCTGGCCTATTCAGTGCAACGTTATTGAACTTAATTGTCATGCCTTTGGTGTTTTGGAAGTTCGGTGAGAAGGCGTCACTTACATATCTAAATCAAAAGGAATAAACCATGTTTAAAACCCTACTAACAGCATCCATGTTTACGGTTTTGACCTATCCTGCATGGGCTGGCAATAGGTAGCGGGTACAGGCGCAGATGCTGCGCCATATTTCAGGATATTTATCCAGTAACTCAAAGTAAGAAATTTGATCCTAACGGTGATTACATTAAAAAATATGTACCAGAATTGATGAATATTCCCAGTAGATACATACATTTACCAAGTGAACTTGAATCTGATAGTTTGAATAGCTATGGCGTTAAGCTTGGCCATCACCACCCAAAACCTATCATAGATTTATCAATTACGAGAAAGAGAGCTTTAAACGCTTTTAAAAAATTTTCAAAATTAACTAGTTAGAATTTACTAATTAATCCAACACTAGTGATTTTAACGCTTGTTTCATGATGATGCGAAAATACCCCACTTTGAGCGGCAGCCGCGCCTGATGTAGTGTCGAAATCATACCTACTGAATGCAAGAGATAAGTTAGTAGTAGTGTTTATTTTACTTTAGATACCAATCCCATATACCTCTCCTTTAAAGCTAGATGTCTCTGTACCAGACACAAGTGTTTGGCCTGATACGACAGTGTCAGTGAAAGAATGAGATATATCAGTTTTTACAATTCCAGCTTTTACATACGCCATATAGTTACTGATAACAAAGCCAGACTTTAGGGCAAAGTCTATATGAACGCCACCATGCAGTGAATTTCTTCCATCATCACCTGTTGCGTCTATCCCTACGTGTGAGGAATTTAGATCCATGTAACCTAATGCTACTTCAGCGCCTATTAAGAATAAATTACTTACCATCAAATTCTTACATATCGTTACATTATATTTAGAGAGTCCTGCGCTACTGTAATGGTGATTTGAACTATTGTATCCAATGTGTCTAGAATATGAATTTGAATCTGCATGTCCGATATTTTTACCCATGTAATTACCAGAAAAATGTTTAGTTGATGTTGAATTCTTAGTTTCAATGTTAGAACCACCAGCAATTGCTAAGGATGCTGTGGATATAAGTAGTACTGTAAGTAATTTTTTTAACATGATTTTCCCCTGTTATCTACCTCACTGTAACATAGGAATAAGCTATTGGACTTAAGTATTTGTTTTTTCTGGAGAAGGAGGGATTCGAACCCTCGATAGAGAATAACCCTATAACACCTTAGCAGGGTGCCGCTTTCAGCCACTCAGCCACTTCTCCGTGTATTAATTATTACTTTGTAGCAGTTTCAGAAGTATCTACGTTTATTTTCTCGTAAATCTCTTCTCTATGAACTTTGACATCTTTAGGTGCATTGATACCTAGTCTTATTTGGCTTCCTTTAACACCCAAAACTACTATTTTAGTGTCATCGCCAACCATCAAAGCTTCTCCTACACGCCTAGTTAATATAAGCATGGTTACCCCCTCCATTTCGAGCCAGATTACTTCCTTTCTAGCTTAAATTCATTATGTAACGCATTAACAGCGTTTTCTAGGTTTTTTTGATCAATAACAACAGATATTTTTATCTCAGAAGTAGAAATCATCCTGATATTGATCTTTTTCTTAGCAAGACAAGAAAACATTTGCCCAGCAATACCCGCATGAGATCTCATTCCAACTCCAATTAATGATACTTTAACAATATTTTTAGTTGCTGAGACTTCCTCATAATTCATTTTTTTCTTATTTTTTTCAATTACTTGTATAGCTTTATTGAAATCTTTTCTGCTTACCGTAAAAGTAAAATCTGCTAATCCATCAGAACCAACGTTTTGAACAATCATATCAACCTCAATATCAGCCTCACCTATTGGTCCTAATATAGATGCGGCTATACCAGGAGAGTCTTTAACGCCTCTAATCATGATCTCTGATTCATCTTTAGTAAAAGCTATGCCTGTAATTAACGCTTCTTCCACACTTTTCTCCTCTTTTTTTATTAATGTCCCAGTTCCAGCATGATGTGCATGCATTACACGAACGGGTACATTGTACTTACTAGCAAATTCAACTGAACGTAATTGTAACACTTTAGAGCCTAAACCAGACATTTCTAGCATTTCTTCATATGTCATGGTGTCAACTTTTCTAGCTTTGTTACATACTCTTGGATCAGTTGTATAAACACCATCAACATCAGTATAAATTTGACACTCAGAGGCTTTTAATGCTGCAGCTATTGCAACTGCAGAGGTGTCTGAACCTCCTCTTCCAAGCGTAGTTATAGAGCCACTATTAATACCTTGAAACCCAGCAATGATTACGATTTTCCCTTCTTTGAGAGATTTTTTAATTCTGGATGTATCAATTTGAGTGATTCTTG
>CBFIBF010000041.1:0-2929 GCA_965660795.1 Gammaproteobacteria bacterium
TTGGGCTATAGCCTATGATACATATTATGCTATTGCAGATAAAAAAGATGATATAAAAGTTGGAAATAAATCATCAGCAATATTATTTGAAGATAATGATATTAAATATCCTTTTTATTTTCATATATTGAGTATTCTTGTTCTGGTAATCGTTGGTTTAATTAATGCGCTTGGAATTCTATATTACTTGGGTTTATTAATAGCGGTTCTAATAGCAGCCTACCAAAAGGTACTAGTTAAAAATCGTTTACCTTATCAATGTATATCGGCATTTGAAAACAATAATATTTTTGGATTAATAATCTTTTTTGGACTACTATTAAACTATCTTTATGAATAAAAAAGTGAATAAATGGTCTCTTAAGGACATAGAAAAATTATATCATATGCCTTTTAATGATTTGATCTACCAAGCACAAACTGTGCATAGACAAAATCATGATCCTAATAAAATTCAAGTATCAACACTCATGTCAATTAAGACTGGCGGATGCCCGGAAGACTGTAAGTATTGTTCACAAAGCATAAAGTATAATACTGACGTTGAGATAGAAAAACTTTTAACAGTCGATGAAGTAATTGCACAAGCAAAAGAGGCAAAAAAATCAGGAGCATCAAGGTTCTGCATGGGTGCTGCATGGAGAAATCTTAACGACAGTAATATATCAAAAATAAAAGATATGGTTAAAGCGGTTAAAGAATTAGAGCTTGAGACTTGCCTCACTCTTGGCATGTTGAAAAAAGAGCAGGCTGAATCACTTAAGGAATCAGGACTTGATTATTACAATCATAACTTAGATAGCTCTGAGGAGTATTACAGTAAAGTTGTATCTACAAGAACATACAAAGATAGATTAAACACTTTGAAATATGTCAGGGATGCGGGCATAAAAGTTTGTACGGGCGGTATTTTGGGTCTAGGGGAGGAGAATCTTGATAGACTTAAATTAATTGAGGTGCTTTGTAACATGGATGAGCAACCAGAGTCTGTTCCAATGAATAAATTAGTTAGAATTGAGGGTACTCCATATTCAAATAATGATGATGTAGATAACTTTGATTTCATTAGAATAATTGCAATTACAAGAATTACAATGCCAAAGACATACGTAAGATTATCGGCAGGTCGCGATACAATGAATGATGAAATGCAAGCGCTTTGTTTTTTTGCTGGTGCCAATTCAATATTTTATGGAGAGGAGTTACTCACTACAAAAAACTCATCAATCAATCATGATAAAAATTTACTAAGTAAACTTAGCATCGAAACTATTTAATTTTGGCAAAGTTTAATAATCTGCTTGATGAAATCAAACGAAATGGTTACGAAAGAATTCGAGATGTAGTTCAATCAAACTCCTCAACAAAAGCAAAAATAAATAATAATATATTTTCATCATTTAGCAGTAATGATTACTTGGGTATGTCTTCTAATGCAGAAGTAATCAAAGAAATGAATAAATCTGCTAACATGCATGGTATCGGAACAGGCTCCTCACCTTTGATAACTGGTTATACTAAATCACATCATTACCTAGAAAAAGAACTATCGGAATATCTTGGTACGGAGAGTTGTATTGTCTTAAATAGCGGATACATGGCGAATTTATGTCTTTTAAGCATATTTGATAGAACAATAAATGTAATACAAGACAAAGAATCACATAACTCAATTATAGAATCATCAAAAATCAATAAAGTTAATATCATAAGATATAATCATCTCACTGATCCCGGCTTATCTATTAAATCTCATACAGAGAAAAACATTCTTTTTAGTGAAGCTGTATTTAGTATGAGTGGTGATATTACAAATTTAAAGAATCATCTAGATGAAAAGAATAAGAGTGATGTGCTGCTATATATAGATGACGCACATGGATTTGCCGTAGCAGAGAATAAAGGAAGCGCCTTATCAATTGAGACTACGTGTGAATCATTTGGTATGCAACCATCAGATGCTGATGCATATATGGGAACATTTGGTAAAGCAGTTGGAACAGTGGGGTCATTTATATGTGGAGATAAGGATTTAATAGAAATGATTGTCCAAAAAGGCAAACCCTATATTTATTCAACCTCACTACCACGTTGTATAATAGATGCTACTAGAAAAAGTCTAAATATATTAACTTCAGATAAAAGATATTACGAGAAACTTCATGAAAATATAAAATATTTTAATGATAGTTGTCTCTCAAAAGGAATTACTTGTAATCTGAATCAAGTCCCAATAAAAACATTTACACTAGGTGATCCACATTTGACAATCAAGGTAAAAAAGAGGTTCCTAGAAGAAAATATACTAGTTCAAGCTATAAGATATCCTACTGTTCCTAAGAATCAGGATAAAATAAGAATTACATTATCAGCTAAACATACAAAAAAAGAGATTGATAAAGTCTTAAATACCTTACAAAATGTTCTCTGTGAATAATCTAAACAAAAAAAATATATTAGTTGGCATCACAGGTAGCATTGCCGCTTACAAAGCTGCTGATCTTATTAGCAGACTAAAGAAAGCAGGAGCGTGTATAAAAGTAGTCATGACAAAATCTTCAACGTCTTTTATTACAGAGAGAACATTGGAATGTATATCCGAAAATAAAGTCTACGTTGATGAAAGTGAATGTCATGAGCATTTTCTTCATCTTGATTTAGCAAAATGGGCAGATATAGTTTTAATAGCACCATGTACAGCTAACTCATTCAATAAAATAACTAATGCTTTAGGAGATGATTTACTTTCAACGATATGCTTAGCATTTAAGGAAAAAATATTTATAGCACCAGCTATGAATCCTGATATGTGGAATAATGAACTGCTCCAAAAGAACTTACATAATATGCCTAAGAGTAAATTCAGTGTAATCGGTCCAGATTATGGCAAACATGCATGTGGTGATGAAGGATATGGAAGAATGAGTCA
>CBFIBF010000041.1:2986-4335 GCA_965660795.1 Gammaproteobacteria bacterium
CCTAAAAGTATTAGTGTCTGCGGGTCCTACTAGGGAACCAATTGATCCGGTAAGATTTATAAGTAATTACAGCTCAGGCAAGATGGGTTATGCGGTAGCTGAAGCAGCAAGAGATATGGGGGCGTATGTTGAATTGATTAGTGGGCCTGTAATTATTGACCCTCCTGATAAAATACCTGTCACCTATATTGAAACATCCTCAGAGATGCTCGAACAAGTTCTGAATAAAGTCTCTGATTTTGATGTATATATATCGGCAGCCGCTATATCAGACTATAAACCAAGTAAGCTAATCACAAAAAAACATAAAAGCGTAGATGGAGATCTTCACATAACGCTGAAAAGAGGAATTGATATATTAAAGACGGCAAAGGAAAAAAATCCTTCATTATTTACAGTAGGATTCTCTGCTGAAACACATGATGTGCTTAAATATGCTGCAGACAAACTGATAAGCAAAAATATAGACATGATTATCGCAAATGAAGCAAACCATCAAAAAGGACTGGCGTTTGGCTCAGATGAAAATGAAGTTACTTTAATACAAAATAACAGTACAAAGCATTTACCTCTTAATTCGAAAAAAGAACTTGCAAAAGGAATAATTAAAGAGCTGGCTAATAATCTTAGAGACAACTTGATCAAAGTTAAAAATGCTAGATAAAGTTGAAATTAGGCTGATTAATAAATTAATAAAATCTGTTCCAGTATACTCAACAGATGGGTCAGCAGGACTAGACCTCAGAGCAGCCATTGATGATAAGATTAATCTAGGGCCAAATGAAACAATTTTAATCCCAACGGGTCTATCGGTGTACATAAAAAACAAAGATTATGCAGCTACAATTTTGCCTAGGTCTGGCCTTGGGCATAAAAAAGGAATAGTTCTGGGAAACTTAGTGGGATTAATAGATTCTGATTATCAAGGCGAGCTCATGATCTCCTGTTGGAACCGAAGTGTTAATGAATATATCATCAACCCATTAGATAGGATTGCACAATTGGTTTTTATAAGAGTTGAGCATCCACGATTTGAAATAGTGGATGCATTTGATCAAACAGATAGAGGAGATAAAGGTTTTGGTTCATCAGGAACAAAGTAGCTTAAAAGAGAATATTTTTAGAGCATATGATATTAGAGGTATATATCCTGAAGATTTTGATGAGAAGGCTGCGTTCGCAATTGGTATAGCCCTCGCATACAAAGCTAGTGATGACAAAAGATTTGTTGTTGCAATGGATGGAAGATTAAGTAGCAATGCAATAAAAAACTCGCTTATTTCTGGTTTACTCTCAGGCGGGGTAGATGTAATTGACTGTGGCATGTTACCAACACCTCTTTTATACTT
>CBFIBF010000042.1:0-2675 GCA_965660795.1 Gammaproteobacteria bacterium
TTTTCTTTTTCATCGACTATAGATTTTGCATAGCTTCTACAATCTGGATATTCACATTTTTTACATTGAAGTTGAGGGAGGACTTCAATAATTTTATTTAATAGAACTTCTTCACTCATTTAAGAAATTTTAGAACCAGGAGGAACATCTTTTTCAGGCTGAAGGACTATGATTTCACCATCATGCTGTGTTGCTAATACCATTCCATTCGATACACCAAATTTCATTTTTCTTGGTTTTAAATTAGCGATAACGACAACTGATTTTCCAATTAATTCATCTGGACTATAGGATTTTTTTATTCCCGCAAAAACGGTTCTAGTCTCATCACCTAGGTCTACTTCAAGTTCTAATAGTTTTCTAGAATCTTCAATTTCTTTTGCATTTGTAACTTTTGCAATACGCAGGTCAACTTTAATAAAATCATCAATAGTGATTTTATCTGTATCTTCAGTTACAGCATCTTCTTGTTTATTTTCATCTTTCATTTTCTCTATACTCTCTTTATTAATTCTAGTTATCAATGGTTCAAATGTATTAATTTTGTGATCTAAAAGCATATTGCTTGTATTTTGATAGTCAAAGGAATCTGTATTTAGTATTGATTCAACCTTCTTTGCAATGTCTGGAAGGACTGGTTTTAAATAAGTTATGATTACACGAAATGCATTCATGCCATCTGAACAAATGGTTTGTACTGATTCTTTAGTATTTTGATCTTTAATTTTTATCCATGGCTTTTCTTCATCAAGATATTTATTTACCTCATCGCTTAAACTTGTGATGATTCTCATGTTAGCTGCGAAGTTTCTTGCTTCATAATTAGCAATAATTTCATCTTTTTTAGATAACACTGAATCTAGTAAAGATTTATTTCCAATCTCTTTAGATAATTGATCATTAAAATCCTTATTAATAAACTTTGCGCAGCGACTTCCGATATTAATTATCTTGCCAACTAAATCAGAATTTACGCGTGTCATAAAATCATCAAAGCTTAAATCAATATCTTCAATTTTATTTGTGAGTCGACTTGAGAAATAATATCTCAAATAATCCGGCTGAAGATGATTTAGATAAGTTCGAGCATTGAAAAATGTCCCTCGTGATTTAGACATTTTTTCGCCATCGATTGTAAGAAAGCCATGACAAAAGACTCCATTAGGTTTCCTAAAACCTGCACCTTCAAGCATCGCAGGCCAAAATAGTCCATGAAAGTAGGCAATGTCTTTTCCAATAAAATGATAAAGCTCAGTACTAGAACCTTCTTTCCAGTCGTCCATATAATCTTGATTATTTTTATCACAGTAATTTTTATGAGATGCGATATACCCAATAGGAGCATCAAGCCATACATAAAAATATTTATCTTTTAAATCTGGAATTTCAAAACCAAAGTAAGGTTTATCTCTGGTAATATCCCAATCAACTAGGCCACCAGATAACCATTCACTTAACTTATTTTGAATCTCTTTTTGAATATCATTATTTTCCATCCATTTTTTTAGAAAATCTTCATATGTACTGAGTTTAAAAAATACATGTTCTGTTTTTTTAGTGATAGGCGTTGTGTTTGTTACCGTTGATACAGGATTTTTTATATCACCTGGTGAGTAGGTTGCACCACATTCTTCACAAGAATCTCCGTATTGATCTTTAGCGCCACATTTAGGACACTCACCTTTGATAAATCGATCAGGTAAAAACATTTTGGCTTCATTGTCATAGAATTGTTCAATTTCTTTACTGACAATGTCACCTTTGTCTTTCAGTGATAAATAAATTTTTTCTGATATTTCTTTATTTTCTTCAGAGTGTGTTGTGTGAAAATTATCAAATTCAATTTGGAAATCTTTAAAATCTTTGACATGCTCTTCATAAGTATTTTTAATTAGCTCTTCTGGTGTTATTCCTAACTCCTTAGCTTTAAGCATGATTGGAGTTCCATGTGAGTCATCAGCACATATATAGATACAATCATTACCTGACATTTTCTGACTTCTGACCCAAATATCAGTTTGTAAATATTCGACAAGGTGACCCAAATGGATGGATCCATTAGCATAGGGCAGTGCACTCGTTACAATTATTCTTCTCATTGAAATATGATAATTAGCCTATAAATTAACTTGTATGAGGTTATAATAAGACCTCAATATATTATGAGTATTGTATATTAAAACCATTGAAAGGACTAAGGAATGAATAAAGAGAACATAGAAGCATTATTAAAGGACTATCAGTGTCCATACATGGGGACAGATTTAGTAAGTGGTAACACGGTTAAAGAAATTAATGTTGATGGAAACAACGTCTATGTTAAATGTGTATTAGGTTGGCCAGCAGAAGGTATTATGCAGGCCTTTCATGAAAACATGGATAAGAAAATTAAAGAGGCTTATCCCGATGCGCAAACCAATTTAGATTTAAGCTATGAGATATCTGCTCATGGTATTCAAAAATCAACCGAAAGAATTAAAGGAATCAAAAACATTATTGCAGTTGCATCTGGTAAAGGCGGTGTTGGTAAATCTACAACTGCTGTGAATTTAGCACTCGCTTTAAAAGAAGAGGGAGCAAATGCTGCTATTCTTGATGCGGATATTTATGGACCAAGCATACCAAGGATGTTGGGTGTAAGCGGTCAACCAGATTCAGAAGACGGAAAAACATTG
>CBFIBF010000042.1:2774-4169 GCA_965660795.1 Gammaproteobacteria bacterium
GCGGATATTTATGGACCAAGCATACCAAGGATGTTGGGTGTAAGCGGTCAACCAGATTCAGAAGACGGAAAAACATTGCAGCCTAAAATAGGGCATGGCCTTCAATCGATGTCAATTGGCCTTCTCGTTGAAGAAGACACTCCGATGATTTGGAGAGGTCCTATGGTGACACAGGCACTTGAACAATTACTTACTGATACTCAATGGAAAGATGTCGATTATTTGATTATCGATTTACCACCAGGCACAGGAGATGTTCAACTAACACTTTGTCAAAAAATTCCAGTCAGTGGTGCTGTGATTGTAACAACACCTCAAGACATCTCGCTTATAGATGCAAGAAAAGGACTTAAGATGTTTGAAAAAGTTGAAGTACCAGTTCTTGGTATAGTTGAGAACATGAGCACCCATGTTTGTAAAAAATGCGGTCATATAGAAAGTATTTTTGGCGAAGGTGGCGGTGAGCAACTTGCATCAGAAGCCGGTGTAAAACTTCTAGGTGAATTACCACT
Organism: Gammaproteobacteria bacterium; assembly: GCA_965660795.1. Lineage (GTDB taxonomy): Bacteria > Pseudomonadota > Gammaproteobacteria > CACLCV01. The sequence continues at coordinate 3,287 of CBFIBF010000042.1, forward strand.
TGAAAAACAAATTAGAGAAGAGATGGATAAGGGAACACCTACCGTTTCATCAAACCCAATGGACCCTGCCTCATTAGCGTATCGTGAAATTGCACGTAAAATGACTGCAACATTATCAATGCGTAAAAAAGATTACAGCGCAGCGTTCCCTAAAATTGTTATTCAAAACGACTAGTAAGACACTAACAATTAATGGCAATTAAATCGGATAAATGGATCAAAGACATGGCCGAAAACCATGGCATGATCGAGCCATTTCAATACGATCAAGTTAAAAAAAATGAGACAGGCTCGATAGTATCTTTTGGTACATCGAGTTATGGTTATGATGTTCGCTGTTCAGACGAATTCAAAATTTTCACCAATATAAATTCTGCATTTGTAGATCCAAAAGCATTTGATGAACAAAGTTTTGTTGATGTTAAATCTGATGTTTGTATTATACCGCCAAATTCTTTTGCCTTAGCAAGGACAGTTGAATATTTTAGAATTCCAAGACAAGTTCTAACATTATGTCTTGGTAAATCAACCTATGCTCGTTGTGGAATTATAGTTAATGTCACTCCACTAGAACCTGAATGGGAGGGACATGTCACATTAGAGTTTTCAAATACCACACCGCTTCCTGCAAAAATCTATGCTAATGAAGGTGTAGCACAATTTATATTTTTAGAATCTGATGATGTTTGTGAGACATCTTATAAAGATAGAAAAGGTAAATATCAAGGGCAAAAAGGCGTAACGCTTCCTAAAACTTAGATTACCAATTAGTACAACTCAATAGATGCTAAATCAATTTCTGCATTAAATTCACGACCAATCGCAACTATACCTATAGTTTTTATATCTCGTGATGAGACAGCAGTTGGCTGATAGAAATTAG
>CBFIBF010000043.1:0-3265 GCA_965660795.1 Gammaproteobacteria bacterium
TTTCTAATGATGCAGGCGATGAATGTATATCTATAGGCTTAATTGTAGCGCCGACAACAATAGGATTCAGTTTTCCGCTCGCATAGCTATTCGTGAGGCACAGCATTAGCGCTCCACTTATGAGTAGATTTTTTTGTGTCATATATTTATATGACTATGAGATTAATTTAAGTTTCATAGCACCACCGCTAAAGTTGGTCTCACCGCGTTGGCATTCGGACTATTGTTCACCGTTGCGGGGGCAGTGTCAGATTATGTATTCACTGACTTTCCCAACCTCGTGAGAGTTAATTTTTTACACCTATTCCTTTGTTAAGTAGGTATATAGCTAAGCTATACATAATAAATATTAACATGAACATCATTGCAATAGCACTACCAGTACTCATTTCTTCAACACCTATAAATGCATAACGATAAGCACTAACCATGTATGCTATTGGGTTAAACATTGAAATTGATTGCCAGATTTCAGGAAGATCGTATATTGAATAAAATGTGCCACCTAAATATGTTAGGGGAGTTAATACAAATGTTGGGATAATGTTGATATCGTCAAAACTTTTGGCATATACAGCATTTATAAAACCTAGAATTGAAAAAAGTATACTCACAAGTAATGTTAAGAAAATTGCTAAGTAAATATTATAGATGGGAATATTTGTAAAAGTTAGAGATACTAAATAAACAGCAAAACCAACAACGAATGCTCTGGATACTCCGCCCATTACATAACCAATTAATATGACATGAGTAGACAATGGAGATACAAATAATTCTTCGATACTTTTTTGAAATCTACCACTATAAAAGGAGCCAACTACATTCATGTATGAATTAGATATGATAGGCATGATGATTAAACCCGGTATTATAAAGTGTATGTATGGCAATTCATTTATATCACCGATTCGTGAACCAATAAAGTTTCCAAATATAGTTATGTATAAAAAGATAGTTATCACTGATGGAAGTATTGTTTGAATCCAAATCCTTGACCAACGTACAAATTCTTTTTTAAAAATTGTAGATAGCTGAGTTAAATATAATTTTTTTATCATTTTTGTGTAAGCTCTATGAAAAGCTCCTCTAGCTTGTTTCTCTTGCTTAATATGTCGACTACATTAACATTGTTTTTATTAAATTCATTGATGATTTGAGAAATAGATATTTTATTATCAACCATTATTTCACATGATTTTTCATCAATAATTTTTATTTTATCCTCAAAGACTTTGCTTTTTGAAATATCTGAATCTGTTCTAATGATATAAGTGTGTTTTCTAGTAGATGAAATAACCTCACTCATTGGAGAATTTTGTACTACTTCTCCATGATGGATTATCGCTAAGTTTTTACATAACCTCTCAGCCTCTTCCAGGTAGTGTGTAGTAAGTATGATTGTTACTCCATCTTGATTTAGTTTCTTAAAAAAGTCCCACATCGTTAATCTCAGTTCTGTATCAACACCTGCTGTTGGTTCATCGAGAATTAAAAGTTTTGGATTATGAATCAAAGCTCTTGCAATCATGAGTCGTCTCTTCATGCCGCCTGACAATTCTCTAGGAGTAGATTCTCTTTTATGCCATATATCTAGATCTTCAAATAGTTCTTGAGTTCTCATCATAGACTTTTTCTTAGACAGTCCAAAATATCCTCCTATATTAATCATGGTTTCTTGAATTGGGATAAATTGATTCAGATTATATTCTTGTGGAACAACACCAATCATCTTTTTTGTTGCTTCAGGGTGTTTAACCACGTCCATTCCGTATACTTTAACAGAGCCAGAAGTTATATTTACCAACGTTGTAATAATTCCAATTACAGTAGATTTGCCTGCTCCATTAGGCCCCAGAAATGCAAATAAATCTCCATCTTGAACATTCAAATTAATATCATTTAATGCTCTCACACCGTTCCTATAGGTTTTATTAAGTTGTTGGATTTCTAGTGCAAATTTAGTCACTTATTTACTTCCCTGTATTTTGCATATTTTAAAATTATCATATATACTTCCTCAAAACTTATCGAGTTATAGCTAATATACAGGGGTATATCAAGTCAAAATTGAATTAGATTATGAGTCACACGTCTTACAAAAGCGCCAAAACAAGATTACAAAGAAGTGAGTTAGCCGTACCAGGTTCATCTCCAAAAATGTTCGAAAAAGCACTTAATTCAGATGCAGATTATATATTCCTAGACTTAGAAGATGCTGTTTCTCCAAATGATAAAGTATCGGCTCGAGAAAACGTAATTAAAGCCCTTAAAGAACTCGACTGGCGTGGACATGGTAAAACTATTTCTGTTCGTATAAACGGTTTAGATACACACTATATGTACCGCGATGTTGTTGAGTTAATGATGCAAGCTGGAGAATTTATAGACACAATCTTAATTCCTAAAGTGGGTGTAAGGGACGATGTCTATATGGTTGATTGTATGGTTACACAAATTGAACAAGAACGTGAATTAGAAAATAAAATCGGCTTAGAGTGTTTAATAGAAAGTGCACTAGGTATGGTTAATATTGAGGAAATAGCACAATCATCAAGTAGATTAGAAGCTCTTCATTTTGGTGTAGCAGACTATGCCGCGAGTTTAAGAGCAAGAACAGTAGTAATAGGTGGTTTAAATCCAGATTACCCTGGAGATCAGTGGCATCATGGCCTATCTAAATTAGTAGCAACATGTCGTGCCTTTGGCTTGAGACCTATAGACGGCCCATTTGGTGACATTCAAGACCCTGATGGATATATTAAAGCTGCAAAAAGAGGTGCAGCAATAGGTATTGAAGGTAAATGGGCAATACATCCTTCGCAGATAGAACATGCTAATGATGTGTTCTCGCCACCAGAAGCTGAGGTTGATAAAGCAAAAAGAATCATTGAAGAACTAGCTAAAGCTGCAGCAGAAGGTCGCGGAGCTGCTCAACTTGATGGAAGAATGATTGATGCTGCATCTGAGCGTATGGCTGAGAACATTGTTAATATTGACAAATTAATACAATCTAAAAAATAATGAACATACACGAGTATCAAGCAAAAGAAATTCTTGCTAAGCATGGCGTCTCAATCCCAAGAGGGGGTATAGCACATAATCCTGAAGAGGCAATTAACAGTGCAAAAGAACTTGGCGGAAATCTCTGGGTTGTAAAAGCCCAAATTCACTCCGGCGCAAGAGGTAAAGCAGGCGGAATTATTGTATGTAAGTCTGAACAAGAAGTATCTGATGCAGCCAGTACGTTAATTGGTAAAACGCT
>CBFIBF010000043.1:3275-4121 GCA_965660795.1 Gammaproteobacteria bacterium
TGAGAGAGTTTACATAGAAGAAGGAACAGATATTAAGAAAGAATTCTATCTTGGATTGGTTCTTGATAGAAGTTCAGAAAGTATAATGGTAGTAGCCTCATCGGAAGGTGGAATGAGCGTCGAAGAAATTGCTGAAGAAAAACCAGAATCCCTTATTAAAACAAGAATTGAAGCAGCAGTTGGTATGCAGCCTTATCAGGCCCGTCAAATAGCATTTGCTCTTGGCTTAGAGTCCAAAGCTGTTAATCAATGTGCACAAGCAATTCTCGGAGCTTATAAAGCATTTACTAGCTCGGATGCTACTATGGTCGAAATTAATCCGCTTGTACTCACAGGAGACGAGCAAGTCTTAGCCTTAGATTGTAAAATGTCATTTGATGATAATGCATTATATAGAAATTCTGAGCTTCATGATTTGAAAGATAAATCTCAAGAGGATCCTAAGGAAACATTTGCTCACGAACAAGGTTTAAATTACATACCATTGGATGGTGATATTGGTAATATTATCAATGGCGCTGGGTTAGCTATGGCATCGATGGATATGATTCAATTGGCCGGAGGACAACCTGCAAACTTTTTGGATGTGGGTGGAGGAGCTACCCCTGAGAAATTTGTTAAAGCTTTTAAGCTTATTTCTGGTGACCCAAATGTAAAAGTAATACTTATTAACATCTTTGCAGGTATTAATAGGTGTGATTGGGTAGCACAAGGAATTGTAGATGCATTAAATCAAATAAATATTGAACAACCACTTGTCATTAGACTTGCTGGCACTAATGTTGATCAAGGTATAAAAATACTTAAAGACAGTAAAATTGAATATACAGAAGCTTTCTCATTAGA
>CBFIBF010000044.1:0-1958 GCA_965660795.1 Gammaproteobacteria bacterium
CTTGTTGTTCTACTAGTTGTCCAAGTTACTGGTGGAATTCCGATAAGTATCTTGGACCAGCAACTCTAATGCATGCTTATAAGTGGATTATTGACAGTAGAGATACTGCAAAAAAAGAAAGACTCTCTAATTTGGCGGATAAATTTAAACTTTACAGATGTCATACAATTATGAACTGTACTAAAACTTGCCCAAAAAATCTAAATCCAGCCCGAGCAATTTCAGAAATTAAAAAAATGCTTGTAAAAGCCTAGAAATGTCTCTTAAAAAACTACGCTGGAAAGCCAGGAAAGGTATTAGAGAGTTAGATATACTTTTACAACGTTATCTTGATACTCACTATAGCAATCTCAATGAAAGCGAAAAAAAATTATTTGAAAAGGTTTTGGATATTGAAACTTACGATTTATTGAATGCTATAAGTGGAAAAACTAGTTACAATCAAAAATATGAAAATATTATTAAGCAGCTATCAAACTTATCTGTTCTAAATAATGACGACAAATAGAATTAGACTAGGTATCAATATAGATCACATTGCTACTTTAAAGACTAACAGAAAAACAACATATCCATCATTAGTAGAGGCCGTTAAAATAGCTGAATCTTCCGGCGCTGATCTAATTACAGTTCACCTTAGAGAAGACAGAAGACATATACAAGATCAAGACTTATTAGATATTAGATCTGTTGCAAAGTGGCTAAATCTGGAAATAGCCTTAACTGAAGAAATGCTTGGTATATGCATCTCTACTAAACCTAACTTTTGTTGCGTGGTACCTGAAAAAAGAAACGAGCTTACCACAGAAGGCGGTTTAGACATTAAAAATATGTCACCATCTAAATTTCTATTTCTACAAAATGCAATTAAAGAGATGCGTGTAAATAATATTGAAACATCTTTATTTATTGATCCTGAATTAGATCAAATTGATCTAACAATTAAATCTGGGGCTAGATGTATTGAGCTTCACAGCGGTTCATATGCTAATGCAGCCAACGAGCAAGAGAAGAAATATGAGCTAGATAGGATAATTTCTGCTGCTGAATATGCAAAAAAAAATGATTTAAAAATACATGCAGGACATGGCTTAAACCTATCAAATCTATCTGATATATGTAAAATAGCTTGCATAGAAGAGCTTAATATTGGACATGCTGTGATTGCAGACTCTGTTTTTAAAGGACTTGAAACTTCAATTAAAGACTTCAGGAGATTAATAGACAATGATTAAAGGAATTGGTGTAGATTTAACTAATAAACATAGATTTAAAATCCTTATTGAAAAATATGGTAATAAGATTGCAAGTAAACTTTTATCAAGTAAAGAGTTTAATGAATATGATAACTCTAATAACAAAGCATCATTTTTATCAAAAAGATTTGCTGCTAAAGAGGCATTATCAAAAGCACTTGGATATGGTTTGTATAGATACGGCATTTATCCAAGGCGAATCACGATTGGACATGACTCTTATGGAAAACCATTTTTTTCATTTTCAAAATCGATGTTAGATAATACTGTCTCTAAATATAAAAATATTCAATTATCTATTTCTGATTCTGATGATCAGTCAATTGCATTTGTTACAATTGAAGAATGAGTGATATTGAAAAATATATAGGCAATACACCTTTAGTGCTTATTTGTGAAGTAGGTTCTAATAAAATCTATGGAAAATTAGAGGGAAATAACCCTGCCGGCTCTATTAAAGATCGTCCCGCAATAAGAATGATTAAGGATGCAGAAAATAAAGGTCTTATTAAAAGGGGTGACACATTGATTGAAGCTACCAGCGGCAATACAGGAATTGCGTTAGCAATGGCTGCTTCTATTAGAGGTTTTAAGATCAAACTTATTATGCCCGAGACCGCGTCAGTCGAAAGAATAAAAACGATGAAAGCCTATGGAGCTGATGTAATTTTAGTCACAAAAGAACAAGATATGGAGGGTGCG
>CBFIBF010000044.1:1964-4062 GCA_965660795.1 Gammaproteobacteria bacterium
TCAGTCGAAAGAATAAAAACGATGAAAGCCTATGGAGCTGATGTAATTTTAGTCACAAAAGAACAAGATATGGAGGGCGCGAGAGATTTAGCGCTTCAAATGGCAACAGAAGGTCAGGGGCATATACTTAATCAGTTCTCTAATAAATCAAACTACCTAGCGCATTATGATACAACAGGTCCTGAAATATGGAGTCAAACAAATGGAAATGTTACTCATTTTGTATCAGCAATGGGCACAACTGGGACAATTACTGGAGTTTCTAGATATTTGAAAGAAAAGGATAATAATATTCAAATAGTTGGTGTACAACCTACTGAGGGTTCTCGAATTCCGGGTATCAGAAGATGGCAACCAGAATATGTCCCTGAAATATTTAACGATGCCATTGTTGATCAGATAATTGATATCAGCCAATCTGATGCAGAAAAATCTATGAGCGATGTTTCAAAAAACAATGGACTTTTTGTTGGTATCTCTGCTGGAGCAAATATTCATATTTCAAAAACTATAGCCACGGATCTTAATAATGCAGTTATAGTTACAATACTATGTGATCGAGGAGATAGATATCTGTCAAATATTTAATTAGTTTTGATTGTTAAATTATCACCAGCAGTTAAGTATTTTCTATTTTTTAAATTATTATCTGTTATTAATTTTTCTTTACTTATGTTAAATCCTCTAACAATTTGATCATATCTCTCTCCAGTACTAACAACATATCTAAGAGTATTCTTATTTTTATTCTCTAATAAAATTGGTCCTTGTAATTTGATTTTAACTAAATTATTTATTTTTAATTTAGTATTCTTTGTTGCATTATTCCAAGTAAGTAATTTTTTTAGCGGAACGTCATATTTTTTAGCTATCTTATACCAATTATCATATCTTTTAATAATATGATTGAAGACAATTTCTTTTTTGCTAACGAAATACTTTTTCCCATTGACTATAATAAACTCTTTAGCAGTTGTGCTCATCTCAGATGGAATACTCAATTCTTGCCCAATATATATGATATCTTTATTTAAATTATTTGCTTTTTTGAGAGCATCAATTTTAACATTATAAATTCTTGAGATTTTATATAAACTATCACCCTTAATTACCTTATGGGCTTTATTTTCAAAAATCAATTTCGCAATCTTGTTGTATCTAGAATTAAATGTTTTAGCTGCTTTAGTAGGTAACAGGAGACTATTTTGTTGTGATGGGTTCATCAGCCATGTGCTAAATCCAGGATTCAAATGAACCAGTTCATCTTCACTTATTCCTGTAATAATTGACAATGTTTTAAAATCAATTTTATCTCGAAATCTAACAGTCGTAGTAAATTTTGTATTTTCAATATCAGGCAAATTAAATCCATATTTTCTAGGATTAGCGACAATCTTAGATAAAGCTAGAAGACGCGGTACATATAATTCAGTTTCTCTTGGAAGATCTAAGTCCCAATATGATGGTTTAGTGAAGATATTGTCGGCTCGATTAATTGCCTTTCTGACATTACCAGCTCCTGTATTGTACGATGCAATTGCAAGTAACCAGTTACCTTTAAAATGTCTATGCATGTCACTTAGAAAATATGTTGCGGCTTTCGTTGATTCTAAAACATCTCTTCGTCCATCATATTGCCAATTCATTTTTAAACCATATTCACGTGCAGTTGACGGTATGAACTGCCAAATACCAGCAGCTCTTGATGATGAGTATGCGTAAGGTTGAAATCCACTTTCTACCATAGGTAACAATGCTAGCTCGTGGGGTAAGTTTCTTTTTTCCAAATAAGATAGAATATGATAGAGATATGGTTTGGATCGATCGATAGATCGATAAACAAACTCCTTGTTTCTTTTCATCCACTTAAGTTCTTGTGAAATTCGAGTTGAATTAATATTTCTAAAACAAAATCCTGATCTCATGCGGTTCCAAACTGAACTAAAATTCTTACCTTGTAATTTTGATGTTTCACAAGTGCTGGTGAAGTTCAGAGCGGGATTATTTATTGATAGTCTCGAGAGAGAATCTTTGGTAGTCTGAGTACATCCGACAAGGACAAATAGAGTAGTTATGAATATGTATCTTTTATACACAT
>CBFIBF010000045.1:0-3655 GCA_965660795.1 Gammaproteobacteria bacterium
GGTTTGCCATACAAGCCCTCTACGGCAGGAAAAGGGGGTTTGATTCTAGGCATACCTCTTTTACCTTCTATTGATTCAAGCATAGCGGTTTCCTCACCTACAATATAGGCACCTGCTCCAATAAGTGGGATTAAATCAATAGATATACCTGAGCTAAAAATATTTTTACCTACCAAACCAGCATTGTATGCATCTTTAATTGCCAAATTAAAAACTTTCCACTGATCACCTATGAATTCACCACGCAAATAGTTATATCCAATAGAAGCTCCTATTGCATAACATGTAATTAGCATTCCTTCGATAATTGAGTGAGGATTGTACCTAAGAAGATCTCTATCTTTACATGTTCCGGGTTCACTCTCATCTGAATTACAAACAAGATATTTTTGTGTGCTAGCTGGAACAATAAAAGACCATTTTAATCCAGTTAAAAATCCAGCGCCTCCTTTACCTTTTAATTCAGCATCTTTAATAGTTTTTATGATTTCAGATTTTGGAGTCTTATCATTAATTATTTTCTTCCATGCTGAATAGCCTCCAAGCTTTAGATATGTATCTATGCTGGATGGTTGTGATTGATCAAATGTTTCAGTACAAACCTTAATCATCTTTAATGCCATCTATAATTTTATCAATTTTTTCATAAGTAAGATTCTCATAATTAATATGATTTACTTGCATCATCGGAGCTCCATTACATGCCGCAAGACACTCCATCTCATTTTTTAAATAAAACTTATTATCTTTAGTTGATTCACCCAATTTAATTTTTAATTTTTTTTCTAAATAATCAACTATATCATCTGATTTTCTTAACATGCATGAAACATTGGTGCATACAGAAATAACATTCTTTCCAACAGGTTTAAGGTTGAACATAGAATAGAAAGTCGCTACTTCATAAACATCAATTTTTTGAACATCTAAATAATTTGCTAACTCTTCAATCAATTCATCAGTCAGATATCCGTTATTATGATGTTGAATAATTAATAAAGATTCTATAATTGGTGACTTTTTTTGAGTCTCAGGAAATTTTGATATTACCTGGTTGATCTCTTCTTGAATCTGATTATTTAAAATATTTTTATTAATCATCTATCTATTTCTCCAAACACTATATCTTGTGTTCCAATGATAGTCACAACATCAGATAACATATGGCCTTTTGACATTTCATTTAAAGCAGCAAGATGAGGAAACCCTGGTGCTCTTATTTTTAACCTGTAAGGTTTGTTAGCTCCATCAGAGATCATGTATACACCAAATTCTCCCTTTGGTGCTTCAACACATGAATAAGTTTCACCAGCAGGTAAACAATATCCCTCACTAAATAATTTAAAGTGATGTATCAATGATTCCATGCTGTCTTTCATTTCATCTCTATCTGGTGGAGCAATTTTTGAATTAGAAGATATGAAATCTCCATCATCATTTTTCAACCAATCACAACATTGTTTTATAATTTTTGCAGACTCTCTCATTTCTTGTATTCTCACTAAGTATCTATCATATGTGTCACCTTCAGTACCTATGGGTATATCAAATTTAAGATTCTTATAGATTTCATAAGGTTGTTTTTTTCTCAAATCCCATTCAACGCCTGAACCTCTTAGCATAGGTCCAGTGAAGCCAAGATCAATGGCTCTCTCAGGCGATACAACCCCAATGCCGACTGTTCTCTGCTTCCATATTCTATTTTCTGTTAATAAGTTCTCATATTCATCAACATTTTGTGGAAATCTATCCACAAAACTATCAATAAAATCAAGAAGAGTGCCTTCTCTGTTGTAATTTAGGCTTTTGATTTGATCAAGGTTTTGATTTTTGTTCGTCATGAACTTTGGCATATTTTTAGGCAAGTCTTTAGCTACACCTCCCGGTCTGTAGTAAGTTGCATGCATTCTAGTACCAGAGACTGCTTCGTAACAATCCATCAAGTCCTCTCTTTCTCTGAAAGCATAGAGAAATACAGACATTGCTCCAATATCGAGAGCGTGAGCACCCAACCATAGAAGATGATTTAGAATTCGAGTAATTTCATCAAACATTACTCTTATGTATTTAGCTCTTTCAGGTATATCAAGCTTCATGATATCTTCAATTGCTAGAACATAAGCGTGTTCATTACACATCATTGAGACATAATCCAGTCTATCCATATAGCCGATGCTTTGATTGTATGGTTTTGATTCAGCTAACTTCTCTGTTGCGCGATGTAATAAACCTATATGAGGATCTGCGCTTCGGATGACCTCACCGTCCATTTCTAAAATTAATCTCAAAACACCATGAGCAGCTGGATGCTGGGGACCAAAATTCATAGTGAAATTTTTATAATCACTCATCGTTTTTCCTTATAACTTTTGGAACAAGTGTTCTTGCTTTAATATCAACTGGCTCATTTACTACTTGTTTCTTTTCCGGGTCATATTTAACTTGTGTATATCCAGTCAATGGGAATTTTTTTCTGAATGGATGACCCACAAAACCGTAATCTGTGAGAATTCTTCTTAAATCATCATGTCCGTCAAAAAGTACACCATAAAGATCATAAGCCTCTCTCTCGTACCAATCAGCTGATGCAAATAAATCTGTTACAGACGGTATTATTAGAGAATCTTTTTCTAAAAAACATTTAACTCGTAGTCTTAGATTTTTATTAAGTGATAACAAATGATACACAACGCACAAATTATACTCATCTTCATCTGTGTCATCGGCTATATCAATTCTGCTATGTGAAGTTGGATTAATTCCTCTATTGTAACCCGTATTTGTAGCTTCTCGTGTTTGCCATTCTGATATACCGTACTCAATATAGTCAACGGCACATAGATCTACAAGCTGAGTAAATTGTGCATTTATATCTTCTTTAAGAATTTTTAAAACTTTTCTTAAATTTGAGACTGTTACTGTACATGTAATGATATCAAGTTGTTGATAGTCAATAACATGCTCTTCTATGAGCTTTTTAATTTCTTGCATAGTTATTTAACTGAAATTCTATTTTTGTTTCTTATTTTGTTTTGAAGTTGAAGTATTCCATACAATAATGCTTCAGCCGTTGGCGGGCAACCGGGAACATATACATCTACTGGTACAATTCTATCGCAGCCCCTGACTACAGAATATGAATAATGATAATACCCTCCGCCATTAGCACATGACCCCATTGAAATAACCCATTTAGGATCAGCCATCTGATCGTAAACTTTTCTTAAAGCAGGAGCCATTTTATTTACTAATGTGCCAGCAACTATCATTACGTCAGATTGTCTTGGGCTTGGTCTAAAAAGCATTCCAAATCTATCTAAATCATATCGGGACGCGCCTGCATGCATCATCTCAACCGCGCAACATGCTAGGCCAAATGTCATTGGCCAAAGCGAACCAGTTCTTGCCCAATCAAAAAGACTATCAGAGTCTGCAAGAACAAAGCCATCTCTTTGTATATTTTCTAATCCCACTCAAGAGCTCCTTTTTTCCATTCATAAATAAATCCAATTAAAAGTATGAAAATAAATATTCCCATTGCAACATATCCTTCCATGCCGATATGATCTAGTACAACTGCCCATGGAAATAGAAATGCTATTTCTAAGTCAAAAATAATAAAAAGAATAGCAACAAGATAAAACCTAACATCAAA
>CBFIBF010000046.1:0-3491 GCA_965660795.1 Gammaproteobacteria bacterium
CAAAAGCAAGATCTTGTTAAGGAAATGTCTATGGTTTTAGATGGCGCCGAGGTCGTATTAACAGCAGATTATACAGGACTTTCATCCAATGAACTAAATGAATTGAGAAAAACCACTCGTGAAGCTGGGGTGTTTATAAAGTTAGTTAAAAACAATATGCTAAAAATGGCTCTAAAAGACAGTCAATTTGCATCAATGGCTGATGGTATTACAGGACCGCAAATTGTAGCAGTTGGTAAAGAAGATGCTGGAAAGTTTGCCAAATCTATAAATGAGTTCATTAAAAAACATGAAAACCTAAAACCTAAAGCTATAAACTATCAGGGCAAAGATTTAGAAATAGCAGAATTGCAAAAGCTCGCATCTCTTCCAACTTACGAAGAGGCAATATCTAAACTATTATCAGTAATGCAAGGCCCTATCAAAAAACTCATGGGCACTATGAATGCTGTACCAAGCAAACTTGTAAGAACTATAGATGCAATCAAGGCATCAAAGAATTAAATTTATCGGGAGAAAATGATGGCAGTAAGTAAAGAGGATATATTAGATAGTATTTCTAATATGACAGTGATGGAGGTTGTTGACCTAATTTCAGAAATGGAAGAAAAATTCGGAGTGACAGCGGCAGCAGCTGTTGCTGCAGCACCAGCGGCAGCAGGCGATGCAGGAGATGCTGCAGCAGAAAAAACTGAGTTCGATGTATCTTTAGCTGATATGGGTGGCAACAAGGTTGCAGTGATCAAGGCTGTTAGAGCTATAACTGGACTTGGGCTTAAAGAAGCAAAAGACAAGGTTGAATCAGCACCATGTGTTTTAAAAGAAGGTGTTTCTAAAGAAGAAGCAGATGATTTTAAAAAACAATTGGAAGAAGCTGGAGCAACCGTTGAACTTAAATAAAAAAATACAATTAAAATACACTCAAGTTAATATTGAGTCTCATGATTTGGTAGAAACCAAAAGGAACTTTTGGCTATGACGTATTCCTATACTGAAAAAAAACGCATACGTAAAAGTTTTGGTAAGACCAATGATGTCATCGAGACTCCTAATTTAATTGATTTACAAATAAACTCATATAATGACTTTTTGGGCATATTCAATGGAAGTTTTGATTTAGAGAAATCTGGACTTCATAATGTATTCAATTCTGTTTTTCCTATTTATGACTACTCTAACAACTGTAAATTAGAATACTCATCATTCAAATTAGGTAAGCCCGAATTTAATGAAGAAGAGTGTCGCATAAGCAGTAAAACTTATTCAGTTCCTATCAAGGTAAATTTTAAACTTTATGTGAATATTGACGATAAAAATTCAGACAAAGTAGAGATATTCGAAAACGAAGAAGTATTTCTTGGTGAGCTACCGATAATGACAAAATATGGTACTTTCATCGTAAATGGAACTGAGAGAGTGGTTGTATCTCAACTTCATAGGTCCCCAGGTGTATTTTTTGATCATGACCGAGGAAGAACTCATTCATCAGGAAAATTGTTATTCTCAGCAAGAGTCATCCCTTACAGGGGGTCGTGGCTAGATTTCGAATTTGACCAAAAAGATATTATATATGCAAGAATTGACAGACGCAGAAAAATAGCTTCAACGATTATTTTAAGAGCACTTGGTTATTCTACCCAAGAAATAATTACTGAGTTTTACGATCATAATAAAATCACAATCAAGGATGGGAAAGTCTTTATTGACCAAAATCTTGAGGACTTGAAAGGAAGTATTGCTTCATTTGATATTTATCATAATAAAAAACTTATAGTTGGAAAAGGAAAACGTATAACAGTAAGACAAATTGAAGCTGCGAAAAAAAGCAAGATGAAAGTATTTGAGGTTCCTGATGATTTCCTATTAGGAAAAAGAGTGGCAGAAAATGTTTCAATCAACATTAAAGGGTCTGACATAAAAGTTGACATGGTTACAGCGGAACAAATTATTGATACTGACACTGGAGAGCTTATTTGTGATGCAAATCAGAAAGTCGATAAAAATATTAAAGAGAAAATTAAAGATTTAAAAAAAGTTTCTATCAACCTATTGTTTTGTAATCAGGAGCTCGATTTAGATACTATTTCACAAATTCATGAACTTGGAATATCAGGTTTCTCTATCTTGCATACTAACGATCTCGATAGAGGAACATTTATTTGTAACACATTAGATATTGATCCTACATATGATCAAAAAACTGCCCTCATTGAAATATATAGAATGATGAGACCTGGGGAACCTCCTACTGAGGAAGCTGCACAACAATTATTTATAAATCTATTTCAATCAAGTGATAGATATGACTTATCCAATGTTGGTCGCATGAAATTTAATTCAAGAGTAGGACGCACTAATATGGAAGGTGAGACTACCTTATCAAATACGGATATTCTTGATGTCTTAAAAACGCTAATTAATATTAGAAATGGATCTGATACAGTTGATGATATAGATCATCTTGGCAACAGGCGTGTTAAATGTGTTGGAGAGATGGTAGAGAATGTATTTAGAGTTGGTCTAGTAAGAGTTGAGAAAGCTGTTAAGGAAAGAATGACAACAATGGAATTGGCAGAAAAGCTCCAACCTAAAGATATTGTTAATTCAAAACCTATTACAGCAACACTCAAAGAGTTTTTTGGCACAAGCCAGCTCTCTCAATTCATGGATCAGAATAATCCGCTTGCAGAGATTACTCACAAAAGAAGAATATCTGCACTCGGACCAGGCGGACTAACAAGGGAAAGAGCAGGATTCGAAGTAAGAGACGTTCATCCAACTCACTATGGGCGAGTGTGTCCTATTGAAACTCCAGAAGGGCCAAATATTGGACTCATAAATTCACTGGCTACTTACTCAAGAACTAATTCGTATGGCTTTTTAGAAACTCCATACCGCGTTGTTGAAAAAAATAAAGTAAAAAATGAAATTAAATGGCTATCTGCTATTGAAGAGAGTAAATATACTATTGCTCAGGCAAACACCAGTCTAGACTCGAAAGGTAATATCCAAGGAGATCTAGTCTCATGTCGATTCAACAATGAATTTACAATTTCATCTCCAGATAAAGTAGAACTCATGGATGTTTCGCCTAGGCAAGTAGTATCTGTTGCAGCTGCATTAATACCATTCCTAGAGCATGATGATGCCAATAGAGCATTAATGGGCTCAAATATGCAAAGACAAGCAGTGCCGCTGTTAATACCAGATAAACCTTTGGTTGGAACAGGCATGGAAAAAATAGTCGCTGTTGACTCTGGTGCATCAATAAAAGTTAAAAGAGATGGAGTTGTAGATTATGTTGACGCATCAAGAATCATTGTCAATGTGGATGAAAAAGATGTAGGAGATGATGATACTGGTGTTGATATTTATCCATTAACTAAATATACACGCACAAACCAAAATACTTGTATAAATCAAAGACCTCTTGTGAAGCCGGGGGACAAAGTTGTAGCTGGTGACGCTATAGCTGATGGACCATCTACAGA
>CBFIBF010000047.1:0-711 GCA_965660795.1 Gammaproteobacteria bacterium
CTTTATTGGCTTTATCTTTCCATTTTGTAGACATGGATAATGAATCTTTTCCGACAGGAATTATAATATTACATTTTTGACACAAGGATGAAAGTCGGTCAACAGATTGATATAAATTATGAAGCTCAGTCTTATCTGATGAATTAGCCATCCAATTAGCTGACAGCTTTATTTTATCCAATTGTTTGATTTGAACAGATGCAAGATTTGTAATGATTTCGCCAAATGACATATCTATTGAATCTATTGAGCTAGTTGGAGCAATGCTCGCTCGCTCGCCCATAGTCAGTACTTGACCAGATGATGAATTAATATCTGACTTTGTGATTGAAAAATTAGATACAGGAATTTGATTTGGTCCAATTAATTGATCTCTTGCAACTAAGCCAGTTACAGATCTATCACCAATTGTAATAAGAAAGCCTTTGTCTGAAACAGATGGCAACTGAAGAACATTTTTTATACATGATTTCAATGCAGGATATTTATAATCTTCAATATTATTATTATCTTTGGAAGGTGTTGAAACTTTTATCTTATCAAGTGGAGGTTTACCAAGAAGATACTTCATTGGTAGATCGATTGCTAAGTTGCCTCCATGTGAAACTTTCAATGATTTCTTTGTAGTTACATGACCAATTAGATATTCTGGGCAGTTCTCTCTTTCACAAATTTTTTTAAATTCATGATAATTGCTATCTTTGATAATTA
>CBFIBF010000047.1:721-2581 GCA_965660795.1 Gammaproteobacteria bacterium
ACCAATTAGATATTCTGGGCAGTTCTCTCTTTCACAAATTTTTTTAAATTCATGATAATTGCTATCTTTGATAATTACGACATATCTTTCTTGTGATTCATTACACCATATTTCAAGTGACGACATATTTTTTTCAGCAGTATGAACTTTGTCCATGTCTACAACTGCCCCCATATCAAAATCATTGACAATCTCTGGAACAGCGTTACATAGTCCACCTGCCCCAATATCATGAATGCTTATAATTGGATTTGTTTGTAAATAGGTGCACTTATTGATTACTTCTTGGCATCTCCTTTCTATTTCTGCGTTATCTCGTTGTACAGAAGCATAATCTAACTGTTCAGTGCTTGAGCCAGACTGCAATGATGATGCGGCGCCTCCACCGATACCAATACGAAATGAGGGTCCACCTAGAATAACTATTACATCTCCCTGGCTAAGCTTTTTTTTATGTGTATATTTTTGATTAATATAACCAATACCGCCAGCAATCATAATAGGTTTATGATATCCGCTCATTTGATTCGTTATGCAATTATCATTTTGATCTTCATAGGTTCTAAAATATCCAAAAATATTTGGTCTTCCAAACTCATTGTTATATCTAGCAGCTCCGATAGGAGCTTCTATTATTATTTCATGTGAAGATTTAATTCTATCTGGATAACCAATAGAATTTTTTTCCCATTGTTTTTCATGATGAGGAATACTTAAATTAGATAATGTATAGCCACAAAAACCAACTTTAGGAGATGAACCTCTTCCTGTTGCACCTTCATCTCTTATCTCTCCTCCAGAACCTGTAGCTGCACCTGCATATGGTGATATAGCGGTAGGATGATTATGGGTTTCAGCTTTGATTATGTAGTTCTCTGGTGATTTGATTGTTTTGTATTTGCATTGTTTATTTATAACTAATTCATTAATTTTTTTGCCTTTTATGATAGATGAATTATCTTTATATGCAGAAATAACATCTTTGTTAGACTTATATGTGGACTTAATCATTGAAAATAAAGTTTTATTTTTCTTCTTTCCATCAATATAAAAAGTGGAGTTAAAAATTTTATGTCTACAATGTTCTGAATTAATTTGTGAAAACATCATCAGCTCAACATCTGTTGGATCTCTTTTAAGTTTCAGGTAAACATTTTCTAAATATTTAATTTCAGAGGGATTCATTGCTAAACCCATCTTATTATTTGCACTTTCAATATTTTTTGTTGATATTTTTTTGAAATAATTTTTCTTAGGAATAAATGTATTATTTAGATATTTTCTAATTAGATTTGATGATGGTAAATATATTTCTGTCATCTGATCATATAACGGTGAATATGGCGGAGAATCTTTGGATCTAATATATAAATCTAGCTTTTCTATTTCATAATTAGAGAAACCCAAACATGAATCAAGAATATCTTTTGTTTTGCTAGACCATGGTGAATTTGTTCCTGACCTTGAGGCAATTGCAGAATACTTGTAATTTACACTAAATAGATTTTTAGTATATTTTGCATCAAGTATTCGAGATATTTTATCTATAATATCTGTATTTATTTTATTAGTTGAACTTAGTGAAAAAAGGATATGATGCTTAGTTTTCTTATTGATTACTGTGCTATTTTTAAAGAAGAAATAGTGCATTATGATGTATAGATATAGTAATACAATTTGATTGTTTTTTCTAAATTATGTATAAATAGTCTATCTCAAGGGGGCGACCGGCTTCGACGTGGGTTGCGATACCGGAGGTGCATGTCGAGCTGATAGTAACTCGTTAAACTGCTGTAAAATATATAAACGCTGAAAATAAACCTTTAGCTCTAGCAGCCTAACTGCCGCTAGCCTCTCTTA
>CBFIBF010000047.1:2599-3403 GCA_965660795.1 Gammaproteobacteria bacterium
TAAACAGAGGTCATAATGATAAGATCGTAGTTCATAAGCTTGTTGTTGAACTATTAAATTTAAACAAGCTAGTTTTTATGTAGGTTGTCTTTAGCCAGCATAATTGCGAAATTTAATCAAAGACTATGCATGTAGTACCAATGGCTGAGTGCTCTCGGACGGGGGTTCGATTCCCCCCGCCTCCAACGGAAACCACTTTTACTCACTTCAAACAACTAAAGAAATATCAGCAAATACCCTGATAATCATTGATATATCTGTGCTATATACTTCAATTGACTACAACTGTATCCAATAATATAATTGGGTAAAATGATATTAATTTACCCAAGTAATATAAATTATTCCTGTTTTACCCATATAGATATCAATGGGTATGCGGTATATAGCTCAATTGATTTAAAGGCGATTACGGGCATTCTAGAGGGCTTTTTTTAGACATGGGAAAGCTTACAGACATCAAAGTAAAGAAACTAAGGGCTACAGGCAAAGTAAGGAAAGTATCAGACGGGCTTGGTTTATCCTTACATATTTCAGCAATAGGTACTAAGACTTGGATATACAGATATCAAGAATTCGATAAAACAAAAACAAGTAATTACAAAGAACAGGTTTATACCATTGGAACATATCCGCTTGTATCACTTTCAGACGCGAGAGCGGAACATACATTGCTAAGAGCAAAGGTTAAGAAAGGAATTAATATTCAGCAAGAAAAGAAAGTAGAGAAATACAAAGTTAAAAAGAACAAAGTTAATTTTGAAACAATTGCTGAAGAATGGTTTTTAATATGGTCTAAAGGTA
>CBFIBF010000048.1:0-3187 GCA_965660795.1 Gammaproteobacteria bacterium
ATCATCAGAAATTCCAGTATTTTTGATAAGTGGCGAGAAAGATACAATAACGCCATCAAGACACTGCAAAAAATTATATGAAGATTTTTCACATAAAGAGGACATTATTTATTATGGATTGAAAGATGCTCATCATGGCTTTGATAACCATGCTTTTTTATTAGGAGCTTATTTGCCATGGCAACCGACATTACTGGATTCTCAAGAGTGTCGAATCATTATTGGAAGAACACTTGAGACTAGAAATTTAACAAAAAATTATTCACTGAAAGATTATGAATCAAGAGAAAGGTATATAGATAATTGCACACAAAAAGGCGCCTATGTAAAATATGATTCAGATGCAAAGAATAAAGCAAAAAAACTTCTTCTCAGCTATATTAAAACTAAACTTCCAAACAACGATTAATAAAAATTTAAACTTTTCTTAATTTTTCATTCATTTTAAATTCATAAAATTCATAAGTGCAATCAAAAGATTACCGTTCAATATTCATTTCAGATATCCATCTTGGTACCAAGGGATGCCAAGCAGATGTTTTACTGAGTTTTCTCAAGACATATACATCTGATAATTTATACTTGATAGGAGATATTGTTGACGGATGGCAAGTGAATAATGGGTTTCATTGGCCTCAGGAACATACCAATGTTATCAGACGATTTCTTACATCGGCCAAAAGAGGGACAAAGGTTACTTACGTGCTAGGTAATCATGATGAAGCACTTAGAAAATATCTTTCATATAATATAACTTTTGGAGAAATCTCTATTGTTGACGAGTGTATTCATCAAGGATTAGATAACAAAAGATATCTTGTAACACATGGTGATTATTATGATAAGACTATGGAATATCCATGGTTATCATATTTTGGTGACAGGGCCTATAACTATGCCATATGGATAAGCAGACAATTAAATAGAGTTAGAAAGTTTTTTAATATGCCATACTGGAGTTTTTCTGGAATGCTTAAACAAAAGGCAAAAGGATATCTTGAATATCTTTATGAATTTGAATCATATGTTTCAAGGCAAGCTAAAATAAGAAACTATGATGGAGTCATATGTGGACATACACATACAGCTAAGATTGTTGAGATAGATCAAATAATTTATATGAATGATGGAGACTGGGTTGATAGTTGCACAGCAATTATTGAAGACCATGATGGAAATTTTGAGATCATCGAATGGAGAGAAAAAATTAAACAGCTTAATTTAAATCTTGATGAGCAATATCAGTCATAAATTTTTAATAAACTTGTATATAAAAAAAAATAATATGTTTTTATATATTTAATATTCTAAATATACATTATATGTGTGATTGCAACACTGGCTGAAAAAAGTAAAACTTTAACAAATCACTTACTGGATCACAGGAACGTATACCCAAAATTTTCATTCAAAGAAGCTGAGACAGTAAAAGAGTCAAAGCAAGCTCAAAACCTTCGTTATAAAATATTCAAAAATGAATTGAATGTAAAAACTAACCTGAAAGGAAAAATTATAAAAAGAGAATTTGATGAATATGATAAGAACGCAACTCATATTATTGTCAAAGCTAAATCAACTCCTTTAAGCATGGAAAAGGTCGTTGGTGTGTATAGAGTTATTAAATATACGTCATCAGATCAACTAAATGATTGCTACACATCAAAAAGTATGTGTTTTGATTTAGAATTATTTAAAAAGAATATTAACTATTCTAACTTTTTAGAATTAGGTCGCACATGTATTTTGCCAGAATACAGAAAATCAGGCGTTTTGAAACTACTATGGAAAGGTCTATATAAATATATTCAAAAAGAAAAGATTGATATTCTTCTCGGGTGTGCAAGTTTCTGGACAATAGAGCCAGATGATGTCACATCACAATTAAGTTATTTGAAACAAAACCACCTGATGGATAAAAACATAATGGTCACACCAAATAATAATATAAAACCATCAATTGATAAATTATCAGTGTGTAAAATGTATGACAATTACAATCTTCATGGTATGGAAAGTAAAGTATTTAAATCTTTACCAAGTTTAATTAAAGCCTATATTAGCGTTGGATCAAAATTCGGTGATGGAGCTGTCATTGATTATGACTTTAGATCTATTGATGTTTTTACTTATGTTGATATTCATAATATCGACGATAGAGTAAAAAAATACTATGCAAAATAAGTTAAAAAATAGTTTATCAATTGCAGCGTATGAACAAAACCCATTGAAAAGATTATTTCTAAATTTTCTAGAGAGAATTATGGGTGTTCGTACTATAAATGACTTATATTTAAAATCAACAAATCTAAATAACAAACCTAACTTTTGGTCATCTGCTCTTCATGTTTTAAATATTGACATTAATATTCATTATATTAAAGATGCTGAAATACCAAGAGAAGGACCCCTCATCATAGTCTGTAATCATCCTTATGGGATAATTGACGGTATCTTGCTTGGTAAAATTATTTCATTCTACAGAGATGACTATAAGTTTTTAGCTAATGAGGCACTCACAAAGGTTCCGGAGATAAGTGATACAATTATTCCTGTAGATCTTAACACCCTAAACAATAAAAAAGGTAAAAAAGGTAATTTATCTCCTATAAGAAAAGCCTACTCCCATCTGGACAAAGGTGGGGTTCTGATAATATTTCCAGGTGGTGAGGTGTCAAGTGCTAGTGGAATATTTGGTACTCCTGTCGATTCAAAATGGAGCCCTCTCCCTGTAAAACTATCACGGACTTTTGATTGCCAAATATTGCCTATTTATATTCATGGTAGCTCTAGTCTATTATTCCAATTCATTACAAAAATATCTTTTTCACTCAGAAAATATTTCTTATTTAGAGAAGTTCTTAAAAAACGTAATAAATCTATAGATATCACTATCAATGAAATTCATGATATTGATGATTACAATCAAAATTTCAATGATATGGACCTATCTAATGAGATATATGAGACTATGAAAAGAGATTCTAAATATCTTCCTTAATTTTTTATATTCACACTTCCAGTTATTTGATAGTGATACAGGCTCCAGTTATGATAGGATGCCTTTTACTATGGTTAAAAGTAAACCTACACAGAAGTTTTGTATGTACTGTGGTTCACCCACAGAGAATATAACTCCAGATGATGACAATAGAGAGAGGGCCGTTTGCACAGTATGTGGCGCTATTCA
>CBFIBF010000049.1:0-2979 GCA_965660795.1 Gammaproteobacteria bacterium
AGGCATGGCAAACCAATATCATTAAAACATGTTGGTATATTTGCTGATGGTGTTGCAGTAAAAAAAATAGGTAACAAAACATTTAGACTTACAAAAGATATCGTCGATTCATGTATTACAGTTACAACGGATGAAATTTGCTCATCTATTAAGGATATTTATGATGAAAAAAGAGTAATTGCAGAACCAGCTGGAGCATTATCATTGGCTGGTGCCAAAAAATATATTACATCGAATAGAATTGAGAATAAAAATATAGTGATAATTTTATGTGGTGCAAATATGAATTTTGACAGGCTTAGACATGTTTCAGAAAGAGCTGATATTGGAGAAAGTACTGAACTTATCCTAGGTGTGACAATCGATGAAAGACCAGGAAGTTTTAAAAAATTCTGTTCTATAGTAGGCAAAAGAACAATAACAGAATTCAATTATCGTTATTCAGACAATAAAAATGCACAGGTGTTTGTAGGGATTAAAACAACCAAGGGAATTAGCGAGAAAAAGCAAATTATCTCTAAACTTAAGTCAAATAAATATAGATGCCATGATTTAAGTGATAATGAAATGGCGAAGTCGCATGTTAGATATATGGTTGGAGGCACAAGTAACAATGCCACAAATGAGAGAATTTATCGATTTATGTTTCCTGAGAAGCCAGGTGAACTTTTGAAATTTCTTAATAATATAGGTTCCAAGTGGAACATAAGTCTTTTCCACTACAGGAATCATGGAGCTGATTTTGGAAGAGTTTTAATTGGATTACAAGCTCAAGAAAGTGACGCGAATAGTCTAGAACGACATCTTCGATCATTAAATTATAAATTTTATGATGAATCAGATAATTCGGCATATAAACAATTCTTGAAATAAAAAAAGGCCCTTAACAAAAGGGCCTTTTAATACTATTTTACTAAGAATTAACGTCTAGTATTACGTTTAGCAGTTTTTTTCTTAGCTACTTTACGCTTAGCAGTTTTTTTCTTAGCTACTTTACGTTTAGCAGTTTTTTTCTTAGCTACTTTACGCTTAGCAGTTTTTTTCTTAGCTACTTTACGCTTAGCAGTTTTTTTCTTAGCTACTTTACGTTTAGCAACTTTTTTACGTGTTGTAGTAACTTTTTTCTTAGCTACTTTACGTTTAGCAACTTTTGTTTTTCTTTTAGCTTTTGCTTTCTTTTTAACCATAAATCCTCCGCGGTATTGGTGGTTAATTTTTAGTTTAGTAAATTATTTTTCAAAAACAAGTATTAATTAGTTATTTTTAAATTTATTTTTTAGTTACTTTGTTAGATTAATTATAAAATCCCACTCTTTTTTTTCTATCTTTGTAATTGATAGCCTATTTCCACGTTGAACCACACGCATGTTTGATAAATCTTTGTATGATTTCAAATCTTTTAGTGTAACTATCTTTTTAAATTTCTTTTTAAATTTTACATCAACCATGAACCATCGCGGTGCGGACTTATTGCTTTTTGGATCATAGTATTTAGCCTTCTTATCAAATGCAGTATGGTCTACATAAGCTCCAGAACATATCGTCATTAGGCCATATATTCCAGGAATTTCACAGTTTGAGTGATAAAAGAAAGCATGATCACCAATCCTCATATCATCCCTGATCATATTACGAACTTGATAATTTCTTATACCATCCCATGGTTCAATTTTGTCTCTAGCAAGATCATCAATACTATAATCTTCTGGCTCATTTTTCATAAGCCAGTAATTCATTTAAGTATATTAAGTAGTTTGTTATTAATCGCTTCAATACTTGATTCTACTGAGCTTAATTCATCAAGCTTTATCTTATTTTTTATATCAGACCCTGCAATGTTTAACAGTAGTAGTACTAAAAAGTAATCATGACCAACATTTTTTGTTTGTTCTTTTACATTCTCAGCTTCTTCTATAATGCGGTCTCTTGATTTCAAAAGTATCTGCTTTTCTTCTTCTGAGCACATTACAGACACATCTTGTCCTAGTATATTTATGTCAACTTTAGTCTTTTCCATCATCTTTCATATTGTTGATTCTTTCTAATAATGCTTTAAGTTGAGACTTTGCAGTCTCATTTTTTTTAATCAGATCTGACTTTTCACTAACAAGTTTAGTCTGTTGATTTTTCAAAAGTTCGTTTTCAAGTTTTGTAGAATCATTTTGTTTGTTTAGTAAATCTAAATTCTTTTCAAGGTTATTCAATTTTTCTAATAAAGTAGACATACTGTATAATATAATTACACAAACCCGATTAATCAATATATATTATTAATTTACATGACTAACTTATGAATGTTTCTATGAACAAGCAATTAACTGATTTAATTGAAGACTATGACAGTCCGTTCACATCATCTGAGGTTCATGGTTTCTTTACTGGTTTGATACTTTTAAAAAAGGATAATGCATATGTCGATGAAAAAATATTAAGTTTTTTAGATATATCAACTAATTCACTACCTGCATGTCATATATTAATGGATCAACTAAAAGAAGATATAAAATTAAATAGATATAAGCTTCCCATAGAAGACGTGAAAAATTTTTCAGAAAGCTCTTCGTCTATTGCTGAGTGGTCATACTATTTCATGATTGCATTTCAAGAAACAAAAGATGCTGATACAGATCCAAGAATAATGGAAATACTCGAAGTTTTTGATGAAATTAGTCAACTTAATCAAAAATATGTAATTGATGTTGATGAAGAAGTAAACATAAACAGCTTATATGAAATACACAATTTTATTGATAAATCAGTTCAATATATATTTAATAAAAGCAATGATTAATTCTGAATACAAAAATAGAAGAACATCGGTTATATCTCAGATAAAAGACGACTCATTATTAATTCTATTTTCTGCTTCTGAAAAGTATAGAAATAACGACGTTGCCTATAAATATCGACAATCCAGTAATTTTTATTATCTAACCGGCATAAATGATCCTTCCACAATATTAATGATAACTAAAAATG
>CBFIBF010000050.1:0-2010 GCA_965660795.1 Gammaproteobacteria bacterium
GAAATAGAAGAAAACGTCAGAGGACAGGATGTGTATATAATTCAACCGCTTTGTGATCCTGTAAACAATAATCTCATGGAAGTGTTAATAATGGCAGATGCTTTGAAACGTTCCTCAGTAGAGAGAATTTCCGTGGTACTTCCATATTTTGGATATTCTCGCCAGGATAGAAGAGCGAGATCTGCTAGGGTACCCATCACTGCAAAAGTTGTTGCTAACATGCTTACAGGAATGGGCGTTGAAAGATTATTAACTATCGACTTACACGCTGATCAGATACAAGGTTTTTTTGATATCCCTGTAGACAATGTCTATGCAACACCACTTTTCTTAGCTGACATCCATAAGCAAAATTACAACAACTTAATTGTAGTCTCTCCTGATGTAGGAGGAGTAGTTCGTGCAAGAGCTCTAGCAAAGCAACTCAATTGTGATTTGGCAATTGTTGATAAAAGAAGACCAGAAGCTAATGTCTCAGAAGTAATGCAAATCATAGGCGATATTAAAGAAAAGTGTTGCATAATTGTTGATGATATTTGTGATACTGCTGGAACTTTATGTCATGCTGCCGATGCACTAAAAGATGAGGGGGCATCATCTGTATATGCCTACATTACCCATCCAATTTTTTCAGGCAAGGCAGATCAAAATATTAAAGAATCAACAATAGATGGCATCATTGTGACAGATACCATTAAATTATCTAAAAAAATTGCCGATACAGGCAAAATAAGACAGATAACTGTCTCTGAAATGCTAGCCGAAACTCTTAGACGAATTGATAATAAAGAATCTGTTAGTTCACTTTTTGTAGAATAAGAGTATAATCCATCTGAAAAATAAATTATGACTACACAATACGAACTTCAAGCGACTGAAAGAGATACCATAGGGTCTTCTAGCTCTAAAAAAATTAGAAGAGATAATGGTATACCTGCAGTTATTTATGGAGCTAAAGCTAGCAATAGCATAACTCTTGATGCAAATGAAGTTTCAAAAAAAATTAGAGACACCGGATTTTACAGCAATGTTATTCAGCTTAAAATTGGTAAAAAAACTGTTGATGTGATATTGAAAGATCTACAAAGAGATCCAAGAAAATCCTCTATCACTCATATGGATTTCTTAGCTATTGATAAGAACAAAGAAATTGTGGTCAACGTTCCAATTATGTTTGTGAATGAAGAAACATGTGCCGGCGTGAAACTAGGTGGAGGAAAATTATCTCATATTTTAACCCAGCTCGAAGTTTCCTGTTTACCAAAAGATATTCCAGAAAGCATAGAGATTGATGTTGCTGATCTAGAACTCGGTCACAGTGTACACTTGTCTGAAATTAAACTTCCAGCAAATGTTAGTTATGCAGTTGCTGTAGATGAAGAACATGATTCACCAGTTATAAGTTGTTATGAACCTAGATCTGAAAAAGAAGAAGAGGTTGTACAAGCCGCTGCAGATGAAAGCAGCGAACAAAAAGAGAGCTCTGAAGATAAAAAGGATGCAGAAGCATCCTCTGATAATAAAGCTGAAAGTAATTAAATTTCACTCAAATGACTCCAACAAACAATCCTCCATTATTGATTGTCGGTCTTGGTAATCCAGATTCTAAATTTCTTAATACTCGTCACAATATTGGTTTTTGGTTTATTGATTCTCTAATTGAACGACTAAATGCTTCATTTACTGATAATCTTAAAAAAGGTTATTTAGATGTTCATTATGAATTAGGTTCTAGAAGCTTAAAATTTTTAAAGCCAATGACTTTCATTAATGACAGCGGTACACCTTTAAATAAATTTATAAAAAATACCAATATACTGTCAGAGCAGATTATTGTAGCTTATGATGATTTAGATCTTTTGCCTGGACAAGTTAGATTAAAATTTTCTGGTGGAAGTGGAGGGCATAACGGCATTAAAGATATAATAGAAAAACTTGGAACTAAAGATTTTTGGAGATTAAAAATTGGTATAGGCAAACCACAACATAAAGATGAAGTTATATCTTATG
>CBFIBF010000050.1:2020-2878 GCA_965660795.1 Gammaproteobacteria bacterium
CAAGCATAGATGATATTTTGAATTATTCAGATGAGCTTATGTCAGGTGATTATTCAAGTTTCATGAATAAAATTAATGGTTTAAAAAATGGGATTTAAATGTGGCCTTGTTGGGATGCCAAATGTTGGTAAATCCTCAATTTTTAATTTATTAACCTCTCAAAAAATAGACGCTAAAAATTTTCCTTTCTGCACAATTGATCCAAACGTAGCCACAGTAGAAGTGCCAGATGAAAGATTAGATAAGTTATCAGAATTGAATTCATCAAAAAGTAAAGTTAATGCAGTCATTGAATTTGTAGATATTGCAGGATTAATAAAAGGCGCATCAAAAGGTGAGGGCTTAGGTAATGACTTTTTAACCCACATCAGAAATACAGATGCAATAGCACATGTTGTTAGATTTTTTATTGATGATGACATCATTCATGTTAATGGCCAGCCCAATCCAACTTCTGATTTTGATGATATTAATTCTGAGTTAATACTATCTGATATATCAACCCTTGAGAATTTAACAAAGAGAGTTACAAAAAGTAAATCGAGCGAGAAAGAAAAGTCGTCTTTACTAGAAGAAGTAAACACAGCTATTGAAATACTTAATGATAATAAGTTTTTAAATTCAGATGATCTAAAAAAAGTAAAAGAAGCATTTCCTGATATAAAAATGTTAACCCAAAAACCTATGTTTGTTATCGCAAATATCAATGAAGATACAAATAAAGAGGATATTGAGTTATTTAAAAAAACCCTCCCGAACAATATTGCCTTGGTTGATATCAATGTAAAAATAGAAACAGATCTAAATGAATTGTCTGATGATGACAAAGCTGAGTTTATGGAGGAATTTAATATTTCT
>CBFIBF010000051.1:0-2847 GCA_965660795.1 Gammaproteobacteria bacterium
TCTTTATTTGTAAGCGTGTACCTTCCGCACATATATTAATTACTGAATTTATCCCATCCGTTTTGAGATTTGAATTCATTTAGCTTTTCATCCCATTCAGAAAATTCATTTTGGTAATCTGAATTATTTTTATCTGAATCAGGTTCATCGCCTATTTTATAAAATGCTGCACTTCGATTTTTGCAAATATGAATATATTGATTTTGCTTCATTAAGTCTAATGAAAGATAAAATTCCTCGCATTGCTCTAGTGTACCGTCTCCTATTTTGGTTTTACTTTTTTCAGTAAGCCTTCTGAATGAGCCTGTTAATTCTTTTACACAACTGGGCGATAAATTAGTTCCAAACTTCTCATTGAAGTGTTTTTCTTTTCTTAGCTGGTTATCCCAATCAATCACACGTTTTTTAATGATATCAACCATGTTATCTGTTCTTTCTATTTTCTATCAAATCTTTAATTACGCTTGGATCTGCAAGCGTAGATGTATCTCCTAGATTATTATAGTCATTTATTGAAATCTTTCTTAATATTCTTCTCATTATTTTACCTGATCGAGTTTTTGGAAGACTGCTTGTAAATTGAATGAAATCTGGTTTAGCTATTGACCCAATTTCTTTTTTTACCCATTGCAATAACTGATTTGATAAATTATCGCTTGGAGAAATACCCTTATTTAATGATACAAATGCGTATAGGCCTTGTCCTTTAATGTCATGTGGGTAGCCAACAACCGCTGCTTCGGACACATCTTTGTGTAGAACTAATGCAGACTCTACTTCTGCCGTGCCTAATCTATGCCCTGATACATTTATTACATCATCTACTCTTCCAGTTATCCAATAATATCCATCTTCATCTCTCCGGCATCCATCTCCTGAAAAATACCTGCCAGGATATTGATTAAAATACGTATCTACGAATCTTTGGTGATCTCCATAAACCGTCCTCATTTGTCCAGGCCATGACATGTCTATGCATAGACTGCCCTCACCTGCTCCATGTATTTCTTTATTATTCTCATCAACTAATACAGGTTTGACGCCAAAAAAAGGTTTGGTAGCTGATCCTGGTTTCATATCAATTGCACCAACAAGTGGGGTAATCATAATGCCGCCGGTTTCTGTTTGCCACCAAGTGTCCACAATAGAACACTGAGCGTTTCCAACTATATTGTAATACCACCGCCATGCTTCTGGATTGATTGGCTCTCCAACTGATCCCAATATTCGTAACGACTTCCTTGATGTATTAGTTACGTATTCATCACCCTCTGACATTAACGCTCTAATAGCAGTCGGAGCTGTGTAAAGAATATTAGCTTTATGCTTATCAACAATCTCCCAAAATCTACTTGGTGTTGGATAATTTGGAACACCTTCAAACATTAATGTTGTTGATCCATTACACAATGGGCCATAAATAATATAGGAGTGCCCCGTAACCCAACCAACATCTGCTGTACACCAGTAGATATCATCATTATGACAATCAAAAATATATTGATGTGTTATTGACGCATACACTAAATATCCGCCTGTTGTATGAAGTACTCCTTTAGGTTTACCAGTTGAGCCTGAGGTATATAAAATGAACATAGGATCCTCTGCTGACATTTCTTCAGGCGAACATACATCTGAGGATGAATTTAATAAATTATGATACCAATAGTCAATTTGATTATTCCATGATATTGAATTACCCGTTCTTTTTACGACGACACATTTTTTAAAGTCATCTAATTTAGATATTGCTTTATCAACATTCTCTTTTAACGGAATGAGTTTACCGCCCCTTACACCCTCGTCTGCTGTGATAATGAATTTTGAATCGCAATCTTTTAGACGACCGGCCAGAGCTTCAGGTGAAAAACCACCAAATACAACAGAGTGAATAGCGCCAATCCTCGTGCAGGCTAGCATAGCAACTGCAGCTTCTGGAATCATTGGCATGTAAATAGTTACTCTATCTCCTTTTGTTACCCCTAAACTCTTAAGGCCATTAGAAAGTTTACAAACTTCATCTAACAATTCTTTGTAGGTTATCTTTTTTGAACTAGAGGGGTCATCACCTTCCCAAATGATTGCAATACTATCAGGATGCTTTTCTACGTGTCTATCTAAACAATTGAAAGATGCGTTTAATGTCCCATCCTCAAACCATTTAACATAGACATTATTTTTATCATAAGAATAATCGCAAATTTTATTGTAAGGCTTATACCATGACAGTCTTTTGCCCTGTTCAGACCAAAATCGTTCAGGATTATCAATAGACTCCTTGTAAAGCTTATCGTAATCAAGTTTCTTGATGAACGCTTTGTTTTTAACTTTATTTTTAGATTTATAGATTCTTGAGGTAGCCATTAAATAAAACTATATTGTAATTTATTAATTGTGACTTTTAAAAGCACAACATAATAGCCAAACCAGAACAATAAATGCGATAATCGAAATTGTCATTTCTTAACCCCTCTTATATGAGTATCTTCTATTGATAGACAAAATCAACAAAAATTAATATTAGAAAAGGCTAATTTAGTGAAGTTTGTTAGATTTTTTTTCATAAATTATATTCAATAATAAATGTGGAAGCGTTAAACACGCCAATGTAATGAATATGTATTTAATGATCATCTCATCTAATGATAATGATGTTATTGATGATATTGTTGTTAACATGAAAATGGTGAAAGCTACTGTTAAAACTAGAAAAAAAATTACATATTTTGTTAATGATATTTTTTTGTCAAATAATCTCTGGTCATTCAATGCATATAAATAATGACGAATAGAATGATGGAAACAGAAATATAAAATGAAAGAGGCGATGGGTGGTAAGTAGATAAA
>CBFIBF010000052.1:0-2814 GCA_965660795.1 Gammaproteobacteria bacterium
AAATATCAATAAGGTGATTCATCACTAGTTTTGAATTTTCTGTATCTAGATTACCTGTTGGCTCATCAGCAAGTATTATTTTTGATTCCATTGCCATAGCTCTTGCTATACCAACTCTTTGTGCTTCACCTCCTGATAACAATGATATAGGTTTTTCTCTTATGTCAAATAATCCAACCTCTTTTAGTACTCTATCACCAATATCTATAGATTTAATTTTTGAGATGCCTTTATACCTTATAGGTATCATTATATTCTCAATAACATTAAAATCCTTTAATAGATTTGGAGTTTGGAAGATTAGAGAAATATTATTTAACCTAAAAAAAATTTTTTCTTTATTGGGCATTGTCGTAAGTTCGACATCGTCAAACCATATCTTGCCTTTATCAACATTATCTAAACCTGAAAGTAAATTTAACAAAGTTGATTTTCCAACACCCGATGGCCCAGATATAGCCATTGATTCTCCAGAGGCAAGATCAAAAGAAAGTCTATCAATAACATTATTAATTATATTTTTAGAATAAGATTTAGTGATATCTTGACAAGTAATTTTCATATTTTAAGTGATTGAGATGGAATAATATTTGCTGCTTTTCTCGCCGGGTATATAGCAGATAATAGAATCATGGCAAAAGAAATGAAAATAATATTATAAATATCAGATAAAAATATGATTGATGGTACAACATCAATATGATAAACGTCAGGCGCAATCAAAGAAACTTTGAAGAGAGATTCCAAAAACAAAACAATATCATGAATGTTTAAAGATAATATTATGCCTAACATTACTCCTAATGAAATACCAATTAATCCAATGATTAATCCTTGTATAAAAAAGATAGATTGAATAGTAAATTTAGAAAACCCGAGTGATATTAATATTGCAATATCTTTTTGTTTATTCAAAACCAACAGAGATAATGAAGAAATAATATTAAAAGCAGCAATGGCAATAATTAACGTTAGTATTATAAACATTACTCTTTTTTCATTACCTATCGCCTGAAAAAGAGCATTATGTGTTTCAGTCCAATTACTTGAAACAATAGAGTAATCATTAAATAAGTCACGTGATACCTTTATTGCATCTAGTGGATTTAACAGATTAATTTTAATATACGAAAAATTTGATACATTTTTCAAGGCATAATCACTTCCTATAACAAAGCGTTGATTATATTCATGAATTCCTGAATCAAAAATACCTATAACTTTAAAAGCTTTATCCACATAAATATCTTTATAATCTGATACTAATAATTTATCCCCTATTGTCACATTAAGATCATTTGCTAGCACATTACCTATAATCAAATTATTGGAGTTTGATAAATCAAAATCTCCATCAATTAACATTTCAGGAATTTTGCTTGTTTTGGACTCAAGCGTTTCATTAACATTATGTATAACTACTGGAATATTAGTTACGTTTTTTGAGGATAATAGAATCTCATTTCTATGGACTACAGAGTAACCTTTGACATTTTCATATGAATCTATTATTTGTTTTATTTTTTCTTCACCAAATACATTATCAGGATATATATTAATGTGTGAGGTAAATGATAATATTTTATCTCTAAGTTCTTTCTCAAAGCCATTCATTACCGACAGAACTGTAATAAGAATTCCAACTCCTAACATTAGTCCAAAAATTGAAACTTTTGAAATAATTGAGATGAATGATAAATTATATTTAGAGAATAATAGTCTGTATGCTATTAAAAAATTCATAGGTTTACTATATCAAACAATTGAAGAATATGATTACTAATGCTGATAAATTATTTGCTGATTATGAGTCGGATCATATAGTAATGATATATCCTCATATGTATCAAAAAACATATTTTTATAATAATTTGTTGGATATATATAAAAGGCTTATAAAGCTTTCCATTAAAAATAACATTGAGTATACAGTTGTGACAAAAAATAAATATGATTACATGAAGCTTAAATTGGATGAAATAGATTCTTTGAAAAATACTATCGAATATGAATGTGATGATATTTGGGTTCGTGATTACTTACCTAAAATATTTATAGATAATAATAATAAAAAATTGATTAATTACGACTTCAACTCATATGGTTATAAATATAGTTATACGAAAGAAGTAAAGTTAAAGAATGTATTT
Source organism: Gammaproteobacteria bacterium (assembly GCA_965660795.1). Lineage (GTDB taxonomy): Bacteria > Pseudomonadota > Gammaproteobacteria > CACLCV01. Next base: position 2,151 of record CBFIBF010000052.1, read on the forward strand.
GATTATCAATTCGTTGAAACTGATTTAGATGATATTGTTTTAGAAGGCGGAAATTTGGAATTCTCATCAGAAGGAGTAATACTCACCAACATGAACTCTATTTTGAAGAATAATAAATCAACCAATAATCAATACTTTAAGGATAAGTTATTGAAAGCAAAAAATAAGCTTGGGGTTTCTGAGTTGTTCATATTTGATGTGCCAGAAATTATTGGTGATGACACGAATGGTCATATTGATAATCTAGTAAGATTTATAGATAGTAATACAATATTATATTTTGCTTCAAAGGATATCTTATATCAGAATTATCGATTAGCGCGTAAATTAGAAGAACAAATAGATAACATAATGAATAAAAGTAAAATAATCAAAAATGCCATACCAATTTATCATGACAAAAATGATGAATTTGTCGTCAATAATAAAATATATCCCTACTCTAAACTAAATTTTATTGCTACAAAAAATATGTTTATATTTCCATGTTTAGAAAAAAATAAAAAATCAATTGAATTACAGATTAAATCATTACCAATAAATGGTCCACTATATACAGTGAAATGTGAAGCGGCATTGCTAGAGTACGGAGGATTGCATTGTCTAACAGCAAATATTTAAATACTTTATTATTACAATATCAGCCAGAAAATAGTTTAGATAA
>CBFIBF010000053.1:0-2814 GCA_965660795.1 Gammaproteobacteria bacterium
TTTAATTCTTATATTTTTCATATATTTATAGCTTTTATTTTTTATATTTCTAGTCACATATGCAATATCTTCATCTAAATTACATTCTAATGTAATATCTTTATATACGGCAGGATATTGAGATATTTTAGAGTAAGACATCTTATGTAATGATGGTAATAGGCTTTTGTTGACTTCAAAAGCAAATACATTGTTCTTTATATCAAAATCATGCCTGCATTCTTGTTTCACCAAACCACATTCTCCAACTTTTTTGTCATTCAAAATGATAGCTAAACAGTTTTTGTTATCGAAATAGAGTGAATTTGTAGACACAATAAAATCAGATCCGGGGATTAAAGATAGTATATCTGACTTGAGATCTCCCAAACTCACTTCACTTTGATTGCTTGCAAGATCAATAGGAGATATTAATCCATATAGAACCCCAGATAATAAATTTGCCTCTTTAATTTTATTTTTATCCTTTATATAGATTTTCCCTGATTCAAAAAACCTCATGCTTTTGTGTTTTCGATTATAGTTATAGCTAATATTCTTCAATAGACCTGGAAGAAGAGAATCACGCATTACAGATTTATCACTTGAGATTGGGTTACGAAGTATCATATTGTTTTTTTCATCAGTATAACTTTTGGGGACAAAGCTATAGTTAATGACTTCTTTGTATCCAAGTGTAACTAAAATGTCATTATGATTTTTTTGCTGAACATTAGATGTTGATGTTGCCTCAATGGGTAACTCAGGAATATTATCATATCCAATAAGTCTACATACCTCTTCAACTAGGTCATAATTTGAAGAAATATCAAATCGATAGCTTGGAACATAAACCATATCTGATTTAAATATAAATCCTAAGTTATTTAATATAGATTTAATTTTTGTTTTTTTTAGTTCAATACCTAAAATTCTATTGAATAAACTATAGTCGCATTTAAAGGACTTAGATTTTGTTAACGGACTTTTATGACTTATTTTATTAATTCTGCAATGATCTGTTGATATTTCTTTACTTAAAAGAAAATGAATTCTTGATAGAGCTATATCAGGTAAATTATAATCCACTCCCCTTTCAAATCGATATGATGAGTCTGTTTGAATTCTATACTTTCTCGAGAGGGACCTAACAACATCAGGAATAAAAAATGCGCTTTCAAAAAGAATATTTTTAGTATCTTTATTAACAGATGATAATTTGCTTCCGATTACTCCTGGTAGCGCATGAACGATATCCTTTTCATCAACTATCACAGGTGTTCCTTTATTTATTTCATATTCTTTATTATTTATACCGATAAATTTATATATTTTTTTGCTAACTACAATATTTAACTTTCCGTTTATCTTATCTAGGTCAAAAGCATGAGTTGGCTGTCCTAGTTCAATCATTACATAATTTGAAACATCAACTATATAATTGATGGGCGAAATATCAGATTTAATTAGTCTATCTTTGATAAACTTTGGTGTTTTAGTTTTAATACTAAGGTTATGTAACAACATATACCTATATTCCAAACAGATGTCTGAAGAAATTTTATTGACGTAAATATTCTCTTTTTTAAATGAGCGTTTGCTCAGAGAAGGTAAATTAATTTTTTTATTTTTAAATGCAGCCAGATCTCTAGATGTTCCATAAATTGATAAACAGTCCCCTCTGTTAGGGGTAAATTCAATGTCAATTACATGATCATTTCCAGCTTTTTTTACATTATCAACCTCAAGACCTAATTGTGTAAGCATGTTTTCAATATTGTCTTTTTTTTGGATAGAAATATAATCATTTATCCAATTCTTACTAAACTTCATGTCTCCCTCAGATGCTCAAATTGTTCAAGAAAATTAATATCATTCTCAAAAAATACACGTAAATCAGGAATTTTATAAGCTAGCATTGCAAACCTTTCGATGCCTAGCCCAAAAGCAAAACCAGAGAAGTCATTTGGGTTAATATTTACATTTTTTAAAACATTAGGATGAATCATCCCGCATCCAAGAACTTCAAGCCATTTGCCATTAAACATGATGTCCATCTCAGCTGATGGCTCCGTAAAAGGAAAATAGGAAGGTCTGAACCTTGTTTTAATATTATTAGAATCAAAAAACTTATGAATAAAATCATTCAAAACCCACTTTAAATTTCTGAAATTTATTTCTTTATCAACGCAGAGACCCTCAATTTGATGAAACATTGGCGAATGTGTTGGGTCCGAATCGCAACGATATACACGGCCAGGGGCTAATACTCTAAGAGGTGCAGTAGATTTTTCCATTGCATGAATTTGAACAGAAGATGTATGTGTCCTCAAAAGAAAATTGCTATCAAAATAAAAAGTGTCATGCATGTCCCTTGCAGGGTGATCATCAGCTATATTTAGATACTCAAAGTTATATCGTTCTGTTTCTATTTCAGGGCCTTCATGTGTCTCAAATCCGAGGCTTGAAAAAATTTTTTCTATTCTTTTGATCACAAGAGAAATTGGATGATGAGAGCCAAAATGATGATGTTTAGCAGGGGTATCTAAATCTAATTTACTGATTATTTCATTTTTTAATTTAAGCTCATTGGCTTTCTCATCAATTATTTCAATAAGTATGTTCTTTGTCTGATTAAGTTCAGCTCCATATCCTCGTCGTTTATCAGGATCAATATCTTTAAGTGATGAAAATAGATTTGTTAGATAACCTTTTTTTCCAATAAACTTTGATTTTATTTGCAGCAAGTCATGTTCTTTATTACATGCTTGTAGCTCTTTTTTTAATAAGGCCGCTAAATCAGTATGATTTATTTTCACGATAAGAAGGGATTTT
>CBFIBF010000054.1:0-2737 GCA_965660795.1 Gammaproteobacteria bacterium
ATTAATTGACATCATTGCTTGCGCAAGAAGTGCATCAAGTTTATCAAAAACTGGCTCACCTAGTCCTATAGGTATATTCTTACCAATAATTGTCACCTTTGCACCAATAGAGTCTCCAGCTTTTCTAATACTTGTTATATATTTTTCTAATTCAGGAACTTTTTTATTATCTGGAAAAAAGAACGGATTAGTTTCAATATCTTTTGTTTTTATCACGCTCGGTGTAATCTCGCCTAATTGAGATACATATCCAAATATTTTTGTTCTATTAACTTTTTGTAAATATTTTTTTGCTATGGCACCTGCAGCTACACGAGCAACAGTCTCTCTTGCAGACGATCTACCGGCGCCTCTGTAATCTCTTATTCCATATTTTTTTTGATATGTAAAATCTGCGTGACCTGGTCTGAATTTACTCTTAATTTCTGAGTAGTCCTTAGACTTTTGATCTTTATTAAAAATTAAAAGTGCTATAGGTGTTCCTGTTGTAACACCGTTAAAAACACCTGATAGGATTTCTACTTTATCATCTTCTTTTCTCTGAGTAGTATATTTTGATTGTCCAGGCTTTCTTCGATCAAGGTCTTTTTGTATGTCAGATTCATCAATTTTAATATTAGGTGGACATCCATCAATAACACAACCAAGGGCTTTTCCATGGCTTTCGCCAAAAGTTGTTACTCTAAAGATCTTACCGAATGTGTTGCCAGACATAATTAATATTTTTATTGCATTATAGACAAAATATCATATATTTGCTGATAAATTTCATTGGTCAGCTGTAAATAGTTAACACATGAAGATAAGATATGAATTCAATGGTCGAATACATTATAAAACTGAAAAAAATCATACTCTCTTACTGGCTATATTTTATTCCTCATCATCTGGTATCTCGCTTTACATATATAATAACTAGAACACACCACCCGCTTACTCATTACTTAATTAAGCTGTATATAAAAATGTTCAAGATTAATATCAGTGAGTGCGAAGAAGAGAATATTGAAAAATATAATACATTTTGTGACTTCTTCACAAGAAAACTCAAAAAAGGCATACATGTCATAGACAAGAATAATAAGTCAGTAGTCTCATCATGTGATGGGAGAATTTTACAGTTTGGGAAAATTGAAGACAAATCAATTCTTCAAGTCAAAGGTATCAAGACTTCTATTCAATCTCTCTTGTGTAACGATAAAGAATTATCATCTATTTATAGCAAAGGTTCATTTTTAACTATTTATTTATCTCCAAAAGATTATCATCGTGTTCATAACCCCGCTAACGGCAAACTCATGAAGACATTACATGTACCTGGAAGGCTGTTTAGTGTTGCAGATCATGCCGTGGAATGTATCAAAGATTTATATGCAAAAAATGAGAGATTAGTTTGTCACTTCAAGGATGGTAGTATTAATTTTTCAGTAATTTTTGTAGGCGCCATTAATGTCTCATCAATTGAAACTCAATGGAAAGGCGAAGTCTCACCTCCAATGCCTAAGAAATTAATTTCTACTAAATATGGAAATAAAAATATTGTAATTAATAAAGGTGATGAGGTAGGAATGTTCAAATCAGGATCAACTGTTGTTTTGCTTTTTACAGAAAATGTTAAGTTATCCGATAAGATTAAAGTTAATCAAGCAATAAGAGTTGGTCAGAAAATTGGCATGATCCATTAAATGGTATGTCCTGCATAGCTCGGTAAAGCATCTTCATAATCAAAACTCTCTTTCAAACTACAATATGTTTTGTAATATTCAATTAATAATTCTGAATTAATATAATCATCTATTAAAATATGATTGAATAATTCTTCATTAATAATATCTTGTGAATCAGTGGCAGTTGTATAGCTAGTTAAAGGTTTAACATCTGAGAATATCATTGTAGTACATGGCTCATCCATAATGCATTCATTTAGGTTTATTTTGATAAGACCATGGAAGATTTGATCGCCAAAGGCTTTTTTTATAATTTGTAAATTCTCTATTTGATGTTTTTTATAAATAGAATATGCATCTAAATTGAGTGAATTAATTCCATAAACAGGACAGTCATTGCTATAACCTATTGCTTGGACTATGGCAGATGACACTCTTACACCTGTAAAACTTCCAGGGCCACTATTGAAAATAACTGAATCAATTTGATTAGGACTTATTTCACATTTTGAAACAAGATTATCTATTTCAACTAAAATACTTTCACTGGATACAGATTCAGACATATCTTGAAATGTTTTAACCACATTATCCTTAGATAAACTTAGAGAAAAAGATTTTCCAGATGAATCTATAGCAAGTATATTCATATGCCATACTATACTATAGAATATACAAAAATTATCTCCCCGTAGTTAAACTGGATATAACAAGACCCTCCTAAGGTTTAGTTCCTGGTTCGAGTCCGGGCGGGGAGGCAAGAACTTTCTTCAACAATAATGAAATAAACAAATCTTGTTTTTTGTTTGTTACTGCACCCCCAACTGCACCCCCAGAGGTGCTATAAATAGCTTAAATATAGAGTAAAAATAAAAATTAATAGGTATGATTTAGCATTGTGTCAGCCATCATCATTATACGGAGGTTCTAGATGATGATGGCTAAATCATGGGGTAATTTGCCTTCCATGGCATTACGAGGGTGTCATCCATATAACATTTTTTTAAATTATAATTACCCCATCACTGTTAAATACGTTCATTAACAAAAAAAGTTACAATTATTTTTTT
>CBFIBF010000055.1:0-2732 GCA_965660795.1 Gammaproteobacteria bacterium
TTGATATATAAGTATAAGTCCAGTCACCATGCATGAATGCTGGGTAGAAAGGTATTATATAAAACAGTTCTAGCATAAAGAAAAACCATGCTAAGAAAATAAATATTCCATAATCAGGATAGATGTCTAGTAAGAGTTCATGACCTGCAGCAAATCCAACCAAAAACCCAATTGCATAGCAAATATTTGTTAAAAGCTTGAAAAACCATACATGCGAATTTCCCATCATATACCCCCTAGATCGTTGAAAATTTATTTATATAACTACATTAACTATCTAAATATATTTATGTCAACAAAAAAGAGAATATAGATGGGAATGCATAGGATAATATTTTCCCCTACGGTGTGTGTACGAGAGAGATGAATTATAGAAATAAATAGGTTGGAGAAATATTTAATATCTGCGATCAGTAGTTAAGAACTTGTATTAATATACATTAGTCTTATTAATAAGGCCGAAGCTTATCTAGGATAAATTCACGTGATTGATTTTTATGGTTTTTGTGATGAAGTATTTCATCGACAGAGTGCTCTGTCATGTGTTGAGCATTTATGTACATATCAGTAATAAATATCCTCATGTATTCAATATACATCTTTTAGAAAAAAACAAATAAAAAAAAATAAATTAATATTATTGACAATTTTTATGATAAGGATTCTTTAATATTCTACAAAAAATCAATTCATAAAAAAAAATAAGAAACAAGATATTGAAGCAATATTATTTTTTGTATAATACATTTTCCTAATTAAGTGTCCGATTTATGCATCCTTATCTCTTCCAAATACTGATAGAGATATTGCTAAGCCAAGCAGTGACCAATGCCAACCAGTCTTACTTATCCAATAACTATAATTGAAATAGATGATGATACAAAAGATTAAAATTGAGAGGATTATAACGGGCCATCCTGTTGAGTAAGCAAAAAGTATTCCAAAAAAAGCCCTATAAAATATTCACTAAGTTGAGTTGAGGATTCAAATATTATAGCAATCCAAATCCAAAAAAAAGGTGAAAAGAAAGGTGAGATAAGCCCAGTAGTAATGATAGCTTGTATCCAATCTTTTGATGAAGCTTTATTTAGAGATACGTCTATCAAAATGAATAGCTGCCATTGATATGTTAATTGTAATATTACATTGTCACATATAGACAGTAATTAATAGTAATTTAATGAAATTATTCTTTCTCAATTTTCAAGTAAATATTTGACGCAGACCAGGCAATCATGATCAGTCCAAAAATAGCTTGTATGCCTGAGACAATTCTAGCACTACCATTAAAATGAATATCACCAATTCCTAGTGTTGTATATGTGCTAATTGAGTAATAAATTAAATCTGCAAAGGCATTGTCATGACTTCCCTGCATGTTATCAATTTCAATGAAATAAATAAATGAAAACAAAAGAACATGAAATAAGTGAGAAAATAATACAAGGATAATTGAAAAACTAAGGTTTGATGATAACTTTAAAAAAAAGTCATGTAATCTTACACATATTAAAACTATAAAAACTGTCAAAACAAAAATCATTACAGTTAATTATATAAGATAATCTAAAGCTAAGTAAGATATGTAATCTATAAGATTTTTATATTAAAGTATAACGATATGAATAAACTTAGTATTTTTTTAGTAATTACCTTGAGCGCTTGTTCTGCAAATAAATCTGAATATTCATGTTTTTATGATGATGGCAGTGGACCAATATATTTAAGTATAGATAATAGTATTAATATTCAATTTAGAAGTGGAGTAAAATCGCAATATCAGATTACCAATCAGGATGAAAACACTATTGAAGGCTATCATAAAATATTAGGCTATGTTGTCTTTCACAAAAAGTTAGAAACTCTTTATCATAAAACTACTAATTCTAGATCCACTTGTAAGCTGTTATAAGTGAACTACATTCCTCTTGTAAAACAACCAGATAGATCAGTGCCACTTATTAGTAATTTACCTGTACTAGGGCTTTTGATGAATTGGTAAACCTGACATGTACGCGTAAGCATTCTATCTGTGCCTCTATACACACCACCAGTTGTCAATTTAACAAAACAGGTATTATTGTCCATAATAATTTTTGTACTCACTCCATTAGCATTTGCAAGTGCTTTAAAAGCTGGACCTACTGAATAAGAGGTAGCTACAAATTTTGTAACACCAATATCATCTGATGATTCACAAATTTCGTTTATAAATTCTTTTGTAACACATTTATTGTTATCACGATCTTTACATGATCCATCAGGATAATAAGTATATTGAATACCTGTATCCATATCATCAGCTGGATTAGATGAACAAGCAGAGATAACCAAAGTCATCATTGCTACATAAACTAATTTTAGGTTTGATTTCATTTTTTTCCTCAGTTGCTAATATAAATTGCACGATACTTAGCGGCACTTTTATTAAATAATACTTTATTAGTTAATCTATCATATATTTTGACATTTAAAATTAGAGTATCAGCAGAGTTTTGTGCTTTTATTTTAAAATTAGATTTTAAATCAATTTCAAGACCTGCTCTTGTCTCCCTGCCAGCTTGGCCGACATTGTATGATGGATAAAGTTTGTAGAATGAACCATTAGTAATTTCTAGTTCAGTATCAGCTCCATACCTACCTGAGCCAACAAAACAAGCCATTATATTAATATGATTGCCATTCATACCACATGAAATTACAGCCTTATAGGGATGTTCTTTAGCATATCT
>CBFIBF010000056.1:0-1345 GCA_965660795.1 Gammaproteobacteria bacterium
GCTATAGTATTAATATCTTTCGCATCATCAATTGGGGCGACGGGTGCGATGCTACTTTCAAGATATATAATTAGCGACTATGTAAATAAAAAATTTCCTAGTCAAATATCTAAAATTGAAAATGAGTTAGATAAATATGGAACCTATTATTTGTTCGCACTGAGAATGTCGCCTATCTTTCCATTTTTTATAATTAATGTTGCTTTTGGGTTGACACGAATTAAAGCATTATCATTTTATATAGTAAGTCAACTAGGTATGTTGCCGGGCACAATTGTAATTATTCTTATTGGAAGTGAATTGAATAAATTTATAATAGAAAAAAGCCCTTTTAGTTTTGAACTTATTATTTATTTATCTCTTTTAGGATTAATACCTTTATTGTTTAATAAAATAACTAAAAGTAATTAGATTCATCATTTAGATAATCTGCCTGGTTATCTTTGTCAGATAAATGAAAACTCATATTTGGCCATTTAATATCTAATTTTGGATCATCATATTTAATGGAACATTCATGTTTGGGAGAATAATAGTTATTTACTTTATACATCACCTTAGCTTCATCACTTATAACTAAAAAAGCATGGCCAAAACCTTCTGGTATATATAATTGATGGTGATTTTCTGATGATAAATATTTACCTATCCACTTACAATAACTGGATGAATCTCGCCTTAAATCAACGGCAATATCAAAAACTTCACCTTCAATTACATGTACCAGTTTTGCTTGTTGCATGGGATTGGTTTGAAAATGTATTCCTCGTAAAGTTCCCTGCTTAGAAAAAGATTGGTTATCCTGAACCGGTTTAAAGTTAATACCTGTCAATTTAAGAAATTTATCTTCATTAAAGCTTTCATAAAAATATCCCCTATTATCTTTATGAATATCCGGTGTTATTAACAAAACATCACGCAGATCAGTGGCATCGACTTTCATATATTATCGAATTAAATTTAAGAGATATTTACCATAATCACTCTTAATAACTTTGTTGGCAAGTTCTTCAAGTTTTTCAGATGATATCAAACCTTTTCTAAAAGCGATTTCTTCAGGGCAAGCTATTTTAAATCCTTGTCTTTTTTCAATAGTATAAATGAAATTACTTGCATCTAAATAAGACTGATTAGTGCCCGCATCTATCCATGCGAAACCTCTGCCCAGTACTTCGCTATATAAATTACCTTGTTTCATATATTCGATATTTACATCGGTAATTTCAAGTTCACCTCGTGCTGATGGTATAATTTGTTTAGCGATATAAGCAGCATTTGAATCGTAAAAATATAGCCCTGTTACAGCTAGATTTGATTTAGGTTTAGCTGGTTTCTCCTCAAGTGC
>CBFIBF010000056.1:1355-2725 GCA_965660795.1 Gammaproteobacteria bacterium
ATAACTTTTCTATCCTCATCTAACTCACAAATACCAAATCTCTCGGGATCATTAACAGCGTATGAAAATAAAGTATTATGATTTGATTGAGATGCATGTATCAGTTTTTCACTAAATCCACTACCGTAAAATATGTTATCAGCTAACATAAGTGTGCATGGATTATTCTCAATATGTTTTTCAGCAAGTATTAATGCTTGTGCTATACCCTCAGGCTTAGGCTGTATTTGATAAGAAATATTAATACCCCAATCACTGCCATCACCTAATAGTTTTTCAAATAAATGCTGATCTTCAGGTGTAGTAATAATCAAAATATCAGTAATGTCAGCAAGAATCATAGTGCTAATAGAATAGTAAACCATAGGTTTATCATAGACAGGCAGAAGACATTTAGTAGATGCTAAAGTCAATGGATAAAGTCTTGTGCCACTTCCGCCTGCTAAGATAATGCCTTTTCTATTCTTCATATGATTCAATATATTTATCTGCGTAATACTGCCATGAAGGTATTTGAATATCAAATTGCTTCATGATTTTCTGATTGCTCAAAACACTATACTTTGGACGTTTAACGTTTGATTTGAAATGATTTGATTTCACAGGCTTCAAATCACATGAGTTCTTAAGTTTATTATGCATACCATCTAAAATATATTTTGCAAAACCAAACCATGTGGTTTGACCGTTGCAGGATAAATTATAGATGCCATGTGATCTATTTTTCTCAATCGCAGAATATATATAGTATTTTTTCATACAGGCAAGGGTGCTTGAAGATATGAAATCAACATGGTTAGGTATACCAAACTGATCGTCTATCACTGAAATAGCTTTCATTTTTTTTGCTTGATTAACTATTTTATTTGGAAAATTATTTCCTTTATTATCATATACCCAGCTGGTTCTAAAAATAAAATAATTTATATTAGATTTTTCTAAATGTATTTCACCATTAAGTTTAGATTTACCATATTCATTAATCGGATTTGGAGAATCTTTCTCAGTATATGGTGATTTCTTTTTACCATCAAAGACATAATCTGTTGAAAAATGAATAAATAATGATGAATCCTTATTAATTAATGATGTAATATTTTTTATTGCAATATCATTTACTTTATAGGCTATACCTGGGTTTATCTCTGCATCAGAAACATTAGTATATGCAGATGCATTTATTATGAAATCATAATTATTATCGGTAAGTACTCTTTCTATATCATTATTTTTAGTGACATCACAATTATCTTTGGATAAAGCAGTAAAATTTATATTATTTTTTTTAAAAAGACGACAGAAAGACTGACCTAGCTGGCCATTGGAGCCAAAAAGTAATATGTTAATATTGCTTCTCCACCCAATTTTTA
>CBFIBF010000057.1:0-2523 GCA_965660795.1 Gammaproteobacteria bacterium
CTAGGAATATCCAACGGCCTCATGATAACGGGAAGTCATAATCCAAAAAATTATAATGGAATAAAGATGATTATTGATGGAGATCCATTATTTGACAAAGATATTTATGCATTACGTGACTGGATAATAAATAATCAAGAAAAGATAAAAAAAAATCATTGTGGAAAGCTATCTTATGATGAATCAATACTAGAAAATTATATCAATAGAGTTATTAATGATCTCGATATAAAAACATCTAAAAAATTTATTGTTGATAGCATGAACGGAGTCACTGGCAATGTTGCTAAGAAAATATTTCATTCTTTTAACATTGATGCTGATTATATTAATCAAGAGGTTAATGGAAATTTTCCAAATTGCTCTCCTGATCCTACAAAAGAAACAAACTTAGAAAGCCTTAAGAAACATGTTAAGGATACTAATGCAGATTATGGTGTTGCATTCGATGGTGATGGAGACAGAACTGTGATTATAAAAAATGATGGTTCCGTTTTATGGCCTGATGAACTGATGATCATATTCGCAAAATCTATTCTTAAAGAAGTTAATCAAGCAAAAATAGTTTTTGATGTTAAATGTACAATGAATTTGAGAAAAAGCATACTTGAATCCAATGGGATTCCCATAGAATGTAGAACTGGACATTCATATATAAAAAATATGATAAAGCAAGAAAGAGCAATGTTAGGCGGTGAGATGAGCGGTCACATCTTTTTCAATGATAAGTGGTATGGATTTGATGATGGGATATATGTTTTCTTGCGGTTTCTCGAAATACTTACAAATGATGATGAACTTACTTCCGTTGTTGATGAGATGCCTAGGACATATGCATCACCAGAGCTTGATATTAATTTTAATGGTAATGGACATTTTGAATTCATGAGCAAATTTATGAAAACAGCTTCTTTTGATGACTATACAGTCTCTAATACTGATGGTATAAAAATATTGAATCAGACTTCTTGGGGTTTGATAAGACCTTCAAACACATCTCCAAAAATAACACTAAGGTTTGAATCTTCTAGTGAGAATGGTTTAAAAATTATTAAAAATGATATCAAAAATGCTATTCTTAAAATTGATAATACGTTAGACTTACCGTTCTAAAATTATGAGCAATAAAGTAATACTAAGAGAGAATACAGCAAATATTCCATCCACTGCAAATGTGTTGATTGAGGCACTGCCTTATATACAAAAACTTGCAAACAAAATTATTGTTATAAAGTTTGGTGGAAACGCAATGATTGATAATAAACTGAAAAATAATTTTGCAAGAGATGTCGTCCTACTAAAACAAGTTGGTCTTCATCCTGTTATAGTTCATGGAGGAGGCCCTCAAATAACAAGCTACCTAGAAAAGATGGGTATTAAATCTGAATTTGTTGATGGCATGAGAGTTACAGATGAAAAGTCTATCGAAATGATTGAAATGGTTCTAGGTGGATCAATAAATAAGGAAATAGTTAATTTAATAACCAGTCATGGTGGGAGAGCTGTTGGATTATCTGGTAAAGATGGAGGGCTTATAAGAGCAAAAAAAATGATCGGTGAAGGAAAGAATAAGAATTTTGATTTTAAAAATACTGGTATGGTTTCAAGTATTGACCCTAGTGTAGTTAATTTACTTGATTCTACGTCGTTTATACCAGTTATAGCACCAATAGGTATTGGTGAAGATTATACAACCTATAATATCAATGCAGATATTGTTGCAGGTAAGATTGCAAAAATACTCCAAGCAGGAAAATATCTTGTTCTAACCAATACAACAGGAATCTTTGATAATGATGGGAACCTTATTAAATCAATGAATGCTGAACAAGTAAGACAATTGATAAAAAAAGGGGTGATATCTTCTGGAATGTTGCCAAAGGTTGAATCAGCATTAGAGGCTGTGTCTGCTGGTGTAGAGAATGTTCAAATCATTGATGGAACGATTGATCACGCATTACTTCTCGAGTTATTTACTGACGAAGGTGTCGGCACCATGATACGCAGAACATAAATCTTGGAATACGCGTTACTTCTTTTTATATCTTTTGTCTCTAATCTTTTTTCTGCTTTCTCAGGTGGCGGTGCAGGGATAATACAACTACCTGCAATATTATTACTTTTTGAGATTTCATTCCCTGTAGCCTTGGCAACACACAAAATTTCTACTGTTCTTCTTGGCATAGGTGCTTCTTTAAAATTCTTTGAAAAAAATAAACCAGACAGAAGAATTTTCAATGAAGGTCTTATAGTTGGTTTACCTGCTGTCATTATTGGCGCATTCTCTATTACCTACATAGATGAAAATATAGCCAGAAAGCTATTGGGTGTACTGATTTTTATTGTGTTCATTTTGTCATTTACAAAAGGCACAAATCAGAAAACGAAGGAAGTAAATTCCTCTATGGTATATTTCTTATTATTTGTCATTGGCTTTCTCAATGGTTCCCTCTCTGCTGGCACAGGGCTTTTGTATACTTTAATGTTAACTAAAATATATGGATTCTCATTTAAAGAAGCAAT
>CBFIBF010000058.1:0-2455 GCA_965660795.1 Gammaproteobacteria bacterium
CAGTAATACTCTCTTTAGTATCTAGATCAATGACGTTTCCTACGATTAAATATTTACCATCATTAGTTGCATAATATATTTGATTGTTGATTATGATTTCATGAAAGTTTTCATCTATTTTTTTTATATTTTCAATATTTACATTAGGATAAGCTTCAGATACAACTTTCTTAATGTCAGCACCTTCTATGCCTTTTTTAATATCAGTATCTTCTTTTTTTGCACATGAAAAAAGAACTGACAAAGCTATAAATATAAAAAGATTTTTCAAATCATCTCCTTGGGTGATATTTTTGATGAAATTTCATCAACCTATCTTTTGCTATATGGGTATATATTTGCGTTGTAGATAGACTAGCATGTCCTAATAGCATCTGTACAGTTCTCAAGTCAGCTCCATTGTTGAGCAAATGTGTTGCAAAAGCGTGTCTTAAGTTATGCGGTGATAATTTTTTATTAATTAGTGATAGTTTCGCATATTTCTGTATCATCTCCCAGCAGGCTTGTCTTGAAATAACGCTTCCGTTTGCATTAATAAAAAGAATATCTGGATGACTGATAGATTTGATATTTGTACGATATCCATCAATATATGATATCAATAACTTCATAGCAAAAGAGCCGATAGGAACTATTCTCTCTTTATTGCCTTTGCCCTTAATTCTCAAATATGGTTTATCAGTAGCTATTTGATTAATTTTGATACTAAGTAACTCTGATATCCTAAGGCCTGATGAATAGAGTAATTCTAAAATACATTTGTCTCTTAAGCCAGTGGCAGTTTTATCATCCGGTGCACTTAATAATTTTTCTATCTCACTTTCAGAAATTATTGTCGGAAGCTTTCTTCTCTTTTTTGGATTTTCTATTAATGTTGAAGGATTATTTTTAATTAAGCCATTGTCATATAAAAATAAGTAAAATGATTTGATACATGTAATAGTTCTCTGAATAGTGCTTACTGATAAACCGCTATCCAATTTGAAAGCAAGATAGTTATTTATAATCTCCCTATCAGCATCAAGTAGTGAATATTCATTAGATATTAACCATTGCAAATAAACCTTGAGGTCAGACATATATGCGTCAGTGGTATTTTTTGACAAATTTTTTTTAAATGAAACATCACTACAATACTGTCTTATAAAATCAAGTTCTGTTGTATTATCAGATAAAGGCATAATGTTTGATATAATTCATATAATATAGACTTCATGAAAAAATTAAAAGATAACTGTTTTAATGAATTTGATCCAAATGCTCTAAACATAGAAGAGGCTCTATCAAATATCCTTAAGACAATTAAGGTAAAATCATCGACTGAAAATGTACAGCTTAAGAATTCTTGTGATCGTATATTAGCGAAAGATATACGATCAAAAATTGATGTACCAAATTATAAAAATTCAGCTATGGATGGTTATGCGATTAATGTAAATGATTTTTCAAATAAAAATAAAATCTTCAAGTGTGTAGGAGAATCATTTGCTGGTAATTCATACACGAAAGCCGTAAAGCCAAATCATGCCATAAAAGTTATGACTGGTGGCAATGTGCCCAATAGTTGTAACGCGGTAGTTATGAAAGAATTGGTTGAATTACATGAAGATGAAATAAAAGTCTTAGCTCCTATTGTCAAAGATCAAAATATAAGGTTTCCAGGTGAAGATATAAAGAAAAATGAGATTGTTCTTACTAAAGGAAAGAGGATCAATGAAATAGATATTGGGATCTTAGCCTCATTAGGCATTGCAAGTGTTCCAGTATTTAAGATGCCTTTAATAGGATTCATATCGACCGGAGATGAATTGGTAAGTATTAAAAAGAAAATTAAAAAGAATCAGGTTTATGACAGCAATAGATATTTACTGCATGGATTACTAAGAAAATATCCTGTTGAAGTAAAGGACTATGGTGTTGTTAAAGATAAATTATCATCTATTGAAAAAAAATTTAATGAGGCATCAAAGAAATGTGATGTTCTTATAACAACGGGGGGTGTATCCGTAGGTGATGCTGATCATGTAAAAACTGCATTGGATAATCTTGGCAAAATCAAATTCTGGAAAATATCTGTCAAACCTGGAAGACCTCTTGCATATGGTAAAATAAACAAATGTACATTCTTTGGTTTGCCAGGAAATCCAGTTTCTGTAATTGTTACATTTAATCTTTTTGTTAATGCAGCAATTAATAAATTATGCGGTAAGAATTATGAGAATCATTTATTATTAGAAGCTGAACTCATAGATGATATAAAAAAAAGGAAAGGCAGAACAGAATACAAGAGAGGTATATTAATTAGCAAAGATAATAAATTGTTTGTAAAAAAATCAGGTGCACAAGGTTCTAATATCCTATCTTCTTTAAAAGACGCAAATTGTTATATTAAACTTGATTCAGAAATTGATAACTTGAAAAAAGGAATGAAAGTTAAAGTAATGCCATTAGCCTT
>CBFIBF010000059.1:0-2345 GCA_965660795.1 Gammaproteobacteria bacterium
GTCTGAAGTTAATTCAGATCTTTATTTAATTGATCTAGGTCATGGTAAAAATAGAATGGGCGGATCTGCACTAAATCAAACACTAAATATTACAAAAAATGAAACGCCAAATATTCATGATATTGATGATTTAATAAATTATTTTTATTTAACTCAAAGTCTTCTTAGTAAAAAGATATTAAATGCTTATCATGATAGATCAGATGGAGGCCTAGTTACATGTCTAATTGAAATGGCTTTTGCATCTAATATGTCTGTGATTACAGATGATTTTGAAATAAACAATTCTGAAATCATCAAAGTTTTATTCAATGAGGAACTTGGTGGTGTTTTTGCAATCTCAAAACAAAATCAAAAAACATTTTTATCTTTGGTTGACAAATACAATCTTACTCAATGTCTGCATAAAATTGGTAAACTAAAAAAAGATTTAAACCCTAAGCTATCCATTCAATCTATGAATTACAATGAATCTTTAAGCACGCTTAGAAAATACTGGAGTGAGTTATCATATTTAATTCAGTCTCAACGAGATAACAAGAAAACAGCCTTATCAGAATATAAGGCTAAAATTCAATCACACAAACATGTCAATACGAACAATGCAACAAGACTCACTTTTTCTATTAATTTAAAGCCTAAAAGATATTTGTCTACAAAGAAAAAGCCAAAAATAGCAATATTTAGAGAGCAGGGGGTTAATGGGCACAAAGAAATGGCTAATGCGTTTATGCTTGCCGGCTTTGAGTGTTTTGATGTAACTACAAATGACATTATTAATCACCCTGATATTTTAAATCAATATAACGGCCTTGTTGCTTGTGGTGGTTTTTCATACGGGGATGTTTTAGGGGCAGGTCGAGGATGGGCAAATAAAATTATATATAACCGCAAAGCTTATGATGCGTTATCACTTTTTTTCAATAATAAAAATAAATTCTCACTAGGCGTTTGTAATGGCTGTCAAATGTTATCTCATCTTAAATCTATAATACCAGGAGCTAATCATTGGCCAGAGTTCATTTCTAATAATTCAAATCAATTTGAAGCAAGACAGGTTTTGGTAAAAATTCCTAAATCCAATTCTATATTCTTCAAAGATATGCACAATTCTACATTGCCAATAATTGTATCGCATGGAGAAGGTAGAATATCTGTTAAAAATAAAAAAGATATTAAAAAGACAACTCTGAGGTTTGTTAATCCATCTGGCCAATATACAGAAGAATATCCATTTAATCCCAATGGTTCTACTGATGGTGCTACGGGTTTTTGTAATAATGATGGTAGAATTAACATTATGATGCCTCACCCAGAAAGACTCGCATGTATCGATAATTTTTCTTGGGCACCAAAAAAATGGAAAAATTCTCCATGGATGAAGATGTTTTATAATGCTAGAGAATGGATAGGTAATGTCTAAGTATTGTCTCAAAGAAAGTAATATAACTGATGAAAATCTTTTTAAACAAAGGAGAGCAATTATCAAATCATCTCTTGCTTTTTCTTTGCTAACATTTTCTAATCTATTGTTTTCTAAAAATGATCAGTTAACTTTTGCTAAAGATCTCAAGTACAGCACTAATGAGCAAACTAACACTTTCAAACAAATAAGCTCTTATAATAATTTTTATGAATTGGGTAGCGGAAAAAGAGATCCTATGGTGAATGCAAGTAAACTTAATACTGAGGACTGGACAGTCTCTGTTGATGGTGAGGTAGAGAATAAATTTATACTAAATAAAGATGACTTTATTAATAAATTTCCATTAGAAGAGAGAATTTATAGGCTTCGTTGTGTAGAAGCTTGGTCAATGGTTGTACCATGGATTGGTTTTGAACTTAATCAAATAATAAAGCTTGCTAAACCGACATACAAAGCTAAATATGTTGCTTTTGAATCCGTGTATGATCCTGAAAATTTACCTGGTCAAAAAAGAAATATACTTGCATGGCCATACAGAGAGGGACTTAGACTGGATGAAGCAATGAACCCTCTTACAATTTTATCAGTTGGTTTGTATGGTAGAATTTTACCAAATCAAAATGGAAGCCCTATACGTTTGATCGTTCCATGGAAATATGGATTTAAAAGTATTAAATCAATTAAAAAAATTAGTTTTGTTGAAAACATCCCGGACACTTCATGGAATCTCGAAGCGCCTTCCGAATATGGGTTTTATTCTAATGTGAATCCATATGTCTCTCACCCCAGATGGAGCCAAAAGCGTGAGAGAAGGATAGGAGAATTTAGAAAAAGAGACACCTTGATGTTTAATGGTTATTCCGATCACGTTGCACACTTATATGAGGGAATGGATTTAACAAAAGATTTCTAAATCGTG
>CBFIBF010000060.1:0-2255 GCA_965660795.1 Gammaproteobacteria bacterium
ACTGTTGGAGCATTTCTAGGGACAGATCTACCTTCTGTTCCAACTGCTGTCGCTAGTTCGTTTTGAGCAAAGCCCATCTCAGGTACATGGCATATTGCGCATGAAATTGTGTCCGTGTGTGATAGCCTTCTATCAAAGAATAATTTACGTCCTAGTTCAATTTTCTTCGGCGTTAATTCAGTTCCTTCAGGAAACTTAGGCTTAGGCAAACCAAGTTGTTTTGTTGTTGCTATAGTATATAAATCAGCAGGTTTTCCAGTTCGATGCAAGCTTTTGCTGGCACTTTCATAATCAGTGTCATAATAACCATCTTTATTATCGCCAGGTTTTGATAACTTAGATGTTTGAGACTTAACTGCATCTAGTTTTGAACTTGTATCAGCGGCTGCAACAAGAGTTCCATTTTTAGTATTCGGATCTAGAAGTGTTTTAATATCATTGATAATTAAATCTGCATGAAGAAACGAAACACTATAAATATTTCTAACTTGCTTTTCCTCGTCTATTAAAAAAACGCGAAGTATATGTGATATGGATCCAATATAATTGCCTTGGTCGTCATACTCTTTAATAATCCTTTGCTGATATCCGTCTAAGATAGGATCGAGTACATCTGCATTTTTTGTTGTAATGAACTGCCAGTCTACTAGATGTTTTTCGGTGCCCGCGCCATAAAGTTTCATTATTTCAGGTGTATCGTTTTTAGGATCAAAACTTAAGCTAAGTAATCTTACATTTTTACCAATTTCTGGTTGCTTTGAGAGTTTTTGTTGAATCTTATGAAATACTGCTGTAGCAAGCGGGCACCCATTAATATCAGTACAAGTTGTATACATAAAATTGAGGAGTGTAACTTTGCCATCATATAAGTCATGTAATGATGTTTTTTCCTCTAATTGATTTATAACGTCTCCATTTTTAGCGGGTGAAAAACTTGCTAATGTGTACGATGATGGTGAAGGCGGTGTAAAAGTAAGGCTTGTCCAACCAGGAGCTAAAACAGAATTATCATATGTTACTTCTTGTGCAGATACTGCAAGTGGTATTACTAGTGATAGAAAAATTTTCCTTAACATGACTTATATATCCTTAAAATTCTCTAATATCTAATATTGTAGATTATTTTAAGAGGCAAACAACCCTTATTTTCATAAGTAAAAGGCCGCTCAAAGTAACTTTAAGCGGCCTCAACGTTCAGCCATTTCACGTTATTAACCACCAATGAGGTGTCTAATAACTTAGACAGAACTTTACTTAGAAAGTTCTGCTACTTTAGCTCCATCTTGTGGAGATTTAGCATATAAAGAATATGCACCAAATCTCATTTGATGTGGCAAGCCTAGTTTTTCTTTTAGGAAATCAATAGTAAATTGAAGATCCAATTTACCATCTTTATAGTGATATCCTTTGAAGTATTGCGGCATTTTTTCTGGGCCATCAGTTTTATCCCAGTTTGCTAATAGTGATGATGTGAAGTAAACGCGTTTACCGTCCCAGCTTTGAGATAGCATATTTACTTGGTCACCAATTTTGTGTGTATATACTTCTTTAGCATTAAATGGATCAGAGATATCAAATACTCTTGTCATACCATCATTCCATGTATTTACCCATAGATGTTTGTCATCTGCAGTGATTGAGATGTCTACAGGTAGCGGAATTTTAGCAGGATCACCAATTGTTGCTACTGATTGTGTATTCCATTCACCATCTTTTTCATAAATTAACCAAATTTGTGAGGTTAATGCAGTTGTGGTGAAGCAATAGTTGTTTTGTGAACCCCATGCACATCTAATTTCTAGTGGTGCACCTGGAACATCAAATACTTTTTTAGGTTTACGTGAATGTAAATCCCAAACTACTACTGTGTTACCAAAACGTTTCATAGCTTCAGAATCACCCATGAGTTTACCTAAGTTCATCATGTAATTATTCCAACCAGTGAATGAAGATGTAATCATGACATTACGTCTAGGTAATGCACGAATATCATATCCATAACCGTCTGCTATTTGACCTGTTTTGACAGCGCCATATAAATTTTCATCATGTGGCATGTGATATGTAGCTACATATGTACCATCATTTGTATATTCAACAAGTGCAGTTCTTCCGCCAAAGTCTTGGTTGTTAGATAGACCAGAAATCATCATTCTTCCTGGTAATGCATATGTTGTGTGTGGTCCAACAATCCCACCTGAAGCTTTAACAAAGTCTGTTATAACTTTATGAAGTTTAGGTTTATTTGGGTTTGT
>CBFIBF010000061.1:0-2210 GCA_965660795.1 Gammaproteobacteria bacterium
CAAAATGCATTATTTAATTATGGTATTTGGCAAAAATTTAGAATTATCGTTTGAGTTTTTCCCTCCAAGAAATGAGAGGGAGTATAAAACTTATGAAAACACTGTTCAGCAACTGGCACAATATAATCCAAAGTTCGTCTCATACACAGATGGTGCTGGATTTTCAAAAAATAGAGAAATTATTGAATCAGTTGAAATTTTAAGACAATATATGTCTCCTGAAGTTGTTGCTCATATAACAAGTTGTGACAAAACTAAAAGTGATGTGGATGTTATTTTGAATAAATATATCGAAAATAAGATTGAATCTTTTTTAATCATTAGGGGTGATTGTCCTAGAGATGAATTTCTTATGGATTTAGAGGATTTTGAGGAAAATAATTCAGATTTTGAACATGCAAATGACCTCATTGAATACATGTTTAAAAAAGGATATAAAAACTTAGGATTTGGTTGCTTTCCTACTGGTCATCCTGAAGATAAAAATTTAGAAGAGACTATGAACACATTTAATCTAAAAGTGAAATCTGGTGGAAATTTTTCTGCTACCCAATTGTTTTTTGATTTTGATGATTATAAAAAATTTCATGAAAACGCTAATGGAAAAAATATTAATGTCCCAATATATGCAGGAATCATGCCTCTAGTTAGTTTTGAACAAGCCAAAAGATTTGCGAAAGTTTGTGATATTTCTTTACCAGAGAATTTAAGTGAAGGTTTTGCAAATTGTAATACCATTGAAGAAGAGCGTGAATTTGGAATTAAGTTTATTGCTGATTTATGTGATGAGTTGATAAAGTATGGTGCTGACGGATTACATTTTTATACTCTTAATAGACATAAAGCATTTAGTGATATTTATAAATTAATTAAAAATAAGGATTCTTTAAATAAAGGAGAAGTAAGAATATGAAAGTTGATATTTCAGTAGTTGGTTATCCACGTGTTGGAAACAAAAGACAATATAAGTGGGCAGTAGAAAAATTCTGGAGGTCCGAAATAACTCTAGAGGAATTAGTTTCCAAATCTGACGAGTTAATTTCTAATAATTGGGATATTCAAAACAATAGTGGAATAAACAAAGTGCTCATAGGAGATTTTTCATTCTATGATCAAGTTTTGGACACAGCCACACACCTAGGTATACCTCAAAAGAGATTTGGATATACCAACTATACAGATTTCGACTCTTATTTTAAGGCATCAAGAGGAGGAGAGGTGAATGGTAAAAATGAATCCCCTTTAGAAATGACAAAGTGGTTTGATACAAACTATCATTACTTGGTTTCTGAAATAGATTGGGATTTAGAGTTTAATCCCTCCGCTGCAAGGTTTAGTCATGAATTAAAATTGGCTTCTGAGAAAGGCTTAGATGCAATTCCAAAGATTATTGGTCCAACTACATTTTTAACTCTTTGTAAAGAAAATGACTTAGATCAAAGCAAAAAAGATAAAATTTTAAATGCTTATTTGAATTTATTCACTCAGCTAAAAGATTTAGGCTTAACTGAAATTTTAATTGATGAAGGATCTCTTGGTGTTGGCAGCCATAGCTTTTCCCAGGACACTTTTGATATTTTTAAAGCTTTAGTTGAAAACTCTCCATTAGAAATTCATTTGTTTGGTTATTTTGGCAAATATGATGGAATCTTAGATGAAGTATTGAATTCTAATATTAGCTCTATTCATTTAGACCTTTGCTATGAAGGCTTTACAGATGAAGAAATTGTTCAAATAGCTTCTAAAAAAGAAGTTCAGCTTGGGGTACTAAGTGGAAGAACAATTTGGAAGAGTAATTTATTAGATATATTTGATAGAATCTCTGATCTAAATCTAAATAAGTTAAGCATTTCAACATCATGTTCTTTATTACATGTTCCGTATAGCTTAAAAGAAGAAGACTCTTTGAACACTGATTTAAAGAATATACTTTCTTTTGCAGAAGAAAAATTAAATGAGTTACTTTTATTGAAAAATTCACTTGAAAGCAACGTGAAAAGCGAAGATCTAGTTTTATATGAAAAAGTTAGAGACCATTCTGACAAAGCTTTACTTGGAAGAAAAGTTGAGACTGTACGAAATAGAGTTTCTTCTTTAACCAAAGAGTCTTTTGAAAGAAAAACAAATAGAGAAGAAAGATTAGAGTTGCAATCTAGTGAGTTAAATATTCCCACCTTTCCAACGACTACTATTGGTTCGTTTCCTCAAAC
>CBFIBF010000062.1:0-2122 GCA_965660795.1 Gammaproteobacteria bacterium
CATTGGAGCAACAACAATGGATCAATTAAAAGAGAATATCGAATCAGTCAACATTGAGCTTAGTGAAAATATCTTAGAAGAGGTTAATCAAATTCATATGGCACAGCCTAATCCAGCTCCATAAGCTTATTTGATAATTTAGTAAAAATAGTTAGTAATCTCTTTCTTCAAATAATTCATATCATCAGTGAAATTAAAAGATTGAGTATTTATATTTATAACGCCTGGTTTTATTACAAATGAACTTTTATTCCAATATTTTCCAGCATCATGATTCATAACCAAAAAATGTATTTTTAAAAAATCAATAATTTTCAAAACTCCTTTTTTTATTTCTGATTTTTCACCATAGGTAACTCTTGTTCCCTCTGGAAATATAATAAGTGTTCTTTTTTTTTCGATATGACCTCTAGATGATTCGATTATTTTTTTCAATGACTTAATACCATCAGACCGATCTATGGGTACATTTTTTAAGAGATATAAACACCATCCAAAAATTGGAACCCATAAAAGTTCTTTTTTAAGGATAAATATTGGCTTAGAAACATAAGCTGCCAAGAATATTGTCTCCCATGCTGACTGATGACGAGAGACAACGAGTTGTGAAGAATTTAAATCAGGCCCGTTATAGATAAATGATAATGAACAAATGGTTTTGAGAAAAAAAAGATTATATCTACACCAGGCCTTGCTTAGTTTCAAACAAGCGTCATAAGATATCACACCCAACAAGAAAGTTAGTGGGCCAAAGAGTAGAACTGAAATTACAAGATTAATCCAAAATAATAGTGATTTAAATATTAAGAATGTATTGCTTATCATAATCAATAACAAATTTTGCAGCATCATATAAACAATCAAACATATCTATATTAGGCAGTGAATTAGAAATTTCCTCTCCGTTGCCTGTTCTTACGCCCAATGGTTTACATCCAGATGAAAGTGCTGCTTCCATATCCCGTGGTGAATCACCTATTGCAAAAACATCGGTCAAATCAATATTTAGTCTTTGTGATATTTCTAAATACATGCCGGGCTTGGGTTTACGATGAATAGAATTAGAATCTGGATGATCAAAACAGTAATAGGTAAGATAAATACTTGCGCCTATATTACTGCAACTGCTTATAAACTTTTTATGTATATCTAAAGAGTCGGAGTAATTTATTATTCCACGGCTAACACCAGCCTGATTGGAAATAATTATAATTTTGTACTGATTTTGAGTGAGAAGATTAAGAGCTTCTAGGCTCTTAGGAATAGGGTTCCATTCGTGTGCTTTTTTTATGTATGCTGAAGAATCAAAATTAATAACGCCATCACGATCTAGAATAATGTACTTGCTCTTAGTCATTAGAAAAGTAATTAGAGAAGTGTGATTTTAATTCTGTTATAGGGATTACGGATTGCTCCATCGAATCGCGATCACGTATAGTTACAGTATTTTTTTCTAAGCTATCAAAATCTACAGTTATGCAAATTGGTGTCCCAATTTCATCGTGTTTTCTATAGCTTTTACCTATGTTTCCAGTATTTTCAACAACTGTTCTACCTAACTGAAGTGATTGTAATAAGGATTTAATTGAATGTGCCATATTTACAAGATCGGAATTGTTTCTTTTTAAAGGTATGACTGCAGCTTTGATAGGAGATAAGTGTTTCTTAAGCTTGAGGACTGTCCTACTCTTATCGCCAGCAAGCTCTTCAACAGTATATGCTTCATTTAATAAAGCTAATACACCTCTATCGACTCCTGCGGATGGTTCTATCACGTACGGCGTAACCCATGATTTATCTTCTGATTGTACAGCTAGTCGAGTATTGGACGAATTATTGGCTTTTACATTAGCTGAAAGATTGAGCTCAGATTGATTCTTTGTATGAGAGCCCAAATCAAAGTCAGTTCTGTTTGCAATTCCCTCTAACTCCTCATTTCCATGTGGGAATTCATACATAATATCAACTGTAGCTTTAGAGTAGTGAGCTAAATCATCGCCGGTTACATCTAGTAAATTTAATTTATCTTTAGGAATACCTTGTTGAATCCACCAATTGACTCTCTCATCTACCCATATCTTGTGCCATTTATCATCCTCACCAGGCAGCACAAAAAACTCCA
>CBFIBF010000063.1:0-2094 GCA_965660795.1 Gammaproteobacteria bacterium
ACCGTAAAGTTAAAGTAATCTATATATAGGGTATTGTAAAGAATTTAATAAGAAAATGCTAGAAATTCACAGGTACTAAGAATTACTCGCATCAGTGAATTTATCATAAAAAATCTCGTCTTCTGATATGCCGTTTCTCGTTAGACATTCACTTGCAGCATCGACCATGGGAGGAGGTCCACACAAGTATGCTTGCCATCCGGCGATATCTAAGTTTTCTTTTTGTACAACCTCTTTTTCAAAATAATCAGTCACCATTCCTCGAGCTCCTTTCCAATCACTATCTTCAGGTTCCATGTTTAGAACAGGTATAAATTTAAAACTTGATTCCTTGTTCCACTTAGTTTTAATCTCTGCAATCTCTTTTAAAGAATATAAATCTGCTTGCGTGCGTGCTCCAAATAAAAATATCACATCTCTTTTTATTTGATCATTGACTCCACCTTCTAAAATTGCTTTTATTGGTGCTAATCCACTACCACCTGCTATACATACGATTGGCGTTTCTTTTTCTCTTAAATAAAAAGAGCCGAATGGACCATTTATAGTTACACATTCATCAGGATTACGATCGTCACTAAATAACCATTCAGTAAATTTACCACCTGGCACTTTTCTAATGAAAAAAGTAAATTGATTTTTGTGCTCATTTTGCGGTGCTGATGCAAACGAATATGAGCGCGGCCTATCTATGCCAGAAATAGACAGTTCTGCCCACATACCTGGTAAACCAGGTCTATCTTTTCCCTCTGGTATATCATTATCAGTTTCGATAGTCACCGCCATGATATCTGAGGTTAGCATTTCAGTAGTTTTGATTTTAGCATTACAAGTTCTAGCTGGCACTCTGATAAGATCACCCAACTCAACCTCAACGTCACAGTCCATGGTTAATCTGGATTGACAAGCTAGTATATAATCATCAGCTATCTCTTGCTTTGTAAGGGCCTCACTGAAATCAACCATGGGTTTGATTTTACCTTTTAATAACTTGCATTTACATTCACCACAGGATCCAAATTTGCAATTGTGTGGCCAGTCATGACCTTCCTCCAGTGCTGCACTTAATAGAGTACTATTTTTGGAGACATGCACAGTTTTTCCGGAAGGCAAAAGACGCGCTGTACTATCTTGTGGTTTGGTTCCAAAAAACCATAAATATTTATAGATATTCATTTACAATAAAAAAAATAATGTATAAGCACTTGGTTATAATCTGGAATACATTATCACTTTGATAAAAAAAAAGAAACCCCAATTAATATAACTGGGGTTTCAATTTTATGAATTAAAAACTTAAAATTAAGCAGTATTAATTCTTACTTCACGCATGCTGTTTCCATCATGATCAGCTTTTGTAGCCATACAACTAAATGGGTTGATAGCTTCTTTACTTGTTGATGGATGTGATTGCACAGCAGCAAACCATGAATTGACTTTAGCACGTGAACTCACAGCTGAGCCTTTACCCATATTTGTTGCTACTTGACATACACCAGCCCATGCGCAGTCAGCCAAAGTGTATTGACCAACAACATAATCGCCTTTCATGTTACCTAAAGGTGAATTTAGAGTTGCTTCAAGTTGATCTAAAGCAGCTGCAAGAGCAGCATCATCAGAACAATCTGTTTGAGCAGCTACAGTAATTTCTTGGAACATTCTAGCTCTTGTCACACCATTTCTATGAACTAATGAAGGTCCAAAACCTTTATCGTCAATGTATGACAAACAAGACATAAGACCTATGTTTGTAGCAGAACGATCTTTAAGAACAGGACCGATACCTAATGGACTCATGCTTCTTACTGATGAACTAGGACCCCAATCGTCTTCTACGTGACAGTTAAGGTCTACCCCTTTTTCACCTGCAGCTATAAGAACTGCATTTGTGTGTGGACATTTAGGACTTCCATATAGGTCCTGAACATCTCTTAAGTGATCTCCAATTGCCATAATTACCCCCTAATTATGAATTGTTAGTTTTTTTACTCTTCGATTACTAAAGCGCCAGATGGGCAATTGCCAACAGTTGCTCTAATATTTTCTTCGCTATCTGCAGATGTATCTATTACAAATTTTCCATCTACAACTTTA
>CBFIBF010000064.1:0-2002 GCA_965660795.1 Gammaproteobacteria bacterium
TGCCAAAAATGCCTCAGAATTAATAGATGTAAAGTACGATGATATCCCTGTAATCATTGATATGCAGGACGCATTGGATAATTCAAAAGGTCTAGTTCATGACGAAATTGAAAGTAATGTTTGTTATGATTGGGAAATAGGAGATAGTGAGGCTGTTGATAAGGCAATATCTGAAGCTGCTCATATAACAACTCTTGATATTAGAAATAACAGATTAATTCCCAATGCTGTGGAAACTAGATCTGCCATAGGTGACTATGAACATTCAACAGGTCAATATACATTATACACAACAAGTCAAAACCCGCACGTAATAAGACTGTTAATGGGAGCTTTTGTGCTTGGTTTGCCAGAGCATAAATTGAGAGTGATTGCGCCTGACGTTGGTGGAGGTTTTGGCTCTAAGATTTTTCATTATGCAGAAGAATCAATCGTAACTTGGGCTTCTAACAAAATTAGAAGACCGGTAAAATGGACATCTGATAGGTCTGAGGCTTTTATTTCTGATGCACATGGTAGAGATCATGTTACATCAGTTAAATTGGCTTTAGATAAAGATGGAAAGTTTTTAGCTTTAAAAGTAGACACTTTAGCAAATATGGGTGCATATTTATCAACTTTTGCCTCAAGTGTTCCTACTTATTTGTATGCAACACTTCTTGCTGGTACCTATACTACACCAGCAATACATTGTAATGTTAAATCAATTTTTACAAATACTGTTCCTGTTGATGCATATAGGGGAGCTGGAAGACCAGAGGCAACTTACCTTATAGAAAGAATTGTTGATAAGGCAGCAAGAGAGATGGGAATAAGTCAAGTTGAAATTAGACGTAAAAACTTTATTCCTGTTGACGCTTTCCCTTATCAAACACCAGTTGCGTTGCAGTATGATAGTGGAAACTATAATGCTACTCTTGATGCTGCTCTCAAAAAGGCTGATTATGAGGGTTTTGCCTCTAGAAAAGCTGAATCTGCTAAAAGGGGTATGTTAAGAGGAATAGGTTTTTCAACATATCTTGAAGCTTGTGGAATAGCGCCTTCAGCTGTTGTAGGTTCTCTTGGCGCTAGAGCTGGTTTGTTTGAGTGTGCTGAGGTTAGAGTGCATCCAACTGGTTCTGTGACCGTATTTACTGGCTCACATAGCCATGGTCAAGGCCATGAAACTACTTTTGCTCAATTGGTTAGTGAAAAATTAGGTATTTCTACAGATATGGTTGAAATAAGCCATGGAGATACTAATAATATACCATTTGGAATGGGCACTTATGGATCTCGATCATTAGCTGTAGGTGGTGAAGCGATTGTAAAGGCTATGGACAAGGTTATTGCCAAAGCTAAAAAGATTGCAGCACATATAATGGAAGCTTCAGCTGATGATATTGAATTAAATAATGGCAATTTTGAAATTGCTGGAACTGACAAATCAATGTCTTTAGCTGATATATCATTAGCAGCTTATGTGCCTCATAACTATCCTCATGAAGAACTTGAGCCGGGATTAGATGAAAAAGCTTTTTATGATCCTCTTAATTTTACTTATCCAGGAGGTTGTCATATCTGTGAAGTAGAAATTAATCCAAATACTGGTGAAGTTAAAGTTGAAGGAATGACTGCAGTAGATGATGTAGGAAAAGTTATTAATCCAATGATTGTTGAGGGGCAAATTCATGGCGGTTTAGCTCAAGGAATTGGTCAGGCTCTTCTTGAAAATGCAGCTTACGATAGCAATGGACAGCTTCTTTCAGGATCTTATATGGATTACACAATGCCACGTGCAGATAATTTTGTGGATTTCAAAGTAGGTAATGAAGTTACACTTTGTACTCATAATTCTCTTGGCGTAAAAGGTTGTGGTGAAGTTGGCGCAATAGGTTCTCCGCCTGCTGTTATCAATGCAGTGGTTGATGCTTTATCAGAACTTGGTGTCGATGATATTTCAATGCCTGCCACTTCTGAGAAGGTTTGGAATGCTATAAATCAAGCCAAAAATAATAAATAG
>CBFIBF010000065.1:0-1956 GCA_965660795.1 Gammaproteobacteria bacterium
AATTGATTAATAATTAAGCACCAATGAGTCAAGTAAAAACCATCAACGAATCATCAGTAGAATTAAAAATATCTGTTGAAATTGAATCATTTGAATATGAAAAAATTTTCAATGATGAGCTCATTAAGCTTGCTAAAACAGTTAAACTTGATGGTTTTAGACAAGGTAAAGTTCCAGTTGCTGTTATTAGAAAAAAATTTGAAGGACAATGTCATCAAAAAACAATTAGCTATTTAATTGATACATACACACAAAAAATTATTCATGAAAAAAAATTAGATTTAGTAGATACACCATCAGCTAAGCTATTAGATGCATCAACTAACAACAAAAATTTATCATTCGAGATTAGTTTTAATATTATGCCTGCAATTGACTTGAAACTTTTAAAGACATGTAAACTTGAAATTCCTGAAGTCAAAATAAATGATAATGATATTGATAAAGTTATCCATAATATAAGAAAACAGAATGCAACTTGGAATGACTCAGACAAACCAGCTACGGATGGCGATAAAGTTGTTGTTGATTATGAGGGAAAAATTGATGGGAAAGCATTCACAAACAACAAACAGGATGATTTTACTTTTATAATTAATGATACTATCAAAGGTGATCTTGCTACAGTAGCACTCTTCAAAGAATTTTCTTCTAAGTGCCTAAACACTAAAGTGAACGATGTCGTCGAGGTAAGAAATCAAATGCCCGATGATTTTACTGATAAAGAGCTTGCTAGTAAAATGGTCATCTACACAGTAAAAATAAAAAAAATATTAAAAGGACAATTACCTGACCTTAATAAAGATTTTTATGAGACTCTTGGTATATCAACTGATGACGAAAAAATATTTAGAGATAGCGTGAAGACTCATATGAACTTTGAACTATCAGATAAATTAGTCTCAAAGAAATATGGTCTAGTTAATGAAAGTTTAGTAAATATTTTTGATTTCCCATTATCAGAAAATTTAATAAGCAAACATCAAAAGGAGCTGGACGAACAATATAAATCTTTAAAACAATCTGATGAAAATATAGATGATAAAATTAAAGATATTGCTATCAAAAGGGTTAAGTTAAACATGATTTATATGTGTCTAGCAAAAGAAGTAAAAACAAACATTACTGACCAAGAAGCAATAGATTTTTGTAATGATCAATCTCCGGCATTCAGACAATTCTATGGTGAAAAAATAAAAAAAGACAAAGCTTCAACATTATTGGACGTTAAGAATAAAATAGTAGAAAATAGTATAGTGGAATATGTTATTCAAAATTCTGAGTCAAATAAAGTTGAAATGTCATTTTCAGAGGTGATGGATGCCTAATATACACAACAATCTTGTACCTATGGTTGTAGAATCTACTTCTAGAGGCGAACGTGCGTTTGATATTTATTCGAGACTTTTAAAAGAAAGAATAATATTTTTAACAGGCCCAATAGATGACAATCTCTCTAACCTAATAGTTGCGCAATTACTTTTTCTAGAATCTGAAGATCCAAAATCCGACATCTCACTTTATATCAATAGTCCAGGTGGAAGCGTGACTTCTGGTTTGTCTATTCTTGATACAATGAACTTTATAAAACCATCAGTTAGCACACTGTGTGTTGGACAAGCTGCAAGTATGGGAGCAGTTTTACTGAGTGGCGGTGAAAAAAACAAAAGATTCTGCTTGTCTAATTCTCGCGTGATGATTCATCAACCTTTGGGTTCGTTTCAAGGTCAAGCAACAGATTTCGACATCCAAGCAAAAGAAATATTAAGCATACGAGCTAGACTAAATGAAATTCTGTCTAAAAATACAGGGCAAAACATTAAAAAAATACAAGCAGACACTGAGAGAGATAACTTCATGCAAGCTGAGGAAGCTAAAAAGTATGGCTTAATCGACAACATCTTGACTAGTAGAGAATAAATCTCAAGAATTTGATTATATAAAGTTTCCTTGTAT
>CBFIBF010000066.1:0-1941 GCA_965660795.1 Gammaproteobacteria bacterium
TGATAGGCTAGTTCACCAGATGTACGAACACCATGAATGAGTACTATTTCCTTGAAGCGCTTCCATGGTGAATCGGTCTTTAACAATGAGATGAAAACTCCTAGTCCTGTTCCGGTTGCTACGAGCCATAACTTTTCGCCATCTGGCACCTCATCCATAGTAAAGAATCCTGATGCTTTATCCATCACAAAAATAGAATCATTTTTATCGAGTTTATGTAAATGGGGAGTGAGTTTGCCATCGGGAACATTTACATATATTACCTCTAGAAAATCTTCGTGAGGAGCACTTACAAGTGAGTATGGTCGTGAGATGATATCTCCGTCAAGTTTAAGGCCGATTTTAGTAAATTGACCAGCAATATATGGAGGTATATTATTTTCGAAACGTATTGAGACTAAATCATCCGTCCATCTTGTTTGATCGATAACTTTAGATTCTATCCAATTGATTGCCATTATGCTAAGTTACTCATAATTTATGTGTGACAATAATAAGTTATTGAAATTATCCTGTCAAAGTAATGTTAGAAATCTCTGAATTAAAAAAAAGTCTCTCAAAGATTTTATATAACAATAAACCTATTAAGGTATTATTCAAAAATCATTTAAGTTCAACGAATGATTATATTAAATATAAATACATCAAAGATCAGTGTCCAGTTATCGTAATCACAAATAATCAAAGAGCATCAAGGGGGAGGAACAACAAAATTTGGTACAGTTTCAACCAAAAATCACTTTCATTTAGTTTGTGTTTAAAATTGAATGCCAATGAAACGGAATTAGGAAAATTAAATTATCTTTCTTGCCTAGCTGCATTGAGAGCGTTTAAAGATACAACAAATCATGCTTTGAGCATAAAATGGCCAAATGATATATACATAGATAATAAAAAAGTTTCCGGTATCTTGATTGAGTCTCAGTCTTCTGGAAAAGACATTTTTTTATCTCTAGGTATTGGTATAAATATAAACATTGATGAATCATTTAACGTAAATCAGCCGCACTCAAATTTAGGCAATAACATCAACCATACAAAGTTAGTATATTTGTTTTGTAATAATATAGTTAATTTTCTTAATACAGAAAATTATGACGAACTTGTAAAAGAATTTAATGATAATTTATTTGCAATTAATAAAAGTATATCTATCTCAATAGACAATGTTATTCAGGAAGGAGTTCTTTTGGGTATCAGTAATTATGGAGAGCTAATGATAAATACTGGCAACAATGTTTTGACAATTAATGATATTAACAGCACATTAAGAATGATATGAACATAGTCGCAGATATTGGAAATACTCAAATCAAAATTGCTATTGAGAGGAAAAATGGAATTTCTAAAGTAAAAGCCTTTCGATCGAATGATTTTAAAGACATTAAGAAATATATAAAGTCGCTTAATTATGATCACAGGCCATGTTTATTTTATTCATCAGTTTTGGGTACAAACTACGATAAAAAACTAGCAAAGGTTCTTAAATCTTTCTTTGAGAAAATAACAGCATTCAAATCGACAAGGTCACTTTTATCAACTACGAACTCATATAAAAAAGCTTCAAGTCTAGGTTCAGATAGATGGGCACAAATCGTTGCGGCTAAAAGCATCTTTAAAAAAGACTGTGTAGTTGTTAGCTGTGGAAGTGTTATTAGTATTGATTGTGTAACAAAAAATGGTGCTCATAAAGGAGGAATGCTTTTGGGTGGAGCCGAGAGATATATAAACTGTTTTTCAGACATACATAACTTAAAAAATATCAAGCTGACTCAAACAAAACAAAATAATCTTCTTCAAAAGGATACTGCAGAACAAATTAACGCGGGTTACCGAACAATGATTTCTGAATCTGTGCACAAGGTGTATGAGGAATTTAAAAAAAACACAAAGTCCAAACCAACTATAATCATCTCTGGAAGTTATGCACGACAAATTGCT
>CBFIBF010000067.1:0-1927 GCA_965660795.1 Gammaproteobacteria bacterium
GAAGCAATAAAACAAGGATGGAAGCCTGATATATCTAATATTAAAAAAAATAAATTTAAAGTTGGTATTGTTGGAGCAGGGCCAGCTGGGCTAGCATGTGCTGATGTTTTAGTAAGAAATGGCTTTAATCCAATTATCTATGATAAATATGAAGAAATTGGCGGTTTACTAACTTTTGGTATACCGCCTTTCAAGCTTGAAAAAGAAATAGTCAAACAAAGAAGAAAGATACTTGAAGAGATGGGAGTTGAGTTTGTATTGAATACTGATGTAGGCAAAGACATTAGCTTCGATAAATTTATTGATATGTTTGATGCTGTATTTCTAGGAATGGGGACATACACATACATGAAAGGAGGTTTTCCTGGAGAAGATTTTGACGGCGTTTATGATTCACTTCCCTATCTGAATTCAAATATTAGAAAGCTTATGAAAAATGAATCCGATGAATACATTAACCTTAAAGACAAAACTGTCATAGTGCTTGGAGGTGGAGATACCGCTATGGATTGTAACAGAACTGCACTAAGGCAAGGTGCAAAGAAGGTATACTGCGCTTACAGAAGAAATGAGTCGAATATGCCAGGTTCTAAAAGAGAAGTAAAAAACTCAAAAGAGGAAGGAGTAGAATTTTTGTGGAACATGCAACCTATAGAGATTTTAGGTGATGAAAAAGCAACTGCAGTTAAATTTGTTAAGACTAAATTAAAAAAAACAGATATTAGAGGAAGGGAAATCCCTGTAATAGTCCCTAATAGTGAAAAAGTAATAAAATGTGATAACGTAATTTTAGCATTTGGTTTTAGGCCTAACCCGCAACCATGGTTTAAAAAAAATAAAATTAAAACAGACGAAATTGGAAGAGTAAAAATTAATAACTCTTCTAAATATGCGCATCAAACGGATAACCCAAAAATATTCTCTGGAGGGGATATGGTTCGTGGTTCAGATCTTGTAGTGACTGCGGTATTTGAAGGCAGAAATGCAGCCAAAGGTATTATTGACTTCGTTACAGATAGTAATACATGACATCAAGTAAGCACTTACTGATCAAAAGTATTTACCAAGAGGATATTAATAGAACTCCTATTTGGATAATGCGCCAAGCCGGGAGATATCTCCCAGAATATATCAAAACAAAAAATCAAGCAGGTGGATTTATGTCATTGATACGAAATCCTGAGTTAGCTTGTGAGGTAACAATGCAGCCTCTAAAAAGATATCCTCTAGATTCTGCGATTCTATTTTCTGATATTTTAGTTGTGGCAGATATTTTTAATATGCAACTTAGATTTGAGGAAAAAGTTGGGCCAGTATTTGATAACCCGATAAGAACAGAATCTGATTATAACAAGCTGCCTACAGAGTTTGATATAAGTAACTTGAGTTATGTTAATCAAACAATTGAAAATATCAAAAGTGAACTTAATGATACGCTGCCTTTAATAGGATTTATTGGTAGTCCATGGACAGTTGCAACTTATTTAATTGAGGGTAATTCCACAAAACAATTCTCCTATGTAAGAGATATGCTTGATGCCAATCCTGCTCTTTTAGAAAAAATATTAAAAATGATTACCACAGTCAGTATTGATTATGTAAATGAACAAGTTGATTCTGGTGTTGATGCATTAATGATTTTTGACACATGGGGCGGGCTATTGTCAAAAGATAACTATGCTAAATATTCTCTAAATTACATTCGAGAAATAATTAGTAATATTAAATCAAACAAGATTCCTATAATTTACTACAGTCGATCAAAATCAAATTTTGAAGAGCTCAAAGAGATTGATATTAACTGTATTGGAATAAGCTCAGAAAACGATCTAGGTCAAATATATAAATTTTTTGATAAAAAGATTGCTGTTCAAGGAAACTTTGATTGTGAAATATTAAAAGAGGATAATTCTGTAATAAAAAGTGA
>CBFIBF010000068.1:0-1816 GCA_965660795.1 Gammaproteobacteria bacterium
TTTCTATGTTGATTTATGAACTCAGCAAATATTTCATCCTCGTTTGATTCAAGTAGTTGAAAGTCTTTTATTTCCTTTTCAAAATTTCTTTTTTTTCTTTTCAACTCATGTCTT
Source organism: Gammaproteobacteria bacterium (assembly GCA_965660795.1). Lineage (GTDB taxonomy): Bacteria > Pseudomonadota > Gammaproteobacteria > CACLCV01. The sequence goes on from CBFIBF010000068.1 coordinate 115, forward strand.
TTTTTCTTTGAGAGTTCTGATAAATAATTATCATAGGAATCACACAAAGGTAATGTCACAACAATATCTGACTTTGAAATAATGGCTTGTTTGTAGTTTAAATTTTTTAAGCCATCATTAATTTGAGAATAGTGAAGAGAATCTAATCTGATTTCATTTATATTGTGTTGACGCAGCTCTTCATTAGTAAAAATAAAATCAGGTCTGTAATCAACAAAATCTCTATTTCCAGTATTTACTAAAGCATTCTCTACTATTAGATGGTTTTTGAATTGTTGATCGTCAGCGTTATTAAATTTTTGAGCTAAATTTAAAAACTCTTCTCTAACAAAAGGAGATTGTGCTATCTGTTCTTTCACAAACTTTAGAATAAACCATTTAAAATATTGAGAGCATCTACAGCATAAATGGAAATAATAAAAGCAACTAAATAATCAAAGATAAAGATTTGGCTTGAAAGAGATGAAGTTAACTCATATTCAAACCTAATTTTTATAAATAGAAAATTTAATAACGTTGTTAATAAACCCACTGTTATAGAAGCAAGTATGATATCTAGAGTTTCAAAAGTGTAAAAACTTGATATGCCTCCCATAACAACCACTACAGCAAAAAAATTAAAGTAAAATTGAAAATTACTGAACTGAATATTTAGATAAGTGGCAAGTGTTTTTAGAGTTAATAATGTAACAAACAATATTGATATCAAATTTATATTGTCAAAAAATTCCTGTGAGCCTAAAAATCCATTTACAAGAAACGAAACAGCTAGTACAAAAAAAACATTACCAATCTTATAAATATTTACATCTTGTTGAAACAAAAAAAATGTAAGAGAAAAAATTAATAAAGCAATAAACAGTACATTCATGTTCATCATTTCCAGATAGCTCAAGGCAATAACGCTTGAAAAGCTTAGAAGTAACACTATCAAAATAACCAAGTACTTTTCAGAGGTAATTTCAAATTGTGCTGACAACATCTCAGCAACCCATGTCAAAACTATTCCAACAAAAGCAGCTGTAATGAGTTGGGTGTTGTCGAATAGAAAGCCTAAAGCAATTGATATAGACAAAATATATTGAAAATAGCGTAATTGTATTAGAAACATCTTTGCGAAAATTTTACTTGTATAAACTTGAAAATTAAAGTACTTTATTATATAGTTGTAACACTATATTTAGTGTGTTTTTGTATACCCCATACAATATTTAGTTATAAAAGGAGATAAAGTGGCAAAGAATTCAGGGCTAAAAATTACAAGAAAATATACCTCACCAGGCGATCCATATAAAGATATAGTCTGGGAAAAAAGAAGCTCTAAGATTACAAATCCAGATGGATCCGTTGTATTTGAAATGACTGACGTTGAAATTCCTTCAACATGGTCACAAGTAGCAACTGACATTATGGTCTCAAAATATTTTAGAAAAGCTGGTGTACCTCAAACAGATGAAGTTGGAAATGTTCTTAAAGACGAAAATGGAGATGTTGTACTTGGTCCTGAAAGTTCTTCTAAACAAGTTTTCGACCGCTTAGCTGAGACATGGAGACACTGGGGTGAGACTACAGGCTACTTTGCTTCTAAAGATGATGCTCAGGCTTTTGAAGATGAGCTTAAATATATGCTTGCAACTCAAATGGCTGCACCTAATAGTCCTCAGTGGTTCAATACAGGCCTCAACCACAAATATGATTTAAC
>CBFIBF010000069.1:0-1504 GCA_965660795.1 Gammaproteobacteria bacterium
GCAGGGAAAAATCTAATTGTACTTGATCCAAGAAAAAATGATCTCGCAAGGCACGCTACACACTATCTACAATTTAAACCAGATACCGATGTTGCTCTTCTAAATGCAATGATGAAATCAATTATTGATCAAAAACTCATTGATCAACAATTCATTAATGAAAGAACAACTGATTTCGAAGAATTAAAAGAACATTTGAAAGATTTTACACCAGAGAAAATGTCATCAATTTGTGGAATTGATGCAGAACTTATTCATGAAGTCGCAAAGATTTATGCATCCTCTTCTGCGTCTATTATTTTCTGGGGAATGGGGGTGTCACAACATGTTCACGGCACAGATAACGCAAGAGCATTAATATCTCTTGCTTTAATGACTGGTCAAGTAGGAAGACCTGGGACTGGTTTACATCCTTTAAGAGGGCAAAACAATGTTCAAGGTGCTTCTGATTCAGGACTAATACCTATGGTATATCCTGATTACCAAAGAGTTGATGATAAAAAAGTAAATAAGTTTTTTGAAAAATTCTGGGATGCAAAACTAGATGATAAGCCAGGTTTAACAGTTGTAGAAATTATGGATGAAATTACTAAAGGCGTAATAAAAGGTTTGTATGTAATGGGTGAGAATCCTGCAATGTCAGATCCTGATTTAAATCATGCAAGAAAAGCTCTATCAAAACTTGAACATTTAGTCGTTCAAGATATTTTCCTGACTGAAACTGCTATGTATGCAGACATAATTCTACCAGCTTCTGCATTTCCAGAGAAAACAGGTACATTCACAAATACTGATAGAAGAGTACAGCTGGGAAACCAAGCTGTGCTGCCACCAGGAAAAGCCAAACAAGACCTTTGGATCATTCAAGAAATTGCAAGGGGCCTGGGCTTATATTGGAACTATACGCATCCAAAAGAAGTTTTTGATGAAATGACCAAATGTATGCCAAGTATACAAGGTATAACTTGGGATAGACTCGAACAAAATCATTCAATCACCTACCCTTGTGATGACAAGAATGATCCTGGTCAACCTGTTATATTCATAGATGATTTTCCAACAGAAAATGGCAAAGCTAAGTTTGTTAAATCTCCTCTTATTAATGCGGCAGAATTACCTGATGATAATTACCCATTTGTTCTAATCACTGGCAGACAACTTGAGCATTGGCATACAGGCTCGATGACGAGAAGAGCAAGTATGCTTCATGAAATAGAACCAGACCCCAACGCTAATTTATGTCTTGAAGATATGCAAAAATTTGGCATACAAGATGGTGATTTAATTACCGTTGAATCTAGAAGAGGTTCCATAGATGTTTATGCAAGACGAGATGATATGCTTAAATCTGGTCAAGTGTTCATTCCATTTTGTTATGTTGAATCTGCAGCCAACTTACTTACAAATGCTGCGCTAGATCCATTTGCCAAAATTCCTGAATTCAAATTTTGTGCAGTAAACATTAAAAGTCTCACAAAACATTAGAATTGCAACAAAAATCACT
>CBFIBF010000069.1:1514-1752 GCA_965660795.1 Gammaproteobacteria bacterium
ATTGAGCAAATAAAAAATCTTGTTCAATCTAAGAATTACATAGATTGCATAGAGTTATTAAATAACGCTATCAGAGATTTTCCTCAAGAAAATAAATTAAAATTAAATTTAGGAAATATCTATAAACTTGTAGGTAAAAATAGTCAGGCAATAGATGTATATCTTTCGTTAATAAACTCTGATTTTTCGGCTTTTGCAAATAATAATTTATCTCTAATTTATTTAGAGTTAGGTGAGT
>CBFIBF010000070.1:0-1673 GCA_965660795.1 Gammaproteobacteria bacterium
ATCTCAAGATAGTTAAAGTAACTCAGATAATTATTAATAGATCATGAGTTTGTTAACCAGATGGTTTGATATGCTCTGAGTTCAATTTCTGATGTTTTATCTGTAATTTCAATATCTGACAATAAATCCTTCCATTGATTAAATTCTGACAGATTAAGGTCTAATAAACTTAGGCTTGTATTTTTTTCAGTTAAATTTGAAATACAAAAAATATATTGTTTCTTATCTAAACTTTGTCTCCAAATACCATACAAGTCTCTTCCTAAATGAAGAGTGAATTGAGTAGAATTAGGATGAAAAGCAATTTGTTTTCTCCTGATAGTAATTAATTCCTTAAGGGTTTTAAATATATAAGATTGTTTACTTTTTTTGTTTAATGCATCCAAATCATTATGATTAATCTTTCCTCTATTTAGAGATCGATTGTGATTAGTTGTTTGATATAAATCGTAAGCATTATTTGATCCAAAAAGGCTGTGGATATATACAGCCGGCACACCCTCTAGAGAAAACATGATTGTATGTATACAAATAAATCTTTCGATATCAAGACTTCTTTCTTTATTGAAAGTTTCTTTCATTGCATCGAAAAGGGATATGTTAATCTCATATGGTTCAGGAGTATCAGTATTATTATTTCGATATGACACTTTTCCTCCGTTTTTCTCCATAAGGTCAATAAATTTAATTACTTCGTTTTTCGTTAGAAAAGATTCAGCTGGTCGAAGACCGATTCCATCGTGAGAAGCTATGAAGTTAAGATATGATGTTCCCCATTGAGAAGGTGGCATACTCATAGTTAGTTGCTCAAGATATGAAGAATCACTTGAGAGAATCGAATAAATTAAAATTGGTGGAAGAGAGAAATTATAAATCCAGTGCGCCTCATTAGCATTTCCAAAGTAAGATACATTTTCCCTGGCTGGTGTATTAGTCTCTGTGATTAAAATGGCTTTAGGTGCTAAATAAGTTAATATGGTTCTGAATAATCTTACAATTTCATGAGTTTTATCAAGATTAATGCAAGTAGTACCAATTTTTTTCCAAATAAATGCAACTGCATCAAACCGAAATATAGTTATTCCCTTTGATAGATAGAAGATTATAATTTGAATGAACTCATATAAAACAACTGGGTTACTGAAATTATAATCAACTTGATCCTCGCTGAAGGTGCACCAAACATATCTTTTACCCTTTGCGGTATCTACAGGATTTAGTAAATCACTTGTTCTTGGCCTCACCACCTTCGAGGTATCAAATTTTTGTTCAAAATTGAGAAAATAATTATGGCCTTTACCTTCTCCTTTTATAAAGTTTTCAAACCATTTACTTTTAGATGAACCATGATTAATAACAACATCTGCCATGACTCCAAACTCTTTTGAGATACTTAAGATATCATTCCATTGACCAAAATTATGATAAATTGTGTAGTAATCAATTACTGAAAACCCTTTATCTGAACTCGATGGAAAAAAGGGTAATATATGTACAGCTTCAAACATATCAACACAAAAGTTTTTTAAAAAATTATCAATAGCTTTAATTGGAAGATTTTTTTTGTCCTCAATTGAGTCAGCGTACGTTATTAGAATCGCAGTTTTTTCTGTCCATTGTGTTCCATCTTCTGTTATGTGGGTTGGGAGATCTGATTGAGAAAAGATAATATG
>CBFIBF010000071.1:0-1613 GCA_965660795.1 Gammaproteobacteria bacterium
AAAAATATATCGAACTAAAGCTTTGAGTAACTGATAGTTTTTAAAGGAAATCTAATATATCTATCAAATCTTTCCCAAGATTGAAGAATATAGTCATAAACCTGAATAGGATTATTTCTATAACGGATTTCAAAATGAATATGAGGCACTGTTCCTTCTGCATTTCCAGAATTTCCAACGTAACCAATTGTCTGGCCTGCTACAACTTCTGACATTAAATATACCCCCTCAGCAATAGCAGTTTTTCTCCCTCCAAGATTGTCATCTCCAACTAAATCATCATTTAAATGCACATATAATGAAAGCCAGCCATCCCCGTGATCAATTGCTATATAATAACCTGAAGCTTCACTGTAAGCGATAGTGTTTACTCTACCATCAGCAATAGCAACAACTTTAGAACCTTTTGGGGCTTTAATATCAAGCCCTTCATGTGTTCTGTTTCCATTACCTCTAATCTCACCCCAGTCATCATAAAAATGAGACTTAATATGTTTTACAGGGAAGACAAGATTATCCAGGAAAGGATCGTATTTATATCTGGCTTGAACTTCATGTGAGGTAATAAAAAATAAAGCAATAAAGAAAGATACTGCAAAGAGGCTCTTTAAATTCATGTAGGTATTTTATAATTAAATGGGTATAAATGAAAAAAAAATCTAAATTTACTGAAGGTTCAGGATCGCGTAAAGGATTTGTCTCAGATTTCCAAAAAAATACCGATTTGGAAGAATTTCATGAAAAAAATAATACCACTTCTGTAAAGAACAAGCTTTTTTGCAAGGATTCTGTGGATATGAGTGAATTGCCCAATAATTGCATAGGTTTAACAATTACGTCACCTCCATACAATATTGGTAAAGATAGTGATATTGATTTAACTGATGATGAGTATTTAACAATGATGAAAAAAATATTTACAGAGGTTTATCGAGTTACCGAGTCTGGAGGCAGGCTAGTTGTTAATGTGGCTAATTTAGGAAGAAAACCGTATATACCTATGACAAAAATGTTTACTGAACTATTAACTGAAGTAGGTTTTTTGATGAGAGGTGAAATTATATGGCAGAAATCAAAAGGCGCTAATGCTAATTTTGCATGGGGTAGCTGGCTTTCTGCATCTAATCCTGTAATTAGAGATATACATGAATATTGTTTAGTTTTTTCTAAACATAGTTTTAAACGTGCAGTCAAAGGTAACTCTACAATTGAAAAAGATGAATTTATGGATTCAACACTTTCAATATGGAATATTACTCCTGCTAGAGCAAAAAAAATTGGACATCCAGCACCATTCCCTGAGGAATTACCAGAGAGATTCATTAAGCTTTTTTCTTATGAAGAAGATCTTATACTTGATCCATTTATGGGAAGTGGAACAACTGCAGTTGCAGCAAAAAACTTAGGGCGAAACTATATTGGTTATGAAATCAAGAAGGAATATGTTGAATTATCCAAAGAACGGATAAAAAACTGTAACTAATTTACTAAATTCCACGCAGAGAACAACTCCTTATAAGTTTCATTTTGTTCAAGTAAATTAATATGACTATCAAACCCAACTAAATTTCCCTTATCCATAACAATTATTTTTTCAGAATTTAGTATTGTTT
>CBFIBF010000072.1:0-1572 GCA_965660795.1 Gammaproteobacteria bacterium
TTGATTATCTGGATTACTTGTCAAATAACAAACTGGGGTGTAATCGCCATGTGAGGTAGTTGGAGGTATAATAAAAACTTTATTATCCTCGATAAATTTACTCACATCTTTATGATTTGTAAATGTCATCAAATGTTTCCATAAATCATGATCATTTTTCTTTATAATTTCTGCTAAACCAATAGTTGCATCAACATCACTCATTGCATCATGTGCAAATTCATGACTGATATCGTTATTTGCTGCTAAATTTTCAAGTTTTAAAATTTTACGACCTTTTTCACTATCAACAGGGATATTTAAATAAGGTTTTTCTAAATTACAAATTGCTAGAATTATTTTAAATAAATCTGATCGCGAGTTATTGTTTGTATTCGTCAAATATGGCGCGTGTAAAGATTGAAAAAAACTAGATCTTAAAAATTTTTCATCAAAATTAATATTATTGTAGCCGATAAATACTGCAGGCGACCATGATGAAAATTTGTTATGGACTTTATCCATAAATTCATAAAATGATTGTCGGTTATCTAAATCCTCAAGATCTGTTTTTGTAATAAGCATGGCAGCAGGAGAGGGAATTACACCATCTCTCAATCTACACTTTTCATTTATTTGATCTATTACATTGAATTGATCATCAACTAATTTAGCTGCGAGTTGAATAGGTTGATCAAAATAAAAATTTAATCCGGATGTCTCAAAATCATAAAATACATAATTCATTTATATTAACTGCGGGATAGTGTAATCTTATTATACACAACGATGGTAAAAAAAACATACACTGCATCAGATATTGAAATCTTAAAAGGTATCGAGCCTGTTCAAAAAAGACCTGGCATGTATACAGATACAACTAACCCGAATCATTTGCTTCAAGAGGTGATAGATAACTGTGTTGATGAATCAATTGCAGGATATTGTAACAATATTGACATTACCCTCAATGAAGATGAATCATTTACGGTTAAAGATGATGGAAGAGGGATGCCCGTAGATATTCATCCTGAGTATAAAAAATCTGGTGTAGAAGTAATTATGACTAATTTACATTCTGGAGCAAAATTTAGTAATAAAAATTATAAGTACTCGGGAGGCTTGCATGGTGTTGGTGTATCTGTAGTCAGTGCGCTTTCAGAGTATTTAACAGTTGATATTGAGCGTAACGGAGATACCGATGTACATCGAATTACTTTTAAAAATGGTCTCGTAAAAGACAAATTAAAAAAGATATCAAAGTCTTCAAAGAATTCTCATGGGACGAAGATTACTTTTAAACCAAACTCAAAGTACTTTGATAATTCAAATATTGATACAGCTCGACTACACAAGCTTTTAGAAGCTAAGTCAATTCTTAAACCTGGACTAGCACTTAAGATTTTAGACAAAAAAAATAATATAAAAAAGGTATATTGCCATAAAGGCTCACTGGACGAATATTTAAAATCAGTACATGAATCTTCTGAGCTTATACCAAAACAACCTATTCTAATTGAGCTTGAAACAGATTTGTTTGAGGTATCATCAGCACTTTCTTGGACAAGAGAAACTGATTTTGTAATTCAAGAC
>CBFIBF010000073.1:0-1567 GCA_965660795.1 Gammaproteobacteria bacterium
AAATTTTTAATTATATTATTTCACAAGCAGATCGTGCATGAAAACAGCAATAATTACAGGCGCATCAAATGGTATTGGTCATCAAACTGCAATTGGTCTAGCTAAAAAAAAAATTAATTTAATACTTGTTGCAAGAAATTTTGGAAGACTAGAGTCAATAAAAAATCAACTTGAGCAAATTTATCATATTAACTGCATGATTTATGCTTGTGACTTATCACTGATAGAGTCTAATATTAAATTTTACAATGATGTTGTTAAACAATATCAAAGTATTGAGATACTCGTTAATAATGTAGGAGCAATATTCATGGAAAGATCTCAAACTAGTGAGGGTTTAGAGAACACCTTTGCTTTAAATCATATGAGTTATTTTGTACTGTCGAATTTATTTTCAAAATATTATAAAAAACTTAGAATCGTTAATGTCAGTTCAGAGGCACATAGAGGCATTAAGCTCAATCAAAATGATTTCGAAAACAAATATAACTATTTTGGTTGGCATGCATATAAAAGAAGTAAACTTTCAAATATTTATTTAACCTATGAATTAAATAAAAGATTGGTTACTAATGAGATAACTGTAAATTGTTTGCATCCAGGTTTAGTCAATTCAGATTTTGCAAACAATAATTCGTTTCCATTTAAAATTGCATCAAATATCATAAAATTCTTTGGTATTTCAACAGTGCAAGGCGCTCTAACATCAATTTATCTTGCGAGTGATGAAGTTATAGGTGATGTATCGGGTTTGTATTTTGATAAATGTAGTCCTAGAAAATCATCTCATGTATCATATGATGAGCAAATGAGCCAGGACCTGTGGTGTTATAGTGAAAAAATATTAAGTAAATATATGAAATGAGAACTCTTATTGTATTAGTATTAATTACAATAATCTCTGCCTGTGGTGCTCGCGTTTCAGGCTCTTATGAGTTTTCTATGCAAATTAATACTTACAACAAGCAAAATAATCACATTAAATCATCATGTAAATTATATTCCTCAGAAACAAGAATTCAGTTTGATACACCTAGTAACATTAGTTATCAAGCAAATTGCGGACCAATAAACATAATCTGTAAATCAGGAAGGTTATCAGGTGAATATGGAATACTGCCTGAAAGCGAAAAAGAAATTGATACTAATACGATATTGAGCACTGGCGCAGGTATCCTGTTTAATAGGATTGTAGATACAACCACACCCTTTGGTATGTTCGTCAGGTATACAAATGCTTTTGATAACTCTACATGTTTGATTCCAAAGAAAATTGACATAATAGTCGAATGAGTCTTGTCAGTGTTTATAAGCAGTGATAATTTATAATTATGTTATTACTTATAGGAACATTATTCTTCTTTGCGGTCGGCTACTTTGCTTATAATTTTGGCCAATGTGTTGCTAAGTTTTCAAGACTCAATAAACTTATAAATCAAAAAGTCTTTGGAGTTGGTTTTCTAGGGTTCTATATTTACTTTGTTGTAACCAACCAACAAGCAATTATAGATGCATTTATGGCACCTCTTAAATAATTTTTAAAAATTTTAAAAGCCAATAAATAACG
>CBFIBF010000074.1:0-1532 GCA_965660795.1 Gammaproteobacteria bacterium
AAACATCTATTGTATTTTATCTAAAAGAACTTTTTTCTTATCATTAAACTCAGCTTCGCTAATTATTCCACGCTCTTTAAGATCTGCAAGTTTCTCAATTTGAGATAATGTCTGATCATTATTTATAGAGGTTTCATTGCCGCTTGAGTTGGAACCCATAATGTCGAGTTCATTATTAAATAACTTGTAGATGAATGTATTTTCTTTATCTTGTTGCGATTGTTTAGTTAGGCCGATTTTATTATGAGGGCCAGGACGCACTTTATCATTAGCCATAGAAGCTACAGAAATCATGATTATGAAAATTGATAAGAATAGTCTCATACTATTATTATATGTCTAAAATGAACTAAAATCATTTATCTACAAGTGTTTTGTTAAAAAATCTTTTTACTTCAGATAGTGTTATTTGAGTTGCTTTTGAATTATATTTTACAGTAACCCCTTTAGTTGAGCATTTATCTAAAAAATATTCACTTATCTCAGGTGTATTGATAATGACGCCTTTTAAATTTTCTATCTCGCCAGTATCCTTAATTGTCAATGTACACTCACTATTAATAACCATAAGATTGGGCAATTTATCAAATGTGAAGCCAAAGTAAAGAAATGGGTTATCAAAACCATGCCGCGCATTTTCAATTGATATAAATTCTAATTTATTGTCATTTCTAAAAAATTTTGAATATAAATTTCTGCATGCTGCCTCAGGTGTAAGATCGTCATCAGCCCCTGTTATCATAAGTAGAGGAGTTTCACTTTGATATTCCCCAGGGAAAGTGAATCCACAGTAAGGATAAATAGCAATTGCTGATTGAAATCTTTTTGCTGTTGGGATTAGACTATTAACAAATTCGAAGTGAGTTAAGATCGGTCCAACACCACCTTGTGACCAACCCAAATAACCAACATTATTTATTCTGGGATCTGTCTTTAGTATTTCTAACGCAGCATATGCATCATTCATGAATGTGATACCAGAGACTTTAGAAAATGTTTTATCGTATTTGATTTTTCTAGCACCATAGTGATCAATTTGAAAAACAACTAAACCCATATCTGTTAGAAGTTCAATATATTTTTTATGATATCTCCTTTTACCACCTGAACCATGAGTCATGATTACTGCATCATATTTATTTTTTTTGATTTCAGGGAAAAACAACTCTCCATTGATTATAAGAGTTTTTTTATTTTTATAATTAAGATCATAGCTATCTATAGTTTCGAAACAAATAATATTTTTCGTTGAATTACCTATACTTGACAGCGGACTTTTACCTTCACATGGATCAGATACTTTTTTCGAGCAAGCGGATACAAGCAGTAAGATTATGATCAAAAAAAAGACATTCTTGAACATGAACTTTATTTGAGTTGAGAAATATCAGTCTTGTGATCTTTTAATATTGCAACTATTTGATTATCTGTATTATAGAGCTTAGGAAGATAGTCAACAGGTGTTTCAAGCTCATCATAATCTACCGTTACATCTGGCACAATACCGTTGTCATGAATATGTCTATCATTAG
>CBFIBF010000075.1:0-1460 GCA_965660795.1 Gammaproteobacteria bacterium
CCAACAAGTAAGTAGTTATTTATTCTTTTCTACTGAAGACACTTCATTCTCTCCTATAAAAAAGAATATAATATCTCAAATAGACTCAAACCTAAAAATATTTGGGTTTAAACTAGATACATCTAATTCTGATTCCGATGCTTCTGAATATTCTGACCTTTTAAATTATGATAGAGGAGCTACTAATTCTGCAGGAAAAGTAATAAGCTGTAATGCCCAATTTGGGAGTACTGAAGAGTATTTTTATCTAAGGTTTGGGGATTTATTAGATTATATTAAATCTAAACTATTAATATATAATGTAAAATCTCCTATAATTGACATAGACACAAGACCTGGTAAAAGTTTTTGTTATAACCCTAAAGTTAATGTTTCTGCTGACCCTTCTAAAATGATGATTAGGAGAAAATTACCTTACAATAAAGCAGCTACCCTCCCTATTGAAATTCTTTCAGAGGTACGTACAGCTACAGGTGATAATTATGAAATTAAAGAAGGGATGTTTGATTCTACTTTTACTATTAATGAAGAATCAGTAGATACTCGTATTGAAGAATTTGATACTAAGGTCCCTGAAACTGATATTATAGGGGGAGATATAATGAATATTTATTTTGAAAAAGAATACCTTTATAGTGTTATAGATAATTTAAGTAATAAAAAAAATGGTAAATTATCTTTATATAAATTTATTAAAGAGTTATTAGATACAGCTAATGATTGTTTAGGAGGTGTAAATAATTTAGATTTAAGGATTATTGACGATAGGGTTATCCAAATATACGACCAAACACCTTTGTATGGGGTTAAGTTAGGTGGAGATAATGAAAATTCTCAACAATTTAATATTTATGGGGTTCAAGAAAATAATGGTAGTTTCGTAACTAATTTTGGTTTAAAAACAGAATTAACTAATGATTTTGCTACTATGGTATCTATTGGAGCTCAATCTCGAGGGGAAGTTGTAGGAGAAGATTCTACTTTTTTATCGAAATGGAATTTTGGCTTAACAGATAGATTTATTCCTAAAAAAATAGATTCAATAGCTCGTAATCTAGAAGCTAAAGAAAAAGAGTTAGAAGAATTTAGGGCTTTAGCTGAAAAAATGAAACAACTATGGAGTAGGTATCAAATCCAACTTTTCGGAGACCCTAAAGGAGTTCTTACTAATATAAAAAAATACAAATTTCCGGCAATGGATACTGAACAATTCTCAGTATTTACTAAACTTCAAAGAAATTTCTTTCAAGCTTTAATTAAACTAGAGACTAATTCCCACTCATATAACCCAAACCGTCTTTCTAATCAGATAGGGATGTTACCTATTAATTTAAATTTAGAGATGGATGGGCTTTCTGGGATTAGAATTTACGACCAAATAAATATAGATACTAGATTTTTACCTTCTTATTATCCTAATTATTTAATTTTTATAATTAAAGGAGTATCTCATACTTTTG
>CBFIBF010000076.1:0-1454 GCA_965660795.1 Gammaproteobacteria bacterium
AAGTGATCTTACTGCGTTTAAAAATCTTTTAGGTGATGGTAGCGAATGGGGAATATCTCTTTCATATGAAATTCAGCCAAAACCTGAAGGGATTGCACAAGCACTAATCATCGGAGAAAAACATATTAAGAATAACCCATCTGCACTGATGTTAGCTGACAATATTTTTTATGGTAGTGGTTTTAGTGAAAAACTTCAAAATGCGACAAACTCAAGAAACAATACACTTTTTTCTTATACTGTGAGTGATCCAGAGCGTTTTGGTGTTTGTGAACTTGATAAAGATAGGAGAGTAATTAGTCTTGAGGAAAAACCAAAAATTCCAAAATCTAACTTAGCAGTAACAGGATTATATTTCTATGATGATAACGTATCTGAAATTGCCAAAAGTATAAAACCATCTAAAAGAGGTGAGCTAGAAATTACAGATGTAAATATTGAGTACATGAAACAATCTAATTTATACAGTGAGATACTCGGAAGAGGTTTTGCATGGATTGATGCAGGAACTAATCAATCATATCTTGATGCTAGCAACTTTGTTTATACGATTGAAAAAAGGCAAGGTTTAAAAATATCATGCCCTGAGGAAATAGCATTTAAAAAAGGTTGGATTTCTAGTGAAAAAGTTTTTGAATTGTCACAAAAATTTATAAAAAGTGATTACGGAAAATATCTGATGAACTTAATTAATCATCAGTCATGAAAGTAAAATCAACTTCAATCAAAGATGTATTATTGATTACTCCAGATATCTTTGAGGACTCTAGGGGATGCTTCTTTGAGAGTTTTAATGAAAATGAATTTTCATCAATCATCGGCCATTCTTTCTTGAGTGTACAGGATAATCAATCATACTCATTGTTTGGAACATTACGCGGAATTCATTTTCAAAGCCCACCTATGTCACAAGCAAAAATAGTTAGAGTTTTAGACGGTGAGATATTTGATGTCGCTGTAGATTTAAGAAAAGATTCAAGTACTTACTGCAAATGGATTGGCGAATACTTATCATCAGAAAATAACCAACAACTATATATCCCCGAGGGTTTTGGCCACGCGTTTGTAGTTACAAGTAAAAACGCCAAGGTCTTATACAAAGTCAATAACTATTATTCTCCTAAACATGAGCAAAGTATTAAATTTGATGATCCTACATTGGGTATTAAATGGCCGGATGTTCCGTTAAATTTGTCTGCAAAAGATTCTCAAGCAGATTATATTAATAGTGAATCTAATTTCTTTTAACCACCTTTTTAAAAGCTAAAGGTATCAAACCTAAAATAGATAAATAAATTATAAGTTCAAAGCTAAATGGACTTTTTTCAATTATAAAGCTATCTAATTCAGAACCAATAAGAATAATTATAATTGTGCCCGGCAACATGCCTAGTTGACTAACAAAATAGAAAGCTAGCGTTCTAATTTTGGTCAGTCCAAAAGCAACATTAATT
>CBFIBF010000077.1:0-1438 GCA_965660795.1 Gammaproteobacteria bacterium
GCTCAATGTGTTTGGGTATGAATGATGACTTTCTAGAGCCATATGAAAGATGTGCATCTACTTCTAATCGAAACTTCCAAGGAAGACAAGGCGATAAAGGAAGAACACATTTAGTGAGTCCAAGCATGGCAGCTGCTGCAGCTATTAAAGGACACTTCTATAACGTAAAGGATTTTATGAATGAAAAATAAATTATTTTCAGGCCAAGTAATTCCTATTAATAGAGATAATGTTGATACAGATTTAATCATCCCAAAACAATACTTAAAATCTATTAAAAAATCTGGCTTTGGACCATATTTGTTTGACTCTTTGAGATATAACGAAACAGCTACTCTTGATAGTACTAAAGAAAGAGAAGAAGATTCTAGTTTCATATTAAATAAATCACCATTCAGAAATGGAAAAATTTTAATTGCTAAAGCAAACTTCGGTTGCGGCTCATCACGTGAACATGCAGTATGGGCAATTCAAAATTATGGCATTGATGTTGTTATTGCCGAGAGCTTTGCTGACATATTCTCACGTAACAGTTTTAAAAATGGATTATTGTTAATTTCGCTAGATGCACAAGTTATAGAAGACATTATCAATACTACTTTAAAGGAAAGCGAATATATTTTAAGCATAGATCTTGAAAGTGAAAACATTACTAAGCCAAATGGTGAACAAATTAGCTTTTCCATAGATGACTCTTATAAAGATCGCATTATTAATAATTTGGATGATATCGAGTTAACTTTGAGGTTTAAAGATGAAATTAAATCTTATGAGAGTAAAATGAGGCAAAATAAACCTTGGTTGTTCGGTAATGAATAAAAAGAATATCTTAATACTTCCTGGAGATGAGATTGGACCTGAAATCACTACAGAGGCTTTGAAGATCATTGATTACTTCAATGAATCTAAATTAACTAATATATCTTATGAATTTGCAGACATAGGTGGAGCATCTTTAGATAAATGTAATAAACCTATCACCAATGAAACGCTAGAAAGAGCGAGGGATTGCGACGCTGTATTGTTAGCATCAGTTGGGACACCAAAATATGATAACAATCCTCGAGAACTTAAACCTGAATATGGATTACTTACATTGAGAAAGTATTTAAACTTATATATCAATATACGACCAATTTTTGTATTCAATACGCTATCTAAATATTCATCTCTTAAAGCTGATTTAATAAATGACCTTGATATTGTGATTATTAGAGAATTGATAGGTGATGTCTATTTTGGTGAACCTAGAGGATTCAAAGATATAAACGGAGATAGAATTGGTTACAATACGATGCTTTATTCTGAATCTGAAGTGCAAAGAATCACTAAGTTTGCTATCGATATTGCAAAAAAAAGAAATAAAAAAATTACATCGGTTGATAAGGCAAATGTCCTTGAATGTTCACAGTTATGGAGACAGACTGTTGACCGAATG
>CBFIBF010000078.1:0-1412 GCA_965660795.1 Gammaproteobacteria bacterium
CTATCCGTGAGTATAAATGATAGCAATAAACAGTGGTATGTCATAGACGCTACAGACGTTATTTTAGGACGTTTAGCATCTAAGGTAGCAATGATGCTCAAAGGCAAGCATAAACCTCAATATCAACCCCATACTGATGAAGGTGACTATATTATTGTTATTAATGCAAAGAAGATTAAGGTAACAGGCAATAAATTATCAGATAAGATTTACCATAAACATACTGGTTACATAGGAAATTTGAAGTCTACTCCTCTGGCTAAAATGATTGATAAGAAAGCTGATTTTGTCATTAAGAATGCCGTTAAAGGAATGTTGCCAAAAAATCCTCTAGGAAGATCCATGATCAAAAAACTAAAAGTATTTGAAAATGAAAAACATAGTCATGGAGCACAAAAACCAACTGTTTTAGAGATATAAAATTATGCACAAGACTTACGGTACAGGTAGAAGAAAGACATCAAGTGCACGAGTCTATTTATACAGCGGAACTGGAGATATTAAAATCAATTCACAAAATGTCGACGAATTTACCAAATCTGCAACACTTTCAGCATACCTTCTTGCGCCTTTGACAAAAACGCAAATGCAGGACAAAGTAAACCTAAATGTATCTGTCGTGGGCGGAGGTAAAAGTGGTCAAGTTGGAGCCATAGTCCATGGATTAACGAGAGCATTAGTTAAGTATCAAAATGATCTTCTTCCTATACTTAAAAGAGAGGGTTTTGTCACCAGAGATGACCGAAAAGTTGAGCGTAAAAAGGTAGGTTTACGTAAAGCTAGAAAAGCTACTCAATTCTCTAAACGATAGGTTCAGAAATTTCAACCTCTCTCTCGTTCGCGCATAACAATAAATTTGCATGATCGAGCGCAAAAATACCATTTGTTACTACACCAGGGATGTTATTAATCTTTTTCTCAAGGTCAATTGGTTCCAGAATTTCTAAATTATGAACATCTATAATAAGATTACCATTATCTGTAATAAAATCACTTCTCAAAACGGGCCTTCCTCCAATTTTTATTAATTCCAAGGAAACAGAACTTCTAGCAATAGGTATAACCTCAATAGGCAGTGGAAATTTTCCCAGGACATCTACCTTTTTTGATTCATCGACAATACAAATGAATTTTTCAGAGTTATGCGCCAAGATTTTTTCTCTTGTCAATGCGCCTCCTCCACCTTTGATCATTTGAAGATATTTATTAACTTCATCAGCACCGTCTATATATTTTGTTAACTTTCCTACTTCACTTAATTGCGATACTTTAAAACCATTAGCTAATAGTAGCTGGGTTGATTTTTCTGAACTTGATACGACACATTCAATCTTATTTTTTACTTTTGCAAGTTTATCAATAAGTATGTTGACAGTAGAACCAGATCCTATGCCAAGAGACTCATTGTTATC
>CBFIBF010000079.1:0-1402 GCA_965660795.1 Gammaproteobacteria bacterium
TCTCCTATGTTTTTGCTTTCTGGTTATTTATCAAGCTGGGTTTTGTTTAGTTTATTTATTACCATGCCTCAATATTTTCTTCATACTAATGGATATTTAAATATGATGATGGAGCCTATGCATGCATATCTTGCAGCATTTGTTTTAATCATGGCAGGCATCTATCAATTTACACCTTACAAAGACGCATGCCTTAATGTATGTCAGTCACCACTTAGCTTTCTCACTAATAACTGGCAAGATGGAAATTTAGGCGCATTTATTGTTGGATATAAACATGGCTTTTATTGTGTAGGTTGTTGCTGGGCTTTAATGCTTACTCTTTTTGCACTCGGTGTAATGAATATTCTCTGGGTTATAGTGTTAACTGTTTTTGTTTTATTTGAAAAAGTTTCCTATAACTATCCGCTTGCATATCGAAGAGTGGTTGGGGCTTTTCTAATTACTTGGGGTCTTGTTCTAGCTGTCTGATTTGCTCTAATCTTTCTGGTGTTCCAACATCCATCCAAAGACCATCGTAAATACTAAAAGCAATTTTCTCTTCAGCTCGCAGAATATCTCCTAGTTCTTTATCTTTATGAATTTCAAATAAATTTTTATCATACTTTCCAATACCTGAGAACACGAAGTCAGTTCCAACTGATATCTTATTATCATTAACATCAAAATCACCTTTAAGGTAAGAGGGTGTTTTAATTAAAATGATATGAGCTAAGTTTTCATTAAGATCTGTATCTTTAAGTTTTTTCAATTCATAGTCTGTCCAAATATCGCTATTTATTACTATGAAATTATTATCAAAATCTTTACTGATATTTCTTATGCCTTGAGCTGTACCAAGAGGCTCATCTCCTTCGTCAATAATATTAATATTTTCTTGTGATGCTTTTATAAAATCGATAATGACATTTTTCTTATAAGCTACATTGATATTAATTTCTGTAAGATCTGCAGCTTTGCATAAATCAATTTTATTTTGTAGAAGTGACTGCCCATTGACTTCGAGCATTGGTTTCGGAGTATTTTCAGAAAGAGGCATCATTCTTGTACCTTTACCAGACGATAAAATAATTACTTTCATTTTATAATTTATTAGCTATCTCTAGGCTATTAAAAATTTCATTTAAGTTAGATAAATCTTTATATTTATTCAGGACTTTATCAACATAAGCGTATGTTCTAGGGATATCTTTTAGATACCCATCTTTATTGTCTCTATAATTGAGTCTAGAAAATATTCCAATTGCTTTAATGTGTCTTTGTAGACCTGTGATATCAAACCAGTATCTAAAATCAGAAATACTATTGATTGAATTAGATTTAATGCGAGTAAAAAAACTCTCTAGCATATCCTCAACAAGCCCATCATCCCATGTAATATAACAATCTTTAAGAAGGGAGA
>CBFIBF010000080.1:0-1280 GCA_965660795.1 Gammaproteobacteria bacterium
TCGAACCGGCACGAGATTGCTCTCGAGGGATTTTAAGTCCCTTGCGTCTACCAATTCCGCCACCCGGGCGAGTGTTTTCAATAGTGAAAGTCCGTATAAATCGATCAAAATGTTTGTGTAACACTTGTGTAACACTCTCTTGTTGGTAATTATCGATAATATACCACATCAGCAACACGTTCTGAAGTGGTTGGTTTTGAAAAACAAAGTTTATATTAAAATCCACTCTTGTCTAAAATAACCAAAAATGTTTTAAAACATATCTCAATTTCCAGCCATATAGACCAATGCTTTATATAGTATAAATCATACATAAATTTTTGCTTTGCATCATTAAGGTCAGTTCCGTATCGATATATAACTTGTGCCCAACCGGTTATTCCAGGTCGCACAGTATGTCTTAGGTGATAATGATCTATATTCTTTTCATAGTTGTCAGCTAACTTTATCCATTCTGCACGTGGACCAACTAAATGCATTTCGCCGAACATAATATTTAAAAGTTGTGGAAGTTCATCTAACCTAAGATTTCTAATATTTTTTGCAAATGAATATACTCTTGAATCAGATTTCTCAGTATTACCAAACATTTCTGAATTTTCATGCATTGTTCTGAGTTTAATAATATTAAAGCTACATTTATTTAAACCATATCTTTTTTGTTCGAAAAAAATAGAATCATTAATTTTATTTTTCTTTTTCATAAAAAATGTATAGAAAATTAAAAGAATTAGAATTGGCAAAAGGATTGTTGTTGCAATGAAGTCAATAACTCTTTTTGCTAAATAAGATGATCTTGTGAATGGTTTAGGAAAGATATAGCTATAGTCTGATGCAATATTAACTTTTCTCAAGTATTGCTCAAAAAAATCATCTAAATTTATAATATTATTATCATGGTAATGATTAATATTAACTGTATCTAATTCTTTCTTAGATAAGTTTAAAACTAGCAATGATTTATTCTTAATAGATTTTATCAATTTTAAATTAAAATCATCATGGTAAAATATGAGGAAGCCTTTGTTTTCTAAAGTTTTAATTTCATATTCATTAAAAGTATAATGATTACCAATTAAATGAATATCAGATTCAATAGTATGTTTTGATTTCTTTTTAATTATATATTTGATGACAAGAAGAGTTATTGGAATCAGAATCCATACTGATAATAATAATAAATCAATTTCAAGCCTAAAATAATTTAGCATTACAAGTTGAATGAAAATTGCAAAAATCCATGTAGAAAATGCAATCTTAATTTTTTCAGAAAAATGAAT
>CBFIBF010000081.1:0-1256 GCA_965660795.1 Gammaproteobacteria bacterium
CTTCAGCAATCACGAAGTCAAAATCAAAATTCTCTTGCATCCTATCAATCTGAATGCTTTTTGGTAAAACAGCATAGTTGTTTTGAATAGCCCATTGCAGTAAAAATTGCGC
This sequence comes from Gammaproteobacteria bacterium, assembly GCA_965660795.1. GTDB lineage: Bacteria > Pseudomonadota > Gammaproteobacteria > CACLCV01. The sequence continues at coordinate 113 of CBFIBF010000081.1, forward strand.
TTCTGTAACGTTATATTTTTCAGCAAGTACTTTGAAAGGTGAGCTTTCCTGATTTCCTATTGATTGCATCTCTTCAGTTTTTTTACTATTTTCACCCTTTTTGTGTCTCCATGTAGATAGAGGCACCAAACTACTGTAAGCAATAATTTCAATATCATGTGATCTTAGATATTTAACTAAATCAGGTTTTTGAGACCAGGGGTGTAGCTCTATTTGATTTGCATCAGGTAAAGGTAAATCATTTTCTAATAATTCATTAATATGTGTTTCTCCCCAGTTAGATACTCCAATTTGTTTAACTCTTCCAGATTCTTTTAAGTCAACTAGTGCTCTCCATTGGTCGAGTCTTTTTTCTTTTGCATGAGGGGAGTGAATTAGATATAAATCTAAATACTCTAAACCTAAACGTTGCATACTTTTTTCGAATGACTTTCTTGCTCCATCGTAGCTTTTAACTAAATCGACTCCTAGTAATCCGCCTGGCCATAATTTAGTGGTAATAAATATATCTTCTCGTTGTAAATCAGTTTCTTCAAAAACCTTTGACAATCCTTGAGCAACACCCTGTTCATTTCTATATATTGCTGCTGTATCAATGTGTCTATAACCATGTTTGATAGATTCATAAGTCATGAGTTCTGCTTCTTCAGGTGTCATGTTATAGGTACCAAGACCAATTTTGGGAATCGATTGCGAGTAGTTGTTATTCATGTAATAACATTAACATAGTTATATGGCTGAAAAAGAAATTAGAGAAGCAAGACGTGAGAAACGAAAAAAAAACCACATGAGTAAAAGAAAAGGGCGTCTCGATTTTCGTACTAATAGAACTGGAAAAAGAAAGTAGAATTTTCAGCTTTCACAACATAACTTGATTGTGAAATATTTTTTCACAATTGCACATGGTTATTTCAAATTGATGCTATTTTTTAAGTATGCAAAATTTAAACGTCGTGCAAGTGGTGGTTTACATACATATGTAGTGCCCGTTTGCATTCGTTTATTTAGCCGGGCACTTGCCCGGTTTTTTTATTTTGAAAGGAAATAACAATGGAAGAGAACACAAATAAAACAGAGAAAAACATAAAGGATATAAAGCGTACAAAAGCTGAAATTTATGAAAGTCTCTACGATGGAGAATAAT
>CBFIBF010000082.1:0-1137 GCA_965660795.1 Gammaproteobacteria bacterium
CGAGTTCAATCAGGGGCCTCTGAAGAAGCAACAGGCGACACAATTGTCAGTGCTGAGTCATATCTTCTTGAGTTAAGATACAACAAAAATATGAAAGATGGAGCTGTCTATTCTCCTTTCGCTGCATTTAGAAATTCTATAAAAAAACAAAACGGCTATACCGAAAAGTCTGCGCAATATCCTGTTACATATAATGAGATCGAAGATGAATCAAACACTATTATTTTAGGATTAAAATATGAAAAGTCACAAGATGATATAATTTATAAAGGTAGTCTTGGACTAGAGCATGATCTTTATCACTCAGTTGATCGCCTCATACCAACAGCTGCAGTCAGTATCTCGACTGTAAATCTTGATGAAAGTTTTGATAAGACTCGTCCTGTCTTATCGTTCGGTGTAGATAAATTCCTTGCTCCAACAAAAAAAATTAGTGCTACCTATCAGTATCAAAAATTACCCTATAGAAACATGTCGGAGAAAAACTTATATCTAAATTATAGCTTTGGATTTTGATCTTTTTGTTTTAGATTTAAATGGACAGAATTTTTCTACCTTACAATCATAACATTTGGGTTTTCTGGCAATACAAGTGTATCGCCCAAGTATAATTAACCAGTGATGCGCATGTTTTTTAAATTCATCAGGAACATTTTTAATTAATTTTTTCTCTACAATTTCAACTGTTTTACCTGGAGCAAGTCCAAGACGATTTGAGACTCTGAAGACATGCGTATCAACTCCAATTGTATGTTGACCAAAAGCATTATTTAAAACTACATTAGCTGTTTTCCTGCCCACACCGGGTAACTTCATAAGCTCTTCTCTAGTTCTTGGAATTTTATTTTTATACTCTTTCCAAATAATTTCAGATGTTGCGATGACATTGACGGCCTTCGCATTATATAAGCCTATAGTCTTTATATAAGTTTTGAGCTTTCTGACTCCAAGTTTAAATATTTTCTCAGGTGTTGGCGCGTCTTTAAATAATTTTGAGGTAGCAGCGTTGACACTTTTATCGGTTGCTTGTGCAGATAAGATGACAGCTATAAGCAATTGAAAATGGCTTTTAAAAGTAAGTTCTGTAACTGGCTCTGGATCGTTATCTCTTAGGATTTTAAAAAGACTGACTATCTT
>CBFIBF010000083.1:0-1076 GCA_965660795.1 Gammaproteobacteria bacterium
TTTGACACCAAACTCATATGATACAGCCTCTTCAGGCTGAAGATTAGGATTGCCACCATAACCATATAAATCTGTTGCATCTGGCGCTCTCAAGGATTTATTAATATTAAATGAGTAAACATCTTCATTATCGAATAAAGATATACCAAAATTACCAGAGGTAAAATCACCGAACTGAGAGTGATTAATTAATCGGGCTCCAAAGTTTATAAATGAAGAGGTATTGCTATAATCATTTTGAACGAATAATTCCTTTATTATTGGATTAGCAATATATCTAGTACCATATGATAGTTCACTCATGTGTTCTTTAGTGTAAGTGAGACCAAATTTTGAAACATTTACATCTTTGTTATTTATGTATGATATTTCGTATTTATCTCTAAGCGTCTTAGTAAAATCAGTTGCAGCGGGCGCTGATTGAGTAATTTTATTTTGAGATTTTGTATATTTAACATCCAAAATGTCGCTTTTAATATAATTTGTAATACCTAACATATAAAAATAATCATCATGATCTTGATTTAAATTAGATCCAAAAGAATCATATTGAGTATTTCCTCTTGAACTAAAGATATTGGACATGAGCTTGTAATCACCTATATTTTTTTTAATATTCAGCATTAGGTTCTCGCTGTTATGAGAATGCCTTTTATTTGATGTAACTTTTGCTGGTATTGATTTAGACTCCTTTCGATTTATGCTTAATTGAACATCGGTATCTTCTATGGTGAAACTTTTTAATAACGTTCCTTCATTTGTTGACCATGATCCTGATGAAAGACTAACTGAATCAGTATCATTTTTGGTAATTATATTTATGACACCCCCAATGGCATTTGCACCATATAATGAAGATGAGGATCCCTTTATAATTTCTACTTTATCTATTGTGTTAATTGCTATATTTTGAATAGGCGCTAAGCCAAGTGTTCCTGGGTTGAGCTCAACTCCGTTGAGTAAAAATTTTGTATGATTACTCTCTGTTCCTCTGGTGAAAATAGATGTAGTTTGGCCAATACCTCCATTAGAACTTATGCTCACTGATGATATGGAATTTAATAGGTCAGAGATAT
>CBFIBF010000084.1:0-1051 GCA_965660795.1 Gammaproteobacteria bacterium
TAAGAAATTAATCATTTGATCAGATGCAAACTCTCTCTTACCTACAGCTCTATAGATTAGTTTTCCTTCAGGGTTTAGTAGAAATGTTGTGGGTAAGCCAGGTACACCCCAGTTAACCTCAAGATCCATGTCAACATATATAGGAAAAGTGATTGGCATAAGCTTTTTAAATTCTTCAATGTTTTCAGGACCAGGACCTACATGAAGACCTAAGACAGTAAACTTATCGCTTTTAAGTGTTTGATGTAGTTTTTCCAAAAGAGGCATTTCTACCTTACAGGGATTGCACCATGTAGCCCAAAAGTTAACTAATACGAATTTACCTTTTAAATCTTCGAGTGAATGCATTTTTCCATCCATCCCCATCAAGTTAAAATCAGGTGCAGGTTTCGCTGCAGGCATAGGATCCATAAGCATATCATTTGCATGAGTAGAATGGACTATTGAGAGCACCAGTATAAAGGCACTACATAGAAATTTTAACTTCATACTAGTACTTGAGTTTATTGTCATGGAACCAGTTCGGATCTTTAAGAGATACGTCTCCAATAGGTGCAGCAAATGCATCAAGAACTAATGTGTCCATATTGGATCCAGTTAAAGTTTTTAGAAATTCTACAACATCATCTACTTCTCGCTCAGAGAGATTTAAGGGGAATATTAGTGGACTAATAGTCTCATTTTTCATTCTTCCCACCTCTGTCACGCCGCCTTGGTTATAAAATTCTACAACTTCTTTTAGAGTAGATAATTGTCCGTTATGCATATACGGGCCTGATAGTTCTACATTTCTAAGCTGCGGTGTCCTAATTTTCCAACGGTCATTTGGATCTTGAGTAATAAGATAAAGTCCTAAATCATTAGGTTTAATTTCATCTTTAAATCTTGAATCATTTGCATATACAGATGTATCGACATCAACTTCAACTCCAGGAGCTAGAACAACTTTTTTCCTAGGTGGTTCAACGTACATTGATGATTTAAAACCAATACCTGTGTTATGAAGTTTTTCATCAGTAAATAGAGCATATTCATCATTAACTAGATGACA
>CBFIBF010000085.1:0-1046 GCA_965660795.1 Gammaproteobacteria bacterium
GCTGAATCAAAACCATACAATCAAAGCATCGGCTATATGGATAGACTGGATTATGTCTCAATGATGTGTAATGAACATGCTTATGTTCTTGCAATTGAAGATATCATGAAGCTTGATATACCTGAAAGAGCAAAATACATAAGAGTGATGTTTGACGAAATTACTCGAATTCTAAATCATCTTTTATGGTTGGGCGCCCACGCTCTTGATATTGGAGCAATGTCTGTATTTCTCTATGCTTTCAGAGAAAGAGAGGATTTAATGGATTGTTATGAAGCAGTTTCTGGCACTAGAATGCATGCAACTTACTACAGACCAGGAGGTGTAGCTAAAGACTTGCCTAAAACTATGCCGAAGTTCATGACCAACAAAAATCAAAACCTTGATCAAATCAAAAGTCTTAATTACAACAGAGAAGGCTCTCTTCTTGATTTTATAGATAGTTTCGTGGATAGATTTCCACAAAATGTTGATGAATATGAGAACTTATTAACAGAAAATAGAATATGGAAGCAGAGGACAGTGGGCATTGGGGTGGTATCGCCTGAGAGAGCCATTGATCTTGGTTTCACTGGACCTATGCTAAGAGGTTCTGGCGTTGAATGGGATTTGAGAAAAAAACAACCTTATGAAATTTATAAGAATCTTAAATTTGATATACCTATAGGTACTGAAGGTGACACATATGATAGATACTTAGTGAGAATACAGGAAATGAGAGAGTCTGCAAAAATTATAAAACAATGTTGTGATTGGTTGAAAAATGATGATGGTGATTTTATATCTTCTAATTCAAAAATTGCTCCACCAGATAGAGATGAAATGAAAGACAGCATGGAATCATTGATACACCACTTTAAATTATTTAGCGAGGGATATTGTTTACCTGCTGGTGAAACTTATTCATGTGTTGAAGCCCCAAAGGGAGAATTTGGTGTATACATGATTTCTGATGGCGCTAATAAACCATACAGGTTAAAAATAAGAGCACCAGGGTTTCCTCATCTTGCTGCTTTAAATGAAATGTCCAAAGGCCATATGTTATC
>CBFIBF010000086.1:0-1041 GCA_965660795.1 Gammaproteobacteria bacterium
AAAGTTTATAACGCTTTCATTTACAAAACCTAAATCTTTATATTTTTTTCTTAAAGGTTCAATTATAGTTTTAATATCTTTCAATGGTGAACCAGATTGCTGTATTATTACACCCATTTTAGTAAGAGATTTGTAACATTCCTTTAGAAATTTTTTAGTTACTAATATTTTTGCCTGATTGATTGGATCGGTTGAATCTATAATTATGCAATTATACTTCTTATCCGATGCCTTTAAATAAGCATATCCATCTTCTATTATTATGTTTATCTTCATTTTTTCATCTTTTTTGTAATTAAAATGTTTTGGAAAATATTTTTTTGATATATCAACTACCTTTTTATCTATTTCAACAACATCTATTTGTTCTACAGAAAAATGCTTTGATATAAGCTTAGCAATCGCACAATCACCGCCACCTATGATTAATATTTTTTTTGCATTATTAGGAATAAGTTTTACACACTCTTCATGATAATAATCTTGATTCTTCTCTGAAAGCATAAAACAACCATCTAGGTACATTGCATTACCATAATATTTTGTTTTTATTATGTCTATTTTTTGATATTTACTTTGACTTTGATGTAAATATTTTTCATACTCAATCCCGACTGCAGATTCAGTTGAAAAGTCATATTCATAATATATTTTTTTATTATCCATGATTTGGCTAAATAATTACTGGAACTAATTATATTGAACCTAATAGATTATGCAATTAGATCACAAACATCTAGTATTAAGAGCGGAAGTTGATGATTGCCCCAAAAAGGAGGCTCTTCATGAGATACTTGAATGGATGAAACAATTAATAGATAAAATTGATATGAAGTTAATGCAAGGACCATCTATTACTTATGTTGATCAACCTGGTAATCGCGGAACAACATGCATGGCGTTAATAGAGACCAGTCATATTGTTATTCATATTTGGGATGAGTCTAATCCTGGTCTACTCCAATTAGATATATATAGTTGTAAAGAATTTGATCTAAAGTCAGTAGTTGTTCATTTAGAAGAATATTTCAATGTTTGTAA
>CBFIBF010000087.1:0-1037 GCA_965660795.1 Gammaproteobacteria bacterium
AATCTTATGATGTTTGGATTGATGTCCTTAAGTATATCCGATACTAAAATTACATTGCCCAGAGACTTTGACATTTTCTTTTTATTAACTAAAACAATTCCATTATGAAACCAATAGTTGCAATAATTAGCAGAAGAACAACATGATCCTTGAGCAATCTCATTTTCATGATGAGGGAATATTAAATCATTGCCTCCTCCGTGTATGTCTAGGGTTTGATTGTTACCTATCAAGCTCTTAATCATACTAGTGCACTCAATGTGCCATCCAGGCCTCCCATAGCCCCACGGACTTGACCATCCACAATCATCATTTAGTGCTGGCTTCCATAAAACAAAATCTTTTGGGTTTTTTTTATACGATTCAGGCTCTATTCTGGCCCCATCAATTAGGTCTTCAGCTACCTTCTTAGACAATGCGCCATATTGTTTATATGATTCCATATCAAATACTACATGACCATCTGAAATGTAGGCTGATTTATTGGCTATGATTTTGTTGATGGTTTCTATAATGTTATCAATGTTGTCTGTAACTCTGGGCTCATAAGTAGGTTTCAACATGTTGAGGTTTAACATATTATCTTTGTATGAATTAGAAACAGATTCAGTTATCTCATTAATTGGTACGCCTGTTTTTTTAGATTGCGCAATGATTTTATCATCGACATCTGTTAGATTTCTTATGTAAGTCACCTCAGAAAAAAGTTCAGATAATAAACGAAAATACAAATCACCAATAAGTGCCGCACGAGCATTTCCGATGTGAGGATTACTATATACAGTTGGTCCACAAACATACATGTTGACCTTATTTTTTTTATGAGGAATAAATAGTTCTTTTTTGTTTGTTAAGGTGTTATGGATGTATAAATTCATTTAATGTATCATTATTAAAATGTTCAAGATTTACAGGATAAAATATCTATTATTATTAATGGTTTTTATGAGCACAACATCATGTAGTGACATTATACATGATAATACATCAAAGGAGATTAAATTGATTAAGCTTTCAACAAACATGGGTGATATTAC
>CBFIBF010000088.1:0-1014 GCA_965660795.1 Gammaproteobacteria bacterium
TATGTAAGTAAAGCCTTTCCAGAGTGTTAACATTTTCAATAAATATATTTTCAATAATCGAGATATTGTAATAAGTAAAAGAAATCAAAAGAAATAACAATATAGCGAATAGATATTTTTTACTTTCCATATAATCTTACCTTTCTGTCATAATAGACTAATTAATGATTACAGAAAAATATATATCTAATCAAAGAGTGGCTTTTAATAAAGACCTCAAGACATTCTTTGATGCTTATAAAACATCTAATGTTTTAATGAAAGCTATGTGGTATAGCCTAAGCAATGGCGGCAAAAGAATTCGTCCAGTACTAGTTCGAGAAGTATCAAGAAGCCTTGGTCTAAAAAAATCATACTATTTAAACCTGATGCTTGCTATAGAGCTAATTCATAGCTATTCATTAGTTCATGATGATTTACCCAGTATGGATAATGATGATTATAGAAGAGGAAAATTATCTACACATAAAAAGTTTGATGAAGCTCAAGCTATATTAGCAGGTAATGGAATGTTAACGTTAGCGTTTGAGATTTTATCAAAAAAATATAATGCCCATATCTGTCAGATAATTGCAGAAATAGCAGGCGCTTATGGATTAGCAGGTGGTCAGTCTGTTGATATTGAAAATGACACAAAAAAAATTAGTTTGGATAAAGTTTTGCATATACATGAGCTCAAGACAGCCAGACTATTTGAATTTTGTATATCCGCCCCCTTTTATTCCTTAAATATGGTGAGAGAGGCTCGGCTAGCAAAAAAATATGGAAACTTTGTAGGTAGAACATTTCAGATTGTTGACGATATTATAGATGCAGACCAGGATCAAAATAATAAAAATATATTAAATTATATTACTAAAAATGATGCATTAGATTTGTGTCATACCTACAAAACTCAAGCTGATAGATGTCTTGATAAAATATTTCCTACAAATAAAAATAAATTATCTGAAATTTTTAATTATATTATTTCACAAGCAAATCGTGTATGAAAACAGCAATAATTACAGGCGC